>NZ_JBFBOC010000037.1:0-62364 GCF_040685975.1 Kitasatospora sp. NPDC086791 | reverse complement strand
AAGCTAAGCCTTACAGCGCCGATGGTACTGCAGGGGGGACCCTGTGGGAGAGTAGGACGCCGCCGAACAATTCTTGAGAAGAACCCCCATCCGGAATCCGGATGGGGGTTCTTCGCGTTTCCGGGAAAATGGCTGGACGTGCCGTCGACCCCTGCCGACCGGCCCCCGCCGAGTGGCTGGTCCGCCGTCAATATGTCGCTAAAACCGCCTGATCGGTGCACTGATCAGCGGAAAATCGCTGCTCACGCCGTAGTCTCGAAGGAAAAGGGGAACAGGTGTCCGGGGGTGGCTCCCGGGCGTGGCCGGATCAAGAATGGTGCTCATGGGACGAGGCAGGCTGCGGATCTACCTCGGGGCGGCCCCCGGGGTCGGCAAGACGTACGCCATGCTCGCCGAGGCGCACCGGCGGCACGAGCGTGGCACGGACGTCGTGGTGGCGTTCGTGGAGGACCACGGCCGCCGGCGTACCGCGGACATGGTCGCCGGGCTGGAGGTCGTGCTGCGGCAGCAGGTGGTGCACCGGGGCGCGAGGTTCTCCGAGATGGACCTGGACGCCGTCCTCGCCCGCCGCCCGCAGGTGGCGTTGGTGGACGAGCTGGCCCACACCAACGTCCCCGGCTGCCGCAACGAGAAGCGCTGGCAGGACGTCGAGGAGCTGCTGGCGGCCGGGATCGACGTGATCTCCACCGTCAACGTGCAGCACCTGGAGTCGCTGGGCGACGCCGTCGCGGGCATCACCGGGGTGCGCCAGCGGGAGACCGTCCCGGACGAGGTGGTCCGGCGGGCCGATCAGATCGAGCTCGTGGACATGTCCCCGCAGGCGCTGCGGCGCCGGCTGGCGCACGGGAACGTGTACGCGCCGGAGAAGATCGACGCGGCGCTCGCCAACTACTTCCGCCCGGGCAACCTGACCGCGCTGCGCGAACTGGCGCTGCTGTGGACCGCCGACCGGGTGGACGAGTACCTGCAGAGGTACCGGGCCGAGCAGGGCATCGAGGGCACCTGGCAGGCCCGGGAGCGGATCGTGGTCGGTCTGACCGGCGGACCCGAGGGGGCGACGCTGATCCGCCGGGCGGCCCGGATCGCGGCCCGGGTCTCCGGCGGTGAGCTGCTCGCCGTGCACATCTCCCGCTCGGACGGGCTGGTGGGGTCCGGCTCGCCGCAGACGCTGATCGAGCAGCGCGCGCTGGTGGAGAGCCTCGGCGGCTCGTTCCACGCCGTGCTGGGCGACGACCCGGCCGGCGGGCTGCTGGACTTCGCCCGCGGGGTGAACGCCACCCAGATCGTGCTGGGTACCAGCCGCCGGCCCGGCTGGCAGTACCTGTACGGGCCGGGCGTCGGCACCACGGTGACCCGGGAGGCCGGGGACATCGACGTCCACATGGTCACCCACGAGCACGCCGGGCACGGACGCGGCCGGGTACCCGTCCGCAGGATCACCGACCTGGGCCGGACCAGGACGATCGCCGGCTGGCTGATCGGGCTGGCCGGTCCGCCGCTGATGGCGATCGTGCTGACCACGATCGGCGGACTGGGCCTCTCCACCGACATGCTGCTGTTCCTGTCGCTGACGGTGTGCGCGGCGCTGGTCGGCGGGCTGCTGCCGGCGATCGGCTCGGCGCTGGTGGCCTCCTCGGTGCTGAACTACTACTTCACGCCGCCGCTGCACACCTTCACCATCAACGAGCCGCAGAACATCATGGCGGTGGCGATATTCACCATCGTCGGGATATCGGTGGCGTCGGTGGTGGACCTGGCGGCCCGGCGGACCCATCAGGCGGCCCGAAGCCAGACCGAGGCGCAGACGCTCAGCGCGCTGGCCGGCACGGTGCTGCGGGGCGCGCCGAACGGGGACGGGGTGCTCACCGCGCTGATGGAGCAGGTCCGGGAGACCTTCGGGCAGGAGAGCGCCGCGCTGCTGGAACGTCCGGACCCGCTCGGCCCCTGGGTGCCGGTGGCCACCGCCGGGCCGCGGCCGCCGGAGCGGCCGGAGGAGGCCGACGTGGACGTCCCGGTCGGCGACAGCCTGACGCTGGTGCTGCGCGGCCGGGTGCTGCCCGGGGGGGACCGGCGGCTGCTCGGTGCCTTCGCCGCCCAGGCCGCCGTGGTGCTGGAACGCCGCCGGCTGGCCCGGGAGGCCGCCGCGGCCCGGCGCGAGGCCGAGGGCAACCGGATCCGGACCGCTCTGCTGGCCGCCGTCTCGCACGACCTGCGCACCCCGCTCGCGGGCATCAAGGCCTCGGTGAGCTCGCTGCGCTCGGCGGACGTCGACTGGGACCCGGAGGACGAGGCCGAGCTGCTGGCCGGGATCGAGGCCGGGGCGGACCGGCTGGACCACCTGATCAACAACCTGCTCGACATGAGCCGGCTGCAGACCGGCACCGTCACCCCGCTGATCCAGGAGACCGACCTGGACGAGGTGGTGCCCTACGCGCTCGGCGGGGTGCCGCCGGACTCCGTCCGCCTGGAGGTTCCGGAGACGCTGCCGATGATCCGGGCCGACGGAGGACTCCTGGAGCGCTCGCTGGCCAACCTGGTCGAGAACGCCGTCAAGTACAGCCCGGACGGGGTCAAGGTGCTGGTCAAGGCCGATGCGCTGGAGCAGCCCGGGGTGCCGGGCCGGGTCGAGCTGCGGATCGTCGACCGCGGGCCGGGGGTGCCCGAGGAGGCCAAGGAGCGGATCTTCGCGCCGTTCCAGCGGTACGGCGACGCACCGCGCGGCGCCGGTGTGGGCCTCGGGCTCGCGGTGGCGCGCGGCTTCGTCGAGGCGATGGACGGTAGCGTCACCGCCGAGGACACCCCCGGGGGCGGCCTCACCATGGTCGTCAGCCTGCCGGCCGCCGAACGGCCGCCCGAGCCGGAGGAGCCGGGTGGACCGGCCGGTGACGGGAGCGATCCGGTCTCGGAGCTGATCACATGAGAACCGGCGGCAGACCGGCCGGGCCGGTCGCTTCCCGGTGCCGTACGTCCTACGAACAGCCAGTCCCACAGTCCTCACGTCAGACAGCCCTGAAAGGCGGAGCCCGTAAATGACCCGGGTCCTCGTCGTGGACGACGAACCGCAGATCGTCCGCGCGCTGGTGATCAACCTCAAGGCCCGCAAGTACGAGGTGGACGCGGCCCACGACGGCGCGAGCGCCCTGGAGCTGGCCGCCGCGCGCCATCCGGACGTCGTCGTCCTCGACCTGGGCCTGCCCGACATGGACGGGGTCGAGGTGATCCGGGGCCTGCGCGGCTGGACCCGGGTGCCGATCATCGTGCTGTCGGCCCGGCACGCCTCGGACGAGAAGGTCGAGGCGCTGGACGCCGGTGCCGACGACTACGTGACCAAGCCGTTCGGGATGGACGAGCTGCTCGCCCGGATGCGGGCGGCCGTGCGGCGGGCCGAGCCGGTGGCCGGGGAGGCCGATTCGCTGGTCGTCACCGAGAGCTTCACGGTCGACCTCGCCGCCAAGAAGGTCAACCGGGACGGCGCCGACGTCCGCCTCACCCCGACCGAGTGGCACCTGCTGGAGGTGCTCGTCCGCAACGCCGGGCGGTTGGTCAGCCAGACCCAGCTGCTCCAGGAGGTGTGGGGCCCCGCCTACCGCACCGAGACCAACTACCTGCGGGTCTACCTCGCCCAGCTGCGCCGCAAGCTGGAGCGGGACCCCTCGCACCCGCGCCACTTCATCACCGAACCGGGAATGGGATACCGGTTCGAGAGCTGACCGCCGTTGCCCCCGGTGGCTGAACGACCTGCCGCCGGGGGCCCGGAAACCGGTACCCTTCCGGCATGAGTGGTGACAACAGCAGCGGCCAGCCGCAGGGGCGGTTCCGCCGCATGCTGAGCCGGCTGACCTCCTCGGCCGAGGAGCTCCAGGCCGAGGACCTGCGCCAGGAGAGCGCCGCGGAGTCGGGATGCACGCCGATCGCCGGCTGTGCGGACCGCGAGCTGGTCACCGTCGCGGGCACGCTGCGCACGGTGACGCTCCGCCCGCGGGCCGGGGTGCCAGCCCTGGAGGCCGAACTCTTCGACGGCACCGAGGCGCTGGACGTGGTCTGGCTCGGCCGCCGCTCGATCGCGGGCATAGAGCCCGGCCGCAGGCTGGTCGCCAGCGGTCGGATCAGCCACGCACGCGGGCGCCGCGTGCTGTTCAACCCCCGCTACGAGCTGCGTCCGGTCGGACACGGGAGCGAATCAGCGTGAGCAACCAGCCCGGCGGCGACGCCGCCCAGCTCGACCTGGCCCACGACGCGGCGGCCGAGGAGGCCGCCCGCAAGGCCGCCTCCAAGGAGGCCGCCGACACGGTCCTGAAGGCCTTCGGCGGCGTGCGCGGCATGATCGACATGACGCTGCCCGGCCTGGTCTTCATCGTCACGTACAACCTCACCCACCAGGTCAGCACCTCGGCGTGGGCCGCGCTCGGCCTGAGCGCGCTGTTCGTGGTGGCCCGGCTGGCGAAGCGGGAGACCATCCAGCACGCCTTCAGCGGGGTGTTCGGCGTCGCGCTCGGCGCCTGGATCTCGATGAAGAGCGGCAAGGCCGAGGACTTCTACCTGCCCGGTCTGCTCTGGAACGTCGGCTACTGCATCGCCCTGGCGGTCTCCGCGCTGGTGCGCTGGCCGATGATCGGGGTGATGCTCGGCCCGATCACCGGCGAGATGTTCACCTGGCGCAAGGAGAACCCGGGCCGGCTGGCCGCCTACACCAGGGCGACCTGGGCCTGGGTGGCGATCATGGGCCTCAAGCCGGTGATCCTCTTCCCGCTGTACTTCACCCACAACGTCAACCTGCTGGGCTGGCTGAAGGTCGCCCTCGGCATCCCGCCGCTGCTGCTCGCGATGTACGTCACCTGGCAGATCCTGCTCAAGGCCCCGCCGCCGATCAAGGCGCCGCTGGACGAGGAGGAGCCGGCGGAGTAGCCCGCTCCGGCACGGCGGAGGGCCCGCACCCCTGACCCAGGGGTGCGGGCCCTCTCGCCGTACGGTCCGCTGCTACTGGGCGCCGGAGATGGCCGACAGCAGCTCCTCCAGCTCCTCCTCGCGCTCCTGCGCGGCGACGAAGAGCAGCTCGTCGCCGCCCTCCAGGGTGTCGTCCTTGCCCGGCACCAGTACCCGGCCCTCGCGGATGATGGTCACCAGCGCGGTGTCCTGCGGCCAGGCCACGTCGCCGACCCGGGTGCCGACCAGCTCGGTGTCCGAGGCCAGGGTCAGCTCGACCAGGTTGGCGTTGCCCTGGCTGAAGCGCATCAGCCGGACCAGGTCGCCGACGCTGACCGCCTCCTCGACCAGGGCGGACATCAGGCGCGGCGTGGACACGGCCACGTCGACGCCCCAGGACTCGTTGAAGAGCCACTCGTTCTTGGGGTTGTTCACCCGGGCGACCACCCGCGGCACCGCGTACTCGGTCTTGGCGAGCAGCGAGACGACCAGGTTGACCTTGTCGTCGCCGGTCGCGGCGATCACCACGTGGCAGCGCTGCAGGGCGGCCTCGTCCAGCGAGGTGATCTCGCAGGCGTCGGCCAGCAGCCACTCCGCCATCGGCACCCGCTCCACCGAGATGGAGTTGGGGTTCTTGTCTATCAGCAGGACCTCGTGGCCGTTCTCCAGCAGCTCGCCCGCGATCGAGCGGCCCACGGCACCGGCCCCGGCAATGGCGACCCGCATCAGTGACCCTCCTCCTTCGGCCCCTGCGCGAACGCGGCCTCGACGGCCGTCAGGTCGGCCCGGCGCAGCATCACGTGCACCAGGTCGCCCTCCTGCACCACCATCTGCGGCGTGGGCAGGATGCCCTCGCCGAGCCGGGTGACGAACGCCACCCGGGCGCCGGAGGCCTCCTCCAGCAGGCTGATCCGCCGGCCGACCCAGCGCGGGTCGTAGGCGACCTCGGCCATCTGCACGCCGCCGCTCGGGTCCTGCCACAGCGGCTCGGCGCCGCTCGGCAGCAGCCGGCGCAGCATCTGGTCGGCCGTCCAGCGGACCGTCGCCACGGTCGGGATGCCCAAGCGCTGGTACACCTCGGCCCGGCGGGGGTCGTAGATCCGGGCGGCGACGTTCTCCACGCCGAAGTTCTCCCGGGCCACCCGCGCGGCGATGATGTTGGAATTGTCGCCGCTGGAGACCGCGGCGAACGCGCCGGCCTCCTCGATGCCCGCCTCGCGCAGGGTGTCCTGGTCGAAGCCGACGCCGGTCACCCGGCGCCCGTTGAAGCCGGCGCCCAGCCGACGGAACGCGGTCGGGTCCTGGTCGACCACGGCCACCGAGTGGCCCTGTTTCTCCAGTGCTCTGGCGAGGGCCGAGCCCACGCGGCCGCAGCCCATGATGACGATGTGCACCGGCGCTACCTCACCCGTTCCGTCAGGGTACTGACCTGCGCAAACACCGTTCATCTCCCTTTCCCGCCCGGTCGTCCGGGGCGAGCGTTCTCGTGGGGCGCCGGTCCCGGCACCACCCGACAATCCGTGTGGTGCCCACCGACTCGTATCCGACACGCTAGCCGGTCCGTACAACGCAGTCGCGACGAAGGGGGGGACAAACGGCGGAGCCTTGTCCGGGGAGCCCCTACGATTCCTTAACGTGCCTATGCCGAAAGACCTTCCGAAACGCATCCTGATCGGGCGTGCCCTTCACAGCGACAAGCTCGGGGAAACCCTTCTCCCCAAGCGGATCGCGCTGCCCGTCTTCGCCTCGGACGCGCTCTCCTCGGTCGCGTACGCCCCCGAGGAGATCCTGCTCACCCTGTCCGTCGCGGGCGCCTCGGCGATCCACTTCTCCTGGCAGATCGGTCTCGTCGTCGCGATCGTGATGCTCGCCGTCGTCGCCTCGTACCGGCAGAACGTGCACGCCTACCCCAGCGGTGGCGGTGACTACGAGGTCGCGACCGTCAACCACGGGCCCAACGCGGGTCTGGTGGTGGCGAGCGCCCTGATGGTCGACTACGTCCTCACCGTGGCCGTCTCGACCACCTCGGGCGTCGCCAACGTCGTCTCCGCCGTCCCCGCGCTGCGCGGCCACGAACTGACCCTGTCGGTGATCGTGGTCATCCTGCTGATGGGGATGAACCTGCGCGGCGTGCGCGAATCCGGTTCCGCCTTCGCCGTCCCCACCTACGCCTTCATGATCGGCGTGATCGGGATGGTCGGCTACGGCGTGTTCCGGCACTTCGTGCTCGGCCAGGACATGCCCGCCGAGAGCTCCGGCTTCCGCCTCGTGGCGACGCCCGGCAACGAGTCGCTGGCGGGCTTCGCGATGGTCTTCCTGCTGCTGAAGTCCTTCTCCTCCGGCTGTGCCGCGCTCACCGGCGTGGAGGCGATCTCCAACGGCGTGCCGGCCTTCCGCAAGCCCAAGAGCAAGAACGCGGCCACCACGCTGCTGATGATGGCGAGCATCGCCGTCGTGATGTTCATGGGCATCATCTGGCTGGCCCGGCTGACCGGCGTCCAGATGGCCGAGAATCCGGCCGAGCAGCTCGGCGGCGTCTCGGCCGGCTACCACCAGAAGACCGCGCTGGCCCAGATCAGCGAGGCCGTGTTCAGCAACTTCACGGCGGGCTTCTACTTCGTCGCCGCCGTGACCGGCCTGATCCTCGTCCTGGCCGCCAACACCGCCTTCAACGGCTTCCCGGTGCTCGGCTCGATCCTGGCCCAGGACCGCTACCTGCCGCGCCAGCTGCACACCCGCGGCGACCGGCTGGCCTTCTCCAACGGCATCATCCTGCTGGCGATCGCCGCGATCCTGTTCGTGATCGCCTTCGACGCCGACCCGAACCGGCTGATCCAGCTCTACATCGTCGGCGTCTTCGTCTCGTTCAACATGAGTCAGTCCGGCATGATCCGGCACTGGACCCGGCTGCTGCGCGCCGAGACCGACCCGGCCAAGCGCCGTCACATGCAGCGCAGCCGGGCGATCAACACCTTCGGCCTGGTGATGACCATGGCCGTGCTGATCGTCGTCCTGGTCACCAAGATCAGCCACGCCTGGATCGCGATCGCGGCGATGATCGTGCTGTTCGTGATGATGAAGGGCATCCGGCGCCACTACGACCGGGTCTCCGAGGAGCTGATCGCCGCCGAGGAGGCGGACGACGTGGTGCTGCCCACCCGGGTGCACGCCATCGTGCTGGTCTCCAAGCTGCACAAGCCGGCGCTGCGCGCCCTCGCGTACGCCAGGCTGGCCCGCGCCCACACGCTGGAGGCCGTCACGGTCAACGTGGACCCGGCCGACACGGCGGCGCTGCGGCGGGAGTGGGACGAGCGGGGCATCGAGGTGCCGCTCAAGGTGCTGGACTCGCCGTTCCGCGAGATCACCGGGCCGGTGCTGGACTACGTGAAGAACCTGCGGCGCAACAGCCCGCGCGACGTGGTCTCGGTCTACATCCCCGAGTACGTGGTCGGCCACTGGTACGAGCACCTGCTGCACAATCAGAGCGCGCTGCGGCTCAAGGGTCGGCTGCTGTTCAAGCCCGGGGTGATGGTCACCTCGGTGCCCTGGCAGCTGGAGTCCTCGGAGCGCCGCAAGCCGCAGAAGGCCTGGTCGGCGCCGGGTGCCGTCCGGCGTGGCGAGCCTCGGGCGCCGAAGGCCGTAAAGTCGAAGGATTCCGTCTCCGCCGGTGCGAGCACCGGCGGCGCCAGCTCCGACCTCAGCAAGGACGCCTCCCAGTGACCCGCAACACTCCGCCCCGCTCCTCGGGCTCCTCCGGCAAGGGCTCCCGCCGGGGTGGCTCCCAGCCCGGGCAGGTCTCCCGTCCGCGGTGGGGCCGGCCGTCCCGTCCGGAGGCCACCGACCGCGACGGCCTGACCGCACGCACCGCGCCGATCGTCCCGGGGGAGCAGACGCCGTCGGAGGACCGCGCGCCGGGCCGGGGCGCGGGCGACAAGGGAGCAGGCAAGGGCGCGGGCGGGAAGGGCGCGGGCGCCGGCAAGGGCGCGGCGAAGAGCACGGGCGGCAAGGGGGCTCCCGGTTCCGCCGGTTCCGCCGGCGGCGCCCGGAAGGCTCCGCGCAAGCAGGCGGTGCGGCCGCCGAAGGCACTGCGCGGCGCCGCCGCCCGGGCGCCGCGGCCCGAGACGCCGTCCGGCGAGCCGCTGGCCGGACAGCGGTACGAGGTCGAGGTCGGCCCGGTCGCGCACGGCGGCGGGCACTGTGTGGCCCGGCACGAGGGGCGGGTGCTGTTCGTGCGGCACGCGCTGCCCGGCGAGAAGGTCGTCGCGCTGGTGACCGACGGCACCACCACCTCGCGGTTCCTGCGGGCCGACGCGGTGGAGGTCCTGGAGCCCGCCAAGGACCGGATCGAGGCGCCGTGCCCGTTCGCCGGGCCCGGCAAGTGCGGCGGCTGCGACTGGCAGCACGTCACCCCGGGCGGGCAGCGCAAGCTCAAGGCCGCGGTGCTGACCGAGCAGCTGGCCAAGCTGGCCGGGCTCACCCCGGCCGAGGCGGGCTGGGACGGCAGCGTCGAGCCGGTCGGCGGCAAGCTCCCGGCCGGGCAGGTGCCGGCCTGGCGCACCCGGGTCCAGTACGCGGTGGACCCGGAGACCGGCAAGGTCGGCCTGCGCAAGCACCGCTCGCACGACGTGCAGGCGATCGACCGCTGCCTGATCGCCGCCGAGGGCGTCACCGAGCTGGGCATCGAGGCCCGCGACTGGCCGGGCGTGGCCAGCGTCGAGGCGATCGCCGCGACCGGCTCCTCGGACCGCCAGATCGTGCTGACCCCGCGCGACGGCGCCCAGCTGCCGCTGGTCGAGCTGGACAAGCCGGTGTCGATCGCCCGGGTGGACGCGCAGGGCGACGTGCACAAGGTGCACGGGCGCGGCTTCGTCCGCGAGCGGGCCGCCGGGCGGACCTGGCGGATCAGCAACGGCGGCTTCTGGCAGATCCACCCGGAGGCGCCGGACACCCTGGTCGACGCCGTGCTGGACGGCCTGGACCCGCAGTGGGGCGAGAGCGCGCTCGACCTGTACTGCGGGGTCGGCCTGTTCGCCGGTGCGCTGGCCGACCGGGTCGGCGAGGAGGGCGCGGTGCTCGGCATCGAGTCCGCCAAGCAGGCCGTGGTCGACGCCCGGCACAACCTGGCCGCGCTGGACAACGTGCGGATCGAGTGCGACCGGGTCGAGACGCTGCTGCCGCGCACCGGCATCACCGCCACCGACCTGATCGTCCTGGACCCGCCGCGCTCGGGCGCCGGGCGCGAGACCGTCGCGCACCTGGTCGGCCTGGAGGCGCGCCGGATCGCCTACGTGGCCTGCGACCCGGCGGCGCTCGCCCGGGACCTGGCGTTCTTCCGGGAGGGCTGCTACCGGCCGGTGTCGTTGCGGGCGTTCGACCTGTTCCCGATGACCCACCACTTCGAGTGCGTGGCGATCCTGGAGCCGACCGGGGAGTGACCGGGGTCGGTCGGTAGGCCGGTCGGTCGGCTTTCCGGTGGTTCGGCTGCTCGGCCGTTCGGCTGTTCGGCGTAGGAGGCGGTGCCCGCTCGGCGGGTGCCGCCTCCTCGTCGTTCGAGGGGCGGGCCGGTCAGGGCTCGTTGTGCTCCTCCTCGTCCGGGCTGTGCGGAAGGTCGATGCCGTGCTGGGAGGCGAGCCGGAGGAGCGAGGAGACCCGGCCCTCGTACGCCTGGACGCCGTCGGCGTCCCCTTCGGCCCGCGCCGCCGCGAGGTCCTGTCGGGCCCGGGCGAGCTGTTCGCGGAGCTCCTGGTCGAACATGGCTGTCATTGCCGGCCTCCCCACCGGTCGGTGCCGCTCGGTGGAACGCTCAGGGGAGTTCAGAGTCCCGGATGGTGAAGGACTCTTCAAGTCTCGCTCGTCCTGGTGGGGTGGGGCGGCGATGGGCGGGTATGGGAGGTGGGCGGCCCGGAGCGGGCGCGGGCGGCGGCTCCGGACGGTTCCGGTGACGGCTCGGCCGGCGGTTCCGGTGACGGTTTCGGTGACGGGGAGGTTGCGTGGGGGCGTGCGGCAGGTGTGCGGGCGGGGTGCGTGCGCCCTTGTTGTGCTAGCACTTCGGCGCTAGCTTGAGGGCATGGCCAAGAAGCAGCTGAACGTCCGCGTGGACGCCACGACCGCGGAGATGGCCCGGGAACGGGCGGAGCAGCAGGGGATCAGCATGAACCAGTACATCGAGCGCCTGGTCCAGCAGGACATGGGCGAGTCCGGGCGGGCCTTCGTCGACGCGGCCGCGCAGTTCATGAAGGAGTACGAGACGGCCTTCCTCGCCGAGTTCGGGGAGCCGGGCGACCTCCAGGACGTGCGCCGTTGAACCTGGAGGTCGACCTCTCGTGGCTGCTGATGACCGCCGAGCAGTACACGCCCGGTGACCCGCAGGTCACCGACTACGGCTCGCTGCTCGCGGCCGTCACCCGGCACCAGGCCGAGATATTCGACATCGCCGTCTACCCCGAACCGCAGGACCGCGCCGCCGCGCTGATGCACCAGCTGATCCGGGTGCCGGCCCTGGAGAAGACCAACGAGCTCTTCGCGACCGCCGTCGCGTACGCCTACCTCGTCGCCAGCGGTTGCACCGTCGCCACCACCGCCCGCGAGGTGCGCAGCCTCTCCCGGGCCATCCGCGAGGGGCGGATCGGGGTGTCCGGCGTCGCCGAGCGGCTGGCGGCGTGGGTGGTGGACGAGGCCGAGGGGGAGGGCGTCAGCGGGGCGGACGACGAGGACGAGGACGAGGAGTGACCGCCGTTCCCGCCCCCGCCGCCGCCCCCGGTCAGGCCCCGGGGGCGGCGGGCTCCGCGATCAGGGCCGTCGCGAACGGGCGGAAGCCGGCCCGGCGGTAGATCCGGGCGACGTCCTCGTCGGAGGCGGACAGGAAGACCGTCCGCACGCCGTTGGCCCGGGCGTGCGCGACCAGGGCCGCCGTGACCGCGAGGCCCAGGCCGCGGCGGCGCGCGGAGGGCAGGGTGCCCACGCCGACCACCTCGCCGACCGGGCCCACCGGGTTGTACCGGCCCGAGCACAGGGCGGCGCCGCCCTCCAGCGCGGCGGCCAGCACGGTGGCGCCGTCGGTGAGCCGCCGGGCGACCCGCGCCAGCCCGCCGTCGGCCGTCAGGGCCGCCGTGCTCGCCGCCAGTTCGGTCGCGCCGGCCGGGCCGACGGCGGTGCCGGGGGCGCCGAAGGCCACCTCCGGGACGGCTGCCGCCTCCGCCAGCTCGGGCGCGTCCGCGGTCAGCACCCGCACCTCGACGGGGTCCGGCAGCTCGGGTGCCGGGGCCGGTTCGTCCTGCGGGCCGAGCACCAGCAGCGGGTGCTCGTGCACGGTCAGGCCCGCGGCCTCGACCGCCGCGCGCAGCTCGGGGTTCTGCTCGGCCACCCACTCGAAGGCCTCCGGCACGCCCAGCTCGCGCTGCCGCTCCAGCACCCGGCGGACGTCCTCGGCGGTGACGGCCGGGCCGTCGTGGCCGGGCGTCGGGCGCGCGTAGTAGTGCCAGCCGGTGCCGTCCTCGCGGACGAAGAGGGTCAGCGGGCCGAAGTCCTCGGCACGGGCGGCGCTGCGCGGTGCGGCGTCGTAGTAGCGCTCGATCTCGTCGAGCAGCGGGCGGTCGGCGGCATGATCGGCAGGGGTCACGGCGTGCATCCAAGCAGCGGAGCGGGCGGGCTGCCACCGATTTACGCGCCTCGATCCGGCTGGGCGGGGGCGGCCGGGGGCTGGACGGGCGGGTTCCGGCGGGGATTGTTGCCGAACGCTTACCGGTCCGCAGCGATCTTGTGCGGCCACAGAGTGCATGCTGATTCTTTTACAGCTCTGCCGAGGGGGACGGCGGACGTCTGCACTCGGCGAGGCAAGGGGGAAGACAGGCCCATGAGGCTCTGCTTTCTGGTGGAGGAACACTACCGGCACGACGGCATGCCGCTCGACGTGGCACGTCAGCTCACCGCGTGGGGGCACCGGGTGGACGTGCTGCGCCCCGGGGACTCGCTGCTGGCGATCTCCGAGGCGGTCCGGGCCGGCAGCCACGACGCCTGGGTGCTGAAGACCGTCTCCGGCGGGCCCGGGCTGACCCTGCTGGAGGCGGCCGCCGCCGTCGGCCTCACCACGGTGAACGACGTGCGCTCGATCCGCGGCGTCCGGGACAAGGCGCTCGCCGCGGTGATCGGCCGCACCCGCGGGCTGCCCGTCCCGGTGACGTACGCGGCCGCGCGGTGGGAGCGGCTCGCGGAGATCCCGGTCGCCGAGTACCCGCTGGTGGTCAAGCCCGCCGACGGCAGCTCGGGGCGCGCCGTCCGGCTGGTGCGCAGCCCGGACCACCTGCTGGTGGTCGGGCCCGAGCTGGCGGGGGAGGGGCTGCTGATCGCGCAGCCGTACGTGCCGAACTCCGGTACCGACCTCAAGGTGTACTGCGTCGACGGCGAGCTCTTCGCGACGGAACGTTCCTCCCCGCTGCACTCCGGGCAGGGCGTGCGGGAGCGGCAGGTGCCGCTGCCGGGGAGCGTCGCGCGGATCGTGGCGCAGGTCGGCGAGGTGTTCGGGCTCGACCTGTTCGGGGTCGACGTGCTGCTCGGGCCGGACGGGCCGGTGGTGGTCGACATCAACGACTTCCCGAGCTTCCGGCAGGTGCCGGACGCGGTGGCCCGGGTCGCCCGGGCGGTGCTGCGGCTCGCGCGCAGCGGGACGGCCGTCTCGGTGCCCGGCGAGCCCGCCGCGCTGGTGCCGGCGGGCGGGGCGTCGTACGGACGACTGGGCTTCGGTGACGGGGAGTTGCTGTGAGGATCGGGCTGATCGCCGGGGATCCGGGGCACCCGGTGCTGGCGGCGGCCGCCGCGCTGCTGGTGGAGCGCGGGCACGAGGTGTCGGCCGTCCCGCCCGCCGGGCCGGTGGACGTGCTCGCGGACGTCTACCTGCTCAAGGCCCGGACGCCCCGGGCGCTGGCGCTGGCGCGCGAGTTGGAGGGCCGGGGCGCGCCGGTGGTCAACTCGGCGGCGGCGACGGAGCTCTGCCAGGACCGGGTGCGGATGGCCGAGCTCGCGCGCGCCGCCGGACTGCCGTTCGCGGCGACGGTCGACGCCGGGCGGCTGGGCGAACTCACCGCTGCCGCCGGTCCGTTCGTGGTCAAGAGCCGGCACAGCAGGCGGCACGACCTGGTCGCCCGGGTCGACGGCCCGGCCCGGCTGCGCGAACTCGCCGAGGTCTGGGCCGAGGAGCCCGTCGTCACCCAATCGTTCGTCCCCGGGACCGGGTGGGACCAGAAGCTGTGGGTGGTCGACGGGCAGGTGTTCGCCGCCCGGCGGCGCTCCGAACTGGCCTCCGGGCCGGGGGAGCCGGGGCGGGCGGCGGACTGGGAGCCGCCCGCCGAGCGGGCCGCGCTCGCGCTGCGGGTCGGCGAGGTGTTCGGGCTCGACGTGTACGGGGTCGACCTGCTCGACGGGCCGGCCGAGCCCGTCATCGTGGACGTCAACGCCTTCCCCGGGGTCCGCGGGCGGCCCGGTGCGCCCGAGGCGCTCGCCGCGCTCGCGGAGCGGGTCGCGGTGCGGCGGGGTGCGGCGGAGCGGGTCGCGGTGGGGTAGGAGGAGGCGTCGTCCGGGGTCGCTGCTCCGGGGCGGGGGCCGCAGGCAGGGGCGCCGGGTCGGTCGGCGCGGTCGGTCGGCGTGAATCGGGCAGGGCGGTTGATCGGCGCGGTTGATCGGCGCGGTCGGGCGGGGCGGGGGTCGTTAGGCTGGCTGGCGCCCCGACCGGCCGGGGCGTACGGCGAGAGAAGACGGAACGTTGCTGCAGGACATCGAGCGCTACCTGGCCTGCCCCCTCTGCGCGCAGGCCCTCACCCGGCAGGACCGCAGCCTGCGCTGCCCCGCCGGGCACAGCTTCGACCTCGCCAAGCAGGGCTACGTCAGCCTCCTCGCCGGCGATGCCCACACCGGCACCGGGGACACCGCCGAGATGGTCGCGGCCCGTGCGGACTTCCTCGCCGCCGGGCACTACCGGCCCATCGCGGACGCCCTCGCCGAGGCCGCCGCCGGTGCCGTCGCCGCGGCGCCCGCCGATGAGCCCGGCGGGCTGGTCGCCGACCTCGGCGCCGGCACCGGGCACTACCTGGCCCACGTCCTCGACGCCCTGCCCGACCGGGTCGGCGCCGCCCTCGACATCTCCAAGTACGCGCTGCGCCGCGCCGCCAAGGCGCACCCGCGGATCGGCGCCGTCGTCTGCGACGCCTGGCGCCCGCTGCCGCTGCGCGAGGCCTCCGCCGAGCTGATGCTCAACGTCTTCGCCCCGCGCAACGGGCCCGAGATCCGCCGGGTGCTGCGCCCCGGTGGCACCCTGCTGCTGGTCTCCCCCACCGCCCGGCACCTGCGCGAACTGGTGGACGCGCTGGGGCTGCTGTCGGTGGACGAGGAGAAGCAGCGGCGGATCGACGAGAAGCTCGGGCCGTACCTGACGCCGGCGGGGCGGCGGGAGGTCGAGTTCACCCTGCGGCTCGGCGCTCAGGACGTGCGCACCGTGGTGGGCATGGGGCCCAGCGCCTGGCACACCGACCCGGAACGGCTCGGTGCCGCGCTCGCGGCGCTGCCGGACCCGGTCGAGGTGACCGCCTCGGTGACGGTGGCCGCGTACCGGCGCTGAGCGCTTCGGGGGCGGTTCGGGGAGCGCTTCGAGGTTTCCGCGGGCTTCCGTGTGCTCGTGGGCGCCCCTGCGCGCTTCGGGGCGCGGGTGGGGTTGCCGGTCTCGGGCCGGGACGGCTTGTCATCGGGTCGGGACGGCCGGTCATCGGATCGGGGTGGGGCGCCACGTTGGGATGAATCTGTCGTGCAGGCACGTTTCTGTCGGCCGGCCTGAGGCTAACGTCCGACGGGTGAACCGCGACGCCACCAGGCCCGCAGGGCCGGCCCCCCTCCGACCGGGAGCCCCGGAGCCCGACCGGTCGCCCGTGCCACGCCCCACCGTCGAGGAGCTCCGGCTCACCTCGTTCAAGTCCTACCGGCGCGCGGTGCTGCCGCTCGCGCCCCTCACGGTGCTGTACGGGCCCGCCGGGGTCGGCAAGTCCAACGCCCTCGACGCGCTGGCGGTGCTGTCCCGGCTCGCGCTCGGCGAGGAGATCACCGACTCGCTGGACGGGCGGCCCGACCCTGCCGGTCCGCTCGCGCTGCCCGTCCGGGGCGGGCTCGACGGCTGCGTCCCGCACGGCCGGGACGCGATCATCCTCGGCTGCACCGTCCGCTCCCCGCACGGCCGGATCCGGCTCGACGTCGTGATCCGCACCGACGGCCCGGTCCGGATCGCCCGGGAATCGCTCACCCTCGACGGCCGGACCCTGGTGGACACCGGCGAGCAGGACCTCCGCCACCGACGCGTCAACGTCTGCTGGCACAACGACACCCGGCAGGGCGACATCCGGGCGCCCTTCCCCAGCGGCACCATGATCACCGCGCAGCTGCCGCTGCGGGTCGCGGGCTCGTCGGCCGGCGAGTGCCTGGTCCTGGCCGCCGCCGAGGACCTGCTCACCGCGCTGCGCGAGGTCTTCCCGCTGCACCCCGTCCCCGCCCTGATGCGCGGCTGGGCCACGGCCGACCCGCAGGCCCGGCTGCGCGGCAACGCCGCCAACATCTCCGCCGTCATCGCCCGGCTGGGCGACGAGTGCCCGCGCCGGTACGGGCAGCTCCTGCGGGTCGTGCAGTCCGCCGCGCCGCACCCGCTGCTCGGGCTCACCGTGGCCGAGCGCGAGAGCGACGCGGGCGTGCGGCACGTCCTGACCGTCTTCGACGAGGGCGTCCTCGGGCGCACCGGGGCCGACCAGGCCTCCGACGGCATGCTGCGCCACCTCGCCTTCGCCGCGGTGCTGCTGACCGGCGCCGGGGTGCTCGATCTCGACGTGGCCGCCGAGGTGCCGTGGGCGCACCGGCAGCTGACCGTGCTGGCCGAGGACCTGGGGGCCGGGCTCTCCACCGAGCAGGCCGGCTCGCTGCTGCGGCTGGCGCGGGACATGGCGGAGCGCGGCCAGCTGCGGGTGGTGGCGGCGCTGCAGGAGCCGGCGGCGGTCCGGGAGGCGCTGGGCGGCGCGGGCGAGGGGCGGCCCGGTGAGGCGTGGCCGGGCGGGGTGACGGTGGTCGAGTGCCGGCGGGACCCGGACTCGGGGCTCACGGTGCTGCGGCCGGAGACGGTCCGGGTGCCGGCCCAGGGCGGGCGCGGGGAGGGGACCGACGGGACCGCGGAGGGGGAACGGCCGGCGCAGGGTCCGGCGAAGGGGCCGGCGAAGGGGCCGGTGACGGAGGGGGCCGGGTCGGCGGTGGGCGGCGATGGGGTAGACCTGGAGGGGTGAGCGAACGAGTGACGGGACCGGGGGAGCCGACCCTGGAAGCCCTGCGACAGCGGCTGGTGGACTTCGCGGCGGCCCGGCGGTGGGAGCCCTTCCACACGCCGAAGAACCTGGCGGCGGCGCTGAGCGTGGAGGCGGGGGAACTGCTGGAGATCTTCCAGTGGCTGACGCCCGAACAGGCGGCCGCAGCGATGTCCGAGCCGGAGCGCGCGCACCGGGTGCGGGACGAGGTGGCGGACGTGCTGGCGTACCTGCTGCAGTTCTGCACGGCGGTCGGGGTGGATCCGCTGGAGGCCCTCGCGGCCAAGATCGAGCGCAACGAGCACCGCTTCCCGGTGCCGGACGGGGCGGCTGACGTCAACCCGGACGTGAACGACCAACCCTTGTGAGGGACGGAAGTTATCCACAACCCTGGAGTTGTCCACAGGTTCTGACAAGACGGATGCGGGTTCGCGCACTTCCTCGCACGCTGTCGCCATGACCACCCGGCCGCCCTTCCCTGCGGCCCGGGCTGACGGCGACAGCGAGCGAGAGGAGCGGTGGCCATGGAGGCGCTGCGACTGATCAGGACGGCCCGGCACGCCCTGGCCGAGGCCAGGCACGTCCCCGATGTGCTGGCCGAGGCGCGGCAGGCCGCGCTGCTCACCGAGGCGATGGGTGCCCGGTTGGCGGAGTCGGAGGACGAGGAACTCACCGGGCTGGGCCAGCAGCTCTCCGAGGCCGGGGCGCACGCGGCGGTCTGCCTGGACCGCTCCGTTACCCGGGCCGCCCTGGTGAGCGGCGGTCGGGCCGGGCGGCTCACCGAACTCGGGGAGCTGGCACCGGCTCTGGGGGCGCTGGACGGTCTGCTGCAGGAGGTCGGGGAGACGCTCGTGGTGCTGGCCTGCGGAGCCGACACCGAGAGCCTCTACTGGACGTGCATCGACGGCGTCGACGCGGTGGCGGAGTGCAAGGAGCTGGCCGGGCGGCTCCGGGACGCGGCGGGCCGGGCCGGGGGAGCGGAGCGTACGGCGCTGGGCGGGGCGGAGCCCGAACGGGCCGACTGCGGTTCGCCGTTACTCGTTCGGCTCGACCCGCCGGGCGGCGAGGGGCCGCCGGGCGACGTCGGTCTGCCGGACGTCGTCGGACCGCCGGGTGAGGGCGGGCCGACGGTGCCGGAGCGGGCGGCCGGCTACCGGGTTCCCGGCGCGGCCGGGGCCTCGGAGGTGTCCGTGCCGGTCGGGTAGGAGGCGGGGCCGGCGGCCGGCGCCCCGGAGGACTGCAGCGCGGCGAGATCCGCCGTGACGGAGGCGAGCAGTTCCTGCATCCGCTCCAGCAGGCTCCTGGAGGCGTCGGGCCCGGCCCAGGCGCCCTCGGCCGAGCCCGTCGGGCTGCTCGGGAGCTGTGGCGTGGCGGAGCGTTCGGACATGGCGGGACCTCTTCGGATCGGTGGTGCGGGGTGAAGCGGCCGACGGTGACTCGGCCCGTGCGGCGGGAGCGGTGGCTGCCCGGCCACCGGGATGCACGCCCCCGCCTCAGCACCCAACGAACCGCCCCGGCGGCCGTCACCGGGCACCACCCGATGCGGTCCGACTCGGGTGCGGCGTAAGCCTCCCGGGTGAGCCGGGGTTGCCGCTGCGACGCGGCCTGGGCTAGGTGCGGGCGCCGGTCGGGGTGCGAGCCGGGCGCGGGAAGGTTCCGTCCGAGGCGACGGGAGGAGGGCCGGAAGGAGGGCCGGAGACGGCCGGAAAGGGGGAGAAACCCCCCCTTGCCACTCTCAACGTATAGCGCACGGGGGGTCTTGCGGCAAGGCCCCCGTGGTGCCGCACAATCGCAGGCCTCAGATCGGAGCTGATGCCATGACCCCCCTGACCACCAGCGCGTTCGACCTTCCCGACGGCCTCTCCGCGAAGGCCGACCCGGCACTGATCGGCGGCGACGAGCGGCACTTCGCGGCCGTCGCGCAGAGCCTTGAGCAGGCGATCGCCGAGCTGTCCGACCGCCTCGACGTCCTGCGCCGGGCGCCGGGCGGCCTCGGCCGGGAGGCGATGGACCGGGACGTCGAGGTCCACAAGCTGACCGGCCGCCTGCGCGCCCTGCGTCGCTTCGGTCTGGACCTCTGCCTCGGGCACGTCGTCGGCGCGGACGACGCCGAGCCGGTGTACGTCGGTCGGCTCGGTCTCACCGACAGCGAGGGGCGCCGGCTGCTGGTCGACTGGCGCTCCCCGGCGGCCGAGCCGTTCTTCGCGGCGACCCACGCCGACCCGATGGGGCTGGCGAGCCGCCGCAGGTACCGCTGGACCGGCGGCCGGATCAGCGACTACTGGGACGAGGTGTTCACCGCCGAGGCCCTGGAGGGGCACGCCGCGCTGGACGACCAGTCCGCGTTCATCGCCGGCCTGGGCGGCAACCGCTCGGCCCGGATGCGGGACGTGCTGGCCACCATCCAGTCCGACCAGGACGCCATCATCCGGGCCGGGTCCCGCGGCGCCCTCGTGGTCGACGGCGGTCCGGGCACCGGCAAGACCGTCGTCGCGCTGCACCGCTCCGCCTACCTGCTCTACTCCGACCCACGACTCGGCCACCGGCGCGGCGGGGTGCTGTTCGTCGGCCCGCACCAGCCGTACCTGGCCTACGTCGCCGACGTCCTGCCCAGCCTCGGCGAGGAGGGCGTGCGGACCTGCACCCTGCGGGACCTCGTCGCCGAAGGGGCGGAGGCGGAGACCGAGGCCGATCCGGAGGTGGCCCGGCTGAAGTCCTCGGTGGCCATGGTGGAGGCGATCGAGAAGGCCGTCCGGTTCTACGAGGAGCCGCCCACCGAGGGGATGGCGGTCACCACCTCCTGGTCCGACCTCTGGCTGAGCCCCGCGGACTGGTCCGACGCGTTCGCCGCGCCGGACCCGGGCACCCCGCACAACGAGGCACGCGAGCAGATCTGGGAGGAGCTCGCCACGATCCTGAGCGAGAAGCTGGACGCGGACGAGGAGGAGGTGTCGCCCGAGCTGTTCCGCCGGTCGCTGCGGCAGGACCGGGAGCTGGTGGAGACCCTCAACCGCGCGTGGCCGCTGCTCGAAGCCGCCGACCTGGTCGGCGACCTCTGGTCGGTGCCCGCCTACCTGCGGATGTGCGCGCCCGGGCTCGACCCCGAGGAGGTCCGCGCGCTGCAGCGCAAGGATGCGCCCCAGGCCTGGACGGTGTCCGACCTGCCGCTCCTGGACGCCGCCCGGCAGCGTCTCGGCGATCCGGAGACGGCCCGGCGGCAGCGCCGGCGCGAGGCCGCGGTCGCCGCCGAACGCGCCCGCATGGCCGAGGTCATCGGCGACCTGCTCCAGGCCGATGACGACGGCGAGGGAGCGGTGACGATGCTGCGCGGACGCGACCTCCAGGACACCCTGGTCGACGAGACCGCCCTGCCCGTCGCCGACCCCGAGCCGTTGGCCGGCCCGTTCGCGCACGTGGTCGTGGACGAGGCCCAGGAGCTGACCGACACGGAGTGGCAGATGCTGCTCCTGCGCTGTCCGTCCCGGAGCTTCACCATCGTCGGGGACCGCGCGCAGGCCAGGCACGGCTTCACGGAGTCCTGGCAGGAACGGCTGGAACGGATCGGGCTCGACCGGACCACGGTGGCCTCGCTGAGCATCAACTACCGGACGCCGGAGGAGGTCATGGCGGAGGCCGAGCCCGCCATCCGGGCCGCACTGCCGGACGCCAACGTGCCGACCTCCGTCCGCAGCAACGGCATCCCCGTCGCGCACGGGTCCGTGGCGGAGCTGGACGCGGTTCTGGACGGCTGGCTCGCCGAGCATGCCGAGGGGGTCGCCTGCGTGATCGGCGCTCCGGACTTCCGGGCCCGGCCGCGGGTCCGGTCGCTGACCCCGGAGCTGTCGAAGGGGCTTGAGTTCGACCTGGTCGTCCTGGTCGATCCGGAGGCGTTCGGCGAGGGCGTCGAGGGAGCCGTCGACCGCTACGTCGCGATGACCCGGGCGACCCAGCGGCTCGTGATCCTCAGGAGCTCGTGACGCGGAGAGGAAGGAGCGAGGAGGGCGGAGACACGGAGGAGGAACGGAAGGAGGAAGGAGGGAGAACGGAGAAGGGAGGCGATGGCGGCGGAGCCGGAACGCCCGTCCCCCGGTCGAGTGACGCGGGTGTCGGCCGACGGCGTCGGGAGGCCAGACTGGGGCGATGGACGAGGAGGAACCGCTGGCGGCGTGGGCGGCCAAGCGAGAGCAACGGCTGCGGCCGGTAGGGCAGTTGCGTGCCGTACGGCTCGCGGGCGGGCGGCAGTACGGTGCCCATGTGGCGCCCGGCGAGCCGAGGCTGATCCTGCGCTGGGACGGCTACCAGTGGCTGCCGGAGACGGTGGCCGAGGACTACGCCGCCGCCCAGCGGATCCTGCACGGGATCGAGGGCGACGGCCTGCTGCGCCTCGCTCACCGGGGGCAGCGGCCGCGGAAGGCACCGGGGCGCCACCGCAAGCCCCGAGGGGTGTGAGGCACCGCCGCGCGCCCTGGCGCTGCCGCGAGCGCTGAGGCCACCGCGAGCCCTGGCACCGCCGGGCACACTCACACCGCTGCGCACCCCGACCCCACCGGACCCGGATGCGCGTGCGGACCCCGAAACGCGTGCGGAGCCCCGCCGCCACGACCGGGCTCCGGGACACGAGCGGGGCCCGGCGCCACCCGGCGCCGGACCCCGACGGTCGCTGCCCGCAGGTCAGTTGTGGGCGTGCAGGTCCGCGTTCAGACCGCCCCAGGAGCCGGAGCGGGCGATGACCTCGACCGCGCCGCTCTGCGAGTTGCGGCGGAACAGCAGGTTGTCCTGGCCGGACAGCTCGACGGCCTTGGCCACCGTGCCGTCCGGGGTGGTGACCCGGGTGCCGGCGGTGACGTAGAGGCCGGCCTCGACCACGCAGTCGCTGCCGAGCGAGATGCCGATCCCCGCGTTGGCACCGAGCAGGCAGCGCTCGCCGACCGAGACGACCTGCTTGCCGCCGCCGGACAGGGTGCCCATGATCGAGGCGCCGCCGCCGATGTCGCTGTGGTCGCCGACGACGACGCCCGCGCTGATCCGGCCCTCGACCATGGAGGTGCCCAGCGTGCCGGCGTTGAAGTTGACGAAGCCCTCGTGCATCACGGTGGTGCCGGCGGCCAGGTGGGCGCCGAGCCGGACGCGGTCGGCGTGGGCGACGCGCACACCGGTCGGGGCGACGTAGTCGGTCATCCGCGGGAACTTGTCGATGCCGTACACGGCCAGCTGGCCGCCCTGGGCGCGCACCGCGAGGCGGGCCTGCTCGACCTTGTCCACCGGGACGGGGCCGATGCTGGTCCACGCGACGTTGGCCAGCAGGCCGAAGATGCCGTCCAGGTTCTGGCCGTGCGGCTTGACCAGGCGGTGGCTCAGCAGGTGCAGGCGCAGGTACACGTCGTGCGTGTCGAGCGGCTTCTCGTCCAGCGAGGCGATGGTGGTGCGCACGGCGACCACCTCGACGCCGCGGCGCGCGTCGGCACGCAGCGCCTCGGCCGCGCCGGCGCCGAGCTCGGCCTCGGCCTGCTCGGCGGTCAGACGGACGGTGCCGGCCGGGCCGGGCTCGGCGGCCAGCGCGGGGGCGGGGTACCAGGTGTCGAGGACGGTGCCGTCGGCGGCGATGGTGGCCAGGCCGGCGGCCACGGCGCCGTTCGCCGAGGAGGTGGATTCGGGCGAGGTGGATTCAGCAGTCACATCGTGCACGTTAGCCAATGCGGGGCCCCGGTGCCGAACACGCCCACCGTGCGGACGTGCCCGACGGACGTCCCGGCCACCGGGGTGCGGCCGGGGAAAACCCGGTGCTCAGGGGCCTTCCGCTGGGCAATACTTCCGCGGGTGTTCATGTCGATCTCCACCACCGGCAGCGCCGAAGGTCCGGCCACGGATCTCGGGTTCCTGCTGCACAAGCACCCCGGCAAGGTCCAGCGGTTCACGACGTCGCACGGCGAGGCCCACGTCTTCTACCCCGAGGCGGGGGACGAGGTCTGCACGGCGGCGCTGCTGCTGGACATCGACCCGGTCGCACTGGTCCGCAAGGGCCGGGGCGACGGCAAGGGCCGCGGCGGCTCGCCCGACTTCGCGCTCGCCCAGTACGTCAACGACCGGCCGTACGCCGCGTCCTCGCTGCTCGCGGTGGCGCTGCGGACGGTGTTCCGGTCCGCGATGAAGGGCGACTGCCCGTCCCGTCCCGAACTGCCGGGGCAGGCCCGCCCGCTGCGGATCGAGCTGTCCGCCGTGCCCGCGAACGGCGCGGGCGAGGGCGGCGGCCCGGCGATGGTGGCCCGGTTGTTCGAGCCGCTGGGCTGGCGGGTCGAGGCGACGGCGATCCCGCTGGACGAGGCGTTCCCGGAGTGGGGCGACTCCCGGTACGTGCGGATCGCGCTCGCCTCCGACACCGTCCGGCTCGCCGACGCGCTCCAGCAGCTGTACGTGCTGCTGCCGGTGCTGGACGGCGCCAAGCACTACTGGGTCGCCCCGGACGAGGTGGACAAGCTGCTCGCCGCCGGCGAGGGCTGGCTGGCCACCCACCCGGAGCGCGCCCTGATCACCCGTCGCTACCTCGCCCGGCGCTGGTCGCTGACCCGGGCCGCGATGGAGCGCCTGGAGCTGGCCCGGCTGGCGGAGGCGGACGACCGCGAGGTCGAGGAGATCGACAACGCGGTCGACGACCGGCCCGGCGAGGAGACCGGGCCGGAGGACCGCGAGCAGAACGGGCCGGCGCACCGCGAGGGGCACGACGAGACGCACCGCGAGGGGAACGGCGGGGCGCGGGCGGAGCCGGAGCGGCCCCGCCCGCCCTCCCTGGCCGAGCAGCGCCGCACCGCGATCCTCGACGCCCTGCGCGAGACCGGCGCTGCCCGCGTCGCCGACCTCGGCTGCGGCCAGGGCGAGCTGATCGGCGAACTGCTGAAGGACGCCCGGTTCACCGGGATCCTCGGCGTGGACGTGTCCGTGCGGGCCCTGCAGGCGGCGAACCGCAAGCTGCGCCTGGAGCGCCTGCCGGAGCGGCAGGCGGCCCGGGTGAAGCTGGTCCAGGGCGCGCTGACGTACACCGACGCCCGGCTGAAGGGCTTCGACGCGGCGGTGCTGTGCGAGGTGATCGAGCACCTGGACCTGCCGCGGCTGCCCGCCCTGGAGTACGCCGTGTTCGGCGCCGCCCGGCCGAGGGCCGTCGTGGTCACCACGCCGAACGCCGAGTACAACGTCCGCTGGGAGACCCTGCCGGCGGGCAGCGTCCGGCACGCCGACCACCGCTTCGAGTGGTCCCGCGCCGAGTTCCGCGCCTGGGCCGAGAAGGTCGCGGCCGCCTACGGCTACACCGTGGTGCTGCGCCCGGTCGGCCCGCAGGACGAGGAGGTCGGCGCGCCGACCCAGCTCGCCCTGTTCACCACCGCCGAGCCGACCGTGCCCGAGCAGCCCACCGTGCCGAACCGCACCGCGCCCGAGCCGACCGCCACCGGGCCGCTCACCACGGACCGGCCGCTCACCACCGACCCGACGACGCCCGAAGGAGGCGAACCCCGATGACCGACGCCGCAGCCGACGAAACCACCGAGAGCACAGCCCCGCGCCGCCTCCCCGTCACCGACGTCTCCCTCGTCGTCCTGATCGGCACCAGCGGCGCGGGCAAGTCCACCTTCGCCCGCCGCCACTTCCTGCCCACCCAGGTCGTCTCCTCCGACTTCTGCCGCGGCCTGGTCGCCGACGACGAGAACGACCAGTCCGCCTCCGCCGAGGCCTTCGACGTCCTGCACTACATCGTCGGCAAGCGCCTGGCGGCCGGCCGGCTGACCGTCGTGGACGCCACCAACGTCCAGCCGGAGGCGCGCCGCCAGCTGGTCCGGATCGCCCGCGAGCACGACGTGCTGCCGATCGCGATCGTCCTGGACGTCCCGCCGGGGGTGTGCGCCGAGCGCAACCGCTCCCGTCCGGACCGCCAGCTGCCCGCCCACGTCATCCCCCGGCAGAACCGCGAGTTGCGCCGCTCCCTGCGCGGCCTGGAGCGCGAGGGCTTCCGCAAGGTGCACATCCTGCGCGGCGAGGCCGAGGTGGGCTCGGCCGAGATCGAGACGGAGAAGCGCTACAACGACCTGCGCCACCTCACCGGCCCGTTCGACATCGTGGGTGACATCCACGGCTGCCGCTCCGAGCTGGAGACCCTGCTGACCCGCCTCGGCTACGCCCTCACCCGGGACGCCGAGGGCCGCCCGGTGGACGCCGAGCACCCCGCGGGCCGCACCGCCGTCTTCGTCGGCGACCTGGTCGACCGCGGCCCCGACACCCCGGGCGTGCTGCGCCTGGTGATGGGCATGGTGGCGGCCGGCCACGCGATCTGCGTGCCCGGGAACCACGAGAGCAAGCTCGGCCGCGCGATGGACGGCAAGAAGGTCACCGTCTCGCACGGCCTGCGGGAGTCGCTGGACCAGCTGGCGGGCGAGTCCGAGGAGTTCAAGGCCGAGGTGCGCGCCTTCATGCGCGGCCTGGTCAGCCACTACCTGCTGGACGGCGGCGCGCTGGTGGTCTGCCACGCCGGGCTGCCGGAGAAGTACCACGGCCGCAACTCGGGCCGGGTCCGCTCGCACGCGCTGTACGGGGAGACCACCGGCGAGACCGACGAGTTCGGCCTGCCGGTGCGCTACCCGTGGGCGGAGGAGTACCGCGGCCGGGCGCTGGTGGTCTACGGCCACACCCCGGTGCCGACCGCGAGCTTCGTCAACAACACCGTCTGCCTGGACACCGGCTGCGTCTTCGGCGGCAGCCTGACCGCGCTGCGCTACCCGGAGCGCGAGCTGGTGAGCGTCGAGGCCGAGCGCGAGTGGTACGCCCCGGTGCGTCCGCTGATCACCGACGCGCCGGGTGCCCGGGAGGGCCGCCCGCTGGACCTCGCCGACGTCGCCGGGCGCCGGATCGTCGAGACCGGCCTGCACGGGCGGGTCGCCGTCCGGGAGGAGAACGCGGCGGCCGCGCTGGAGGTGATGAGCCGCTTCGCGCTGGACCCGCGGCTGCTCGCCTACCTGCCGCCGACCATGGCGCCGAGCGCGACCTCCCGCCGGGACGGCTACCTGGAGCACCCGGAGGAGGCCTTCCTGGCCTACCGCGCGGACGGCGTGCGGCACCTGGTGTGCGAGGAGAAGCACATGGGTTCGCGCGCGGTGCTGCTGGTCGCCCGGGACGACGCCGCGCTGGAGCGCCGCTTCGGCGTGGCGGGCCCGGGCGCGATCTGGACCCGCACCGGCCGGGCGTTCCTCAACGACGACGGGCTGACGGCCGCCGTGCTCGACCGGGTGCGGGCGGCCGCCGAGCGCGCCGGCCTCTTCGACGAGCTGGGCACCGGCTGGCTGCTGCTGGACGCCGAGCTGATGCCGTGGTCGCTGAAGGCGGTGGAGCTGCTGCGCCGCCAGTACGCGGCGGTCGGCGCGGCGGCGGGCGCCGCCCTGCCGGAGGTGCTGTCCGCCCTGGAGCGGGCGGCCGGACGCGGCCTGGACCTGGCCGGGCTGACCGACCGCCAGCGGCAGCGCTCCGCCGACGCGCGGGCGTTCACCGAGGCGTACCGGCGCTACTGCTGGCCGACCGAGGGCCTGTCGGGCATCCGGCTGGCGCCGTTCCAGCTGCTGGCCGCCGAGGGGGCGAACCTCGCGGTGCGCCCGCACGACGAGCACCTGGCCCGGATCGACCGCCTGGTGGCCGCCGACGACGGGAAGGAGCCCGTGCTGCACCGCACCGGCCGGGTCCTGGTGGACACCGAGGACGAGGCCTCGACGGCCGCCGCCACCGCCTGGTGGGAGGAGCTGACCGGGTCGGGCGGCGAGGGCATGGTGGTCAAGCCGCTGGCCTCGCTGGTGCGCACCTCGCGCGGCGAGGGCCGTCCGGGCGGGCTGGTGCAGCCCGGCGTGAAGGTGCGCGGCCGGGAGTACCTGCGGATCATCTACGGCCCGGACTACACCCGGCACCTCGACCGGCTGCGGCAGCGCGCGCTGGGCCACAAGCGCTCGCTGGCGCTGCGCGAGTACGCGCTGGGCCTGGAGGCGCTGGACCGGCTGGCGGCCGGCGAGCCGCTGTGGCGGGTGCACGAGCCGGTGTTCGCGGTGCTGGCGCTGGAGTCCGAGCCGGTCGACCCGCGCCTGTAGCGGCGGACGACCACCGGGTCGACGGCCGGGCCGGCGTACGTGCGGAGTCGGCCCACGGCAGGGGAGCCCCGGGCGGGGCTCCCCTCATCCACCCCATCTCTGTATAGAAATTCCAACAATCGTATACACTTGCCAGCCTTCAAGCCTTCCCCCTCGTCCCGTCACCCCAGGAGACCGGTATGGCCTTCAACCTCCGGAACAGGCACTTCCTCAAGGAGCTCGACTTCACGCCCCAGGAGTTCCGCTTCCTGGTGGACCTCGCCGCCGGCCTGAAGGCGGCGAAGTACGCGGGCACCGAGCAGCCCCGGCTGCGCGGCAAGAACATCGCGCTGATCTTCGAGAAGACCTCCACCCGCACCCGCTGCGCCTTCGAGGTCGCCGCCCACGACCAGGGCGCCACCACCACCTACCTGGACCCGTCGGCCTCGCAGATCGGCCACAAGGAGTCCATCAAGGACACCGCCCGGGTGCTCGGCCGGATGTTCGACGGCATCGAGTACCGCGGCCACGGCCAGGAGGTCGTCGAGGAGCTCGCCACGCACGCCGGCGTCCCGGTCTGGAACGGCCTCACCGACGAGTGGCACCCCACCCAGATGCTGGCCGACGTCCTCACCGTCACCGAGCACACCGTCAAGCCGCTGGCCGACGTCGCGCTCGCCTACCTCGGCGACGCCCGCTCCAACATGGGCAACTCGCTGCTGGTCACCGGCGCCCTGCTCGGCATGGACATCCGGATCGTCGCCCCGCGCGCGCTCTGGCCGACCGAGGACGTGCAGAAGTCGGCCCGGGCCCTGGCCGAGTCGACCGGCGCCCGGATCACCCTGACCGAGGACGTCGCCGAGGGCGTGGCCGGCGCCGACTTCCTCTACACCGACGTCTGGGTCTCGATGGGCGAGCCGAAGGAGGTCTGGGCCGAGCGGATCGAGCTGCTCAAGCCCTACCAGGTCTCCATGGACACCGTCCGGGCCACCGGCAACCCGGCCGTGAAGTTCCTGCACTGCCTGCCCGCGTTCCACGACCTCGGCACGGTGCTCGGGCGGCAGATGTACGAGGAGACGGGCATGACCGAGCTGGAGTGCACCGACGAGCTGTTCGAGTCGCCGCACTCCATCGTGTTCGACCAGGCCGAGAACCGGCTGCACACCATCAAGGCGGTGCTGGTCGCCACCCTCGGCTCCTGAGCGGACCGTCGACGGCCCTGCGGACCGCCGCCTCGCCGGCCCGCGGGCTCAGCGCGCCAGCTTGACGCAGGCCACCCGGTCGCCCGCCCCGTGCGGGCCGGCCGGGGTGCCCGCGTGCAGCACCAGTGAGCGCGCCCCGCCCGGCCGCGGCTGCCAGTCCACCGCCGTTGTCGCGGTGCCGTTGCCGTGCCCGTCGGTGCGCAGTGCCAGGCGCAGTTCGTTGCGCCCGTTGGCGTACGCCGGGTCGGTGGACGGCTGCACCGGGTCGACCGCGTCCTGGTAGTGCGGCCCGGAGGCCGCCGGGTCGGCCCCGCAGCCGCCGGTGTGCAGGTGCGCCGGGAACTCGTGGTCGGGGGCGAGCCCGGACACCGTCAGGGTGAGCACCGTCCGCCCGGGCACCGAGCGGTCGGTGACGACCCGGGCGTGCGAGCCGTACGGCACCAGGTCGTCGGCGTAGCTGATGGCGGTCGGCGGGACGAAGGCGGTGGCCGGGTCGAAGTCGGCCTCGACGACGGAGACCGGCGAGGCGGCGGGGACGAGCAGGGCCAGCGGCAGCAGGGCGGTGGCGAGCGGAACGGTCATCGGTCGGGCCTTCCACGGGCGGGGCGACGGTCACCCTGCTAACGGCCCAGGCTTGTGAAGGACACCGCCCCCTCGCCGACCGGCGCTTCTGGTGGTGAGCTTGTGGTGGTGAGCTTCTGGTGCCGACGGCGGCGGCCGGGGCGTTGGCGGGTGCGGTGTCCGGCCGATCGGGCCGGAACGCGAGCGGCGCGGCCCGGACGACGAGTGAGGCACGGCATGCACTATGGTTTATCTCGACATCGAGATAACTGCCCCTTACGATTTATCTCGACATCAAGATACTTGCCGAGAGGCGCTCACCGGCGATGCGGGCAAGGCAGGCCTAAGTAAGGCTGACCTTACCACCGTGTGGCGGCCGGATACCGCACGAAGCACCCAGAAGGAGTCAGTCGTGTCCGCGAACAGCTTCGACGCCCGCAGCCCGCTGCAGGTGGGCGACGAGTCGTACGAGATCTTCAAGCTCTCCGCCGTCGAGGGTTCCGAGCGGCTGCCGTACAGCCTCAAGGTGCTGCTGGAGAACCTGCTCCGCACGGAGGACGGCGCGAACATCACCGCCGACCACATCCGCGCCCTCGGCAACTGGGACGCCGACGCCCAGCCGAGCCAGGAGATCCAGTTCACCCCGGCCCGCGTGATCATGCAGGACTTCACCGGTGTGCCGTGCGTGGTCGACCTCGCCACCATGCGCGAGGCCGTCAAGGAGCTGGGCGGCGACCCGGCCAAGATCAACCCGCTGGCCCCGGCCGAGCTGGTCATCGACCACTCGGTCATCGCTGACAAGTTCGGCACCAAGGACGCGTTCACCCAGAACGTCGAGATCGAGTACGGCCGCAACAAGGAGCGCTACCAGTTCCTGCGCTGGGGCCAGACCGCCTTCGACGAGTTCAAGGTCGTCCCGCCGGGCACCGGCATCGTCCACCAGGTGAACATCGAGCACCTGGCCCGCACCGTCATGGTCCGCAACGGCCAGGCCTACCCGGACACCTGCGTCGGCACCGACTCGCACACCACCATGGTCAACGGCCTGGGCGTGCTGGGCTGGGGCGTCGGCGGCATCGAGGCCGAGGCCGCCATGCTCGGCCAGCCGGTCTCCATGCTGATCCCGCGCGTGGTCGGCTTCAAGCTGACCGGCGAGCTGCCGGCCGGCACCACCGCCACCGACCTGGTGCTCACCATCACCGAGATGCTGCGCAAGCACGGTGTGGTCGGCAAGTTCGTCGAGTTCTACGGCGACGGCATCGGCGCGATCCCGCTGGCCAACCGCGCCACCATCGGCAACATGTCGCCGGAGTTCGGCTCGACCTGCGCGATCTTCCCGATCGACGCCGAGACCATCAACTACCTGCGCCTGACCGGCCGTGACGAGCAGCAGCTCGCCCTGGTCGAGGCGTACGCCAAGGAGCAGGGCCTCTGGCACGACCCGTCGGTCGAGCCGGTCTACTCCGAGTACCTGGAGCTGGACGTCTCCACCGTCGTCCCGTCGATCTCCGGCCCGAAGCGCCCGCAGGACCGCGTGATCCTGGCCGAGGCCGCCGCCAAGTTCGCCGAGGCGCTGCCGGTCTACTCCGCCGAGGCCTCGAAGCCGACCGCCGTCACCGCCCCCGACGGCTCGACCTACGAGATCGACAACGGCGCGGTCGTGATCGCCTCGATCACCTCCTGCACCAACACCTCCAACCCCTCCGTCATGCTGGGCGCCGCCCTGCTGGCGAAGAAGGCCGTGGAGAAGGGCCTGCAGGTCAAGCCCTGGGTCAAGACCACCCTGGCGCCCGGCTCCAAGGTCGTCATGGACTACTACGAGAAGGCCGGCCTGCTCCCGTACATGGAGAAGCTGGGCTTCAACCTGGTCGGCTACGGCTGCGTCACCTGCATCGGCAACTCGGGCCCGCTGCCCGAGGAGGTCTCGGCCGCCGTCAACGAGTCCGACCTCGCGGTCGTCTCGGTGCTCTCCGGCAACCGCAACTTCGAGGGCCGGATCAACCCCGACGTCAAGATGAACTACCTGGCCTCCCCGCCGCTGGTGGTCGCCTACGCCCTCGCCGGCAACATGAACGTCGACATCACCAAGGACGCCCTGGGCCAGGACGCCGACGGCAACGACGTCTTCCTCGCCGACATCTGGCCGACCGAGCAGGAGGTCGCCGAGACCGTCGCCGGCTCCATCGACGAGGCCATGTTCGACAAGGGCTACCGGGACGTCTTCGCCGGCGACCACCGCTGGCAGTCGCTCCCGGTCCCGACCGGCAACACCTTCGAGTGGGACGCCGAGTCCACCTACGTCCGCAAGCCCCCGTACTTCGAGGGCATGGCCAAGACCCCGAGCCCGGTGACCGACATCGCCGACGCCCGCGTCCTGGCCAAGCTGGGCGACTCGGTCACCACCGACCACATCTCCCCGGCCGGCAACATCAAGCCGGGCACCCCGGCGGCGCAGTACCTGACCGCCAACGGTGTCGAGAAGCGCGACTTCAACTCCTACGGTTCCCGTCGCGGCAACCACGAGGTCATGATCCGCGGCACGTTCGCCAACATCCGCCTGCGCAACCAGATCGCGCCGGGCACCGAGGGCGGCTACACCCGCGACTTCACCCAGGCCGACGCGCCGGTGTCGTTCATCTACGACGCCTCGCAGAACTACCAGGCCGCCGGCACCCCGCTGGTCGTCCTGGCCGGCAAGGAGTACGGCTCCGGCTCGTCCCGCGACTGGGCCGCCAAGGGCACCGCGCTGCTCGGCGTCAAGGCCGTCATCGCCGAGTCCTACGAGCGCATCCACCGCTCGAACCTGATCGGCATGGGCGTCCTGCCGCTGCAGTTCCCGGAGGGCGAGAACGCCGACTCCCTCGGCCTGACCGGCGAGGAGACCTTCTCCATCACCGGCGTGACCGAGCTCAACGAGGGCCGCACCCCGAAGACCGTCAAGGTCAAGGCCGGTGACAAGGAGTTCGACGCGGTCGTCCGCATCGACACCCCCGGTGAGGCGGACTACTACCGCAACGGCGGCATCCTGCAGTACGTGCTGCGCTCGCTGATCGGCTGAGCCACGCACCAGTGAGTGCCCGAGGGGGCCGGACCGCACCGCGCGGTCCGGCCCCCTCGGCGTGCCGCGCCGGCTTTTGCATGCTGCACCGACCCGGCCCGTCCCCTTGCGCGGTGAACGGCAGATGGACTAAACCTCTTTCCCGTCTGGTCCAGACCATTTGACGCCGCTTCAGAGAACAGGTCCGATATGCCCACTCGCACCTCAGCCCTGCTCGCCGCCGCCACCCTCGCCGCGCTGCTCGCCGCCCCCGCCACCGCCGACGCCGCCGACGGGCGGCACGGCCCGAAGCTGAAGGGCCAGCGGGTCGGCTACTTCACCCAGTGGGGCGCCGACAGCTCCGCCAAGCGGGTCCAGGAGTCCGGCCAGGCGGCCAAGCTCACCGTCATCAACTACGCCTTCGGCAACGTCTCCGCCGACGGCACCTGCTTCGAGACCGACGACGCCGGCCAGGGCGACGCCCGCAACGACTACCAGCGCGCCTTCTCCGCCGCCGAGTCGGTGGACGGCGTGGCCGACGCCCCGGGCCAGAGGCTGAAGGGCCACTTCAACCAGCTGCGCAAGCTCAAGGCGAAGAACCCGCAGCTGCGCACGGTCATCTCGCTGGGCGGCTGGAGCTGGTCCACGTACTTCTCGGACGCGGCCGCCACCGACGAGGCCCGCAAGAAGTTCGTCTCCTCCTGCATCGGCCTCTACCTCAAGGGCGACCTGCCGGTCCTGGCGGACTCCCCGGAGGGCGGCGCGGGCGCCGCCGCGGGCGTCTTCGACGGCATCGACATCGACTGGGAGTACCCGGGCGGCGGCGGGGACGCGGGCAACGTGGTCCGCCCCGAGGACGGGCGCAACTACACCCTGCTGATGGAGGAGTTCCGCCGCCAGCTGGACGCGCTGGGCGGCAGGAAGGGCAAGCACTACCTGCTGACCGCCGCCGTGGCCGCCAACGAGACCGTCGCCGACCGGCTCGAACTGCCCGAGCTGAGCGAGTCGGTGGACTGGCTCAACCTGATGACCTACGACCTGCACGGCCCCTGGGAGGGCAAGGGCCCGGCCAACCACCAGGCCAACCTCTACTCCGACCCGGCCGACCCGGACCCCCGCCGGCGCAGCGCCGACACGGCCGTGGAGCACTACCAGGAGCGCGGCCTGCCCGCCGAGCAGCTCGTCCTCGGTGCCCCGCTCTACGGCCACGGCTGGACGGGCGTCGCCCCCGGCGAGCGCGGCGGCCTCTTCCAGAGCGCCACCGCCTCCGCGCCCGACCACTCGTACCAGGAGATCAACGCGCTGCCGGGCAAGGTCTACCTGGACCGCGACCACGGCGCGTCCTGGAAGTACGACGGCACCACCTTCTACAGCTACGACACCGCCGAGGTGCTCACCCAGAAGGCGCGGTACGTGCGCTGGAACGACCTGGGTGGCGTGATGGTCTGGTCGCTGGACGGCGACGACGCCCGGGGCAGCGCGATCGCCGCCCTGGACCGCGGTCTGCGCCGCGACTGACGCCCGCCGGACGGCGAGGGCCCGCCGTGACGCGCACGGCGGGCCCTCTCGGCTTCGAACACCGGGACCGGCCCGGGACCGGTCCCGGCACCGGTCCGGATCCCGGCGGCAGGCCCGGTCAGGCCCGGTCGCAGGCCTGCGCCCGCAGTGCGCGGGCCAGGTCGTCCCGGCGCTCCAGCACCAGGCGGCGCAGCGCCGGCGCGGCCTTCGGGTGCCCGTCCAGCCAGGCGTCGGCCTCGGCCAGGGTCGGCTCGTCGGTCTGGGCGCTCGGGAAGAAGCCGCCGACGAAGCGGATCGCGATCTCGATGGTCCGCTCGGCCCAGATCTTCTCCAGCAGCTTGAAGTACGGGGCCGCGTAGAGGGCGGTCAGGTCGCGGTGGGAAGGGATCGCGAAGCCCGCGATGTTGGCCTCGACCAGGGCGTTCGGCAGCTCGTCCGAGTCGACCACGGCCGACCAGGCGGCGGCCTTGGCCTCCGGGGTGGGCCGGGCGGCCAGGCACTGGGTGTACTGCCGCTTGCCGCCGGCGGTGTTGTCGGCGGCGAGTTCGGCGGCCAGCTCCTCGTCGGAGGCCTGGCCGGCGGCGGCCAGGGCCAGCCACAGCGACCAGCGCAGCTCCTGGTCGACCTCCAGGCCGTCGATCCGGGCGCTGCCGGCCAGCAGGCCGCGGACCAGGCCGAGGTGCTCGGCGCCGCCCGCGGTCTGGGCGAGGAAGCGGGCCCAGGCCAGCTGGTGGTCGCTGCCGGGGACGGCGTCGCGCAGCTCGCGCAGCGCGCCGTCGGCGAGCAGCCGGCCGCCCTCGCCGCGCCAGGCCGGGTCGGCGTACAGGTCGACGGCGGTCTTGGCCTGCTGGTGCAGCGACTGCAGCACGCCGATGTTGCCCTCCTGGCCCGCGAAGCGCAGCACCAGGGCGACGTAGTCGCGGGCCGGCATCAGGCCGTCCCGGGTCAGGTTCCACACGGCGGACCAGGCGAGGGCGCGGGACAGCTCGTCGTGGATGTCGCCGAGGCCGGTGCGCAGGGTCTCCAGCGAGTCCCCGTCGAAGCGGATCTTGCAGTAGGTCAGGTCCTCGTCGTTGAGCAGGACGAGCGCCGGGCGGGGGAGGCCGGCCACCTCGGTGACGACGGTGCGGGCGCCGGTGACGTCCAGCTCGATCCGCCCGGTGCGCACCAGGGCGCCGTCGGAGTCCCGGTCGTACAGGCCGACCGCGATCCGGTGCGGGCGCAGCACCTCGCCGTCCTGCAGCACGGCGAGCTCGGTGATCCGGCCCTCGGCGTCGGTGGTGACCTGCGGGGTGAGCGCGTTGACGCCGGCGGTCCGCAGCCAGGCGGCGGCCCAGGCGGTGAGGTCGCGGCCGCTGGTCTCCTCCAGGATGCCCAGCAGGTCGGCGAGTTCGGTGTTGCCGAAGGCGTGGCGCTTGAAGTAGCGGCGGGCGCCCTCGAAGAAGGCCTCCGAACCGGCGTACGCGACCAGCTGCTTGAGGACGGAGGCACCCTTGGCGTAGGTGATCCCGTCGAAGTTGAGCTTGGCGTCCTCCAGGTCGCGGATGTCCGCGGTGATCGGGTGCGTGGTGGGGAACTGGTCCTGCCGGTAGGCCCAGGCCTTGCGCTGGTTGGCGAAGGTGACCCAGGCGGAGGAGTAGCGGGTGCGGGCGCCGATCAGGCCGTAGGAGCCCATGAAGTCGGCGAAGGACTCCTTCAGCCACAGGTCGTCCCACCAGCGCATGGTGACCAGGTCGCCGAACCACATGTGCGCCATCTCGTGCAGGATGACGTTGGCCCGGCCCTCGTAGGCGGCGTCGGTGACCTTCGAGCGGAAGACGAACTCCTCGCGGAAGGTGACGCAGCCGGGGTTCTCCATCGCGCCGATGTTGTACTCGGGGACGAAGGCCTGGTCGTACTTGCCGAAGGGGTACGGGTAGTCGAACTCCTCGTGGAAGAAGTCGAGTCCGAGCTTGGTGACGCCGAGGATCTCGTCCGCGTCGAAGTACGGGGCGAGGGACTGGCGGCACATCGCGGAGAGCGGGATCTCCAGGGTGGTGCCGTCGGCGAGCTCGCGGCTGTAGTGGTCGCGGGCGACGTGGTAGGGGCCGGCGACGACCGCGGTGAGGTAGGTGGAGATCGGCTTGGTCGGCGCGAACTCCCAGGTGCGGACGCCTGCCGCGGCGGCGGCACCCTCGGCGGTGCCGCCCTCGGTGGTCCCGTCCGCGTCGGCGACGCTCTCGTGCGGGGCGTTGGACCACACGTCCCAGGCGGCCGGGGCGGTCACCGTGAAGGTGAACGGGGCCTTCAGGTCGGGCTGTTCGAAGGTCGCGAACACCCGCCGGGCGTCGGCCGGCTCGTAGTGGGTGTAGAGGTAGGTCTCGCCGTCGACCGGGTCGACGAAGCGGTGCAGGCCCTCGCCGGTGCGGCTGTAGGCGCAGTCCGCCTCGACGGTCAGCACGTTCTCGGCGGCCAGGCCCTCGACGTGCACCCGGGCTCCGTCGTAGGCCGTGGCCGGGTCGAGGGCGCGCCCGTTGAGGGTGACCGAGCGGACGGTCGGGGCGAGCAGGTCGAGGAAGGTGTCCGCGCCGGGCTCGGAGCAGCGGAAGGAGACCGTGGTGGTGGAACGGAAGGTGGCGGCCGCGGGGTCCGGCGCCGAGGTCACGTCCAGCCGGACCCGGTAGCCGTCCACGGCCAGGATGCTGGCCCGCTGCTGGGCTTCGTCGCGGCTGAGGTTCTTGCCCGGCACGGCGGTACTCCTTTGTCCGGCTCGCACGGTGGTGCGCGTGTGGGTGGTGCGGGATCGGTGCGCGGTGTCGTCCGTGCACGCGGGAGCCATCCTTTCACGCCCCCCGCGGTCGGTACCATTGCACAGACCGACGCGTCAGGACCGGAATCAGCGGCCGCGGGCGGGTGTTGGGCCACTGGGGGAGTTCACCCCTGCCCGGATCACCTCACGAAGGACGACCTGCAGTGACGACTGCCGCTGAGCGCAAGACCGCCGACTTCTGGTTCGACCCGGCCTGCCCGTGGGCGTGGATGACCTCCCGCTGGCTGATCGAGGTTCAGCAACTGCGTCCGGTCGACGTGCGCTGGCACGTGATGAGCCTGTCCGTGCTGAACGAGCACCGGGACCTCCCGGCGAACTACCGCGAGCTGCTGGACAACGCCTGGGGCGCGGTGCGGGTGTGCATAGCCGCCGCCGAGCAGCACGGCGAGGAGGTGCTCGGCCGGCTCTACACGGAGCTGGGCCTGCGCTTCCACAACCAGGGCCTGCCGCAGAACCGGGAGACCGTGACCGCCGCCCTGGTGGCCGCCGGCCTGCCCGCCGAGCTGGCCGACGCGGCCGACACGGAGGTCCACGACGAGGCCCTGCGCGCCTCCCACAAGGAGGGCATCACCCTGGTCGGCGAGGACGTCGGCACCCCGGTGATCGCGGTCGAGGGCGTGGACGGCGAGCGGGTCGCCTTCTTCGGTCCGGTGGTCACCCCCGCCCCGAAGGGCGAGGCCGCGGCCCGCCTGTGGGACGGCACCCTGCTGGTGGCCTCCACCCCCGGCTTCTACGAGATCAAGCGCACCCGGACGGCCGGCCCGTCCTTCGAGTAGGCGCCGCCCGTTCCCCGGCGGCGCCGCCCGCCTCCGAGCGGCGAGTGGCGCCGCCGACGGCGACGCGAAGGGCCCGGTACCGGACATCGGTACCGGGCCCTTCGGCGCACGGGCGGGGGCTCAGCGGGGCCTCAGCGGGCGGCGGCGTCCCGGCGCTGCTTGAGCAGGCCGGCGGCGCTCAGCAGCACGACCAGCACCCCGGCCGCGTACAACTGCTCCCGGTTGCCCTCGGTGGTGGTCATCAGCGCGAGGATTCCGGCCACCCCGGCCATCGCGACCCAGGTCAGGTACGGGTATCCCCACATCTTCACGGTGAGCAGCTCGGGCGACTCGCGCTCCAGCCGGCGGCGCATCCGCAGCTGGACCACGCAGATGAACAGCCAGACCACCAGGATCGCCACGCCGGTGGTGTTCATCAGCCAGGTGAACACGGTGTCCGGCCAGAACTTGGCGGCCAGCACGGCGCCGAAGCCGAACAGGCAGGAGGCCAGCACGGCCCGGCGCGGCACCCCGCCGCTGACCTTGGCCAGCGCCTTCGGGCCCTGGCCGCGGCCGACCAGCGAGTACGCCATCCGGGAGGCGCCGTAGATGTTGGCGTTCATCGCGGACAGCAGCGCGACCAGCACCACGACCTGCATGATCGTTCCGGCGCCGGGCACCCCGAGGTGGCGCAGCACGGTGACGTACGGGCCGTCGGCGACGACCGCCGGGTCCTTCCAGGAGACCAGGGTGACCACCAGGGCCATCGAGCCGATGTAGAAGATCGCGATCCGCCACACCGCGGTGCGCACGGCGTTGGCGACGTTCTTCTTCGGGTCGTCGGACTCGGCGGCGGCGATGGTGACGGTCTCCAGACCGCCGTACGCGAAGACCGAGGCGAGCAGACCGACGATCAGTCCGCTGACGCCGGTGGGCAGGAAGCCGCCGTGGCCGGTCAGGTTGGTGGTGCCGGGGGCGCCGGGGCCGAGGACCCCGGCGATGCCGAGCCCGCCGAGGACCAGGAAGGCGATGATCGCGGCGACCTTGATGGTGGCGAACCAGAACTCGAACTCGCCGAAGTTCTTCACCGCGGTGAGGTTGCTGGCGCAGAAGAAGACCATGAACAGGGCGACCCAGACCCAGGCGGAGACGCCCGGTATCCAGCCGTTGACGATCTTCCCGGCGGCGGTGGCCTCGGCGGCGACGCCGCAGCAGAGCATCACCCAGTACATCCAGCCGGCGGTGATCCCGGCCCACGGGCCGACCTCCTTCTCGGCGTGCACCGAGAACGAGCCGGAGGCGGGGCGGGCCGCGGACATCTCGCCGAGCATCCGCATGATCAGCATGACCAGCAGGCCGGAGAGCACGAAGGCCAGGATGATCGCCGGGCCCGCGGCGGCGATGCCCGCGCCGGAGCCGACGAAGAGGCCCGCGCCGATCACGCCACCGAGGGCGATCATCGACAGGTGGCGCTGCTTGAGCCCGTGGGCGAGCTGCTGGCCGTTCGACGCCGGGTCCGCGGCCGGGTGGGCGCCGTCGGTCGTCCCGGGCGCCGTGGGCGCGGAGGTGGGGGCCATAGGGGTGGATCCAGACTGTGCGGAATGCGACATGAGTTGTCCAATATCCGGGGATACCTCGGGCCATGCCAAGAATGTCCGACTCGGGCTCACATTGCGGACCGGGCCGGTACCCGGCGTCGCCGAGCTGTCACCGTGCGTCGTTTCCGGCCGGGTTCCGACAACGCCCGAGGGCGGGGCTTTGTCCGAAACCGTGCAGCTCGCGCAGTGGATCACCGCGTAGGTTCACAGGTGTTCACTCACCTGGACCCCACGGAGGATCCCCCGATGGCCACCGCCACCACCCCGATACCGCGCCGCGCCGTCCTCGCCGACCTGCTGCCCGCCGCCGCCACCCGCCTCGGCGGCCAGGTCCGCGACCTGGCCCTGGTGGCCGGCGGCGCCGCGCTGACCGGCGTGGCCGCCCAGCTGTCGGTGAACGTCCCCGGCTCGCCGGTGCCGGTCACCGGCCAGACCTTCGCCGCCCTGCTGGTCGGCACCGCGCTCGGCGCCCGCCGCGGCGTCGCCTCGCTCGCCCTCTACCTGCTCGCCGGCATGGCCGGCCTGCCCTGGTTCGCGGCGGGCACCTCCGGCTGGGCGATGCCCTCCTTCGGCTACGTGCTCGGCTTCGTCCTCGCCGCCGCCCTGACCGGCGCGCTGGCCCGCCGCGGCGCCGACCGCACCCCGGTGAACACCGCCGTCACCATGGTCCTCGGCAGCCTCGCCATCTACGCGGTCGGCGTCCCGTACCTCGCCCTCGCGCTGCACGTGCCGCTCGCCCGCGCCGCCGAGCTCGGTCTCTACCCGTACCTGGTCGGCGACGCCCTCAAGGCCGCCCTCGCCGCCGGGGCCCTGCCGCTCGCCTGGAAGCTCCTCGGCCGGCGCTGAAGCCCCCGTTGTCGGGCCCGGGCGCACGCGCATGCCACACTCATGGCATGCGCGTGTACCTGGGCTCCGACCATGCCGGATACGAACTGAAGAACCACCTCGTGGAGTGGCTCAAGGGGGCCGGCCACGAGCCGGTCGACTGCGGGCCGCACATCTACGACGCCGAGGACGACTACCCGCCGTTCTGCCTGCGCGCCGCCGAGCGCACCGCCGCCGACCCCGAGGCGCTGGGCATCGTGATCGGCGGCTCGGGCAACGGTGAGGCGATCGCCGCCAACAAGGTCAAGGGCGTCCGGGCCGCACTGGCCTGGAGCACGCAGACCGCCGAGCTCGGCCGCCAGCACAACAACGCCAACGTGATCTCCATCGGCGGCCGGATGCACACGCAGGAGGAGGCCACCGGGTTCGTCGAGGTCTTCCTCGCCACCCCCTACAGCGGCGAGCCGCGGCACACCCGCCGGATCGAGATGCTGAGCGAGTACGAGACCACCGGCGAGCTCCCGCCGATCCCGGCCCACCACCCCCAGGGCTGATCCCCCTCACCCCGTCCTCCTCCGGCCGGCCGCACACCCGTGCGGCCGGCCGCCGCCGTTTCCGGGGCGCTCCGACGACCCCGTCCGTCCTGTGGGATCGGCCACAACCCCCCGGCGCGCGGACGACGCCGCGCGCGGGGCACACACGCCGCCCGCTCGTTTCGTACGCCCAACCGCCGCACGCCTCCTGACGACCTGCCCGCGACCGCCCCGATCGGCCGAAACCCTCTGAGCGCCCCGCGCTCCGGCGCCACCGCCCGCGTCCGAGCCGTCGACGCCGGGCCGTACCCGTGGATAGGGTCGGGCCCCATGGCTGGCAGACCGCCGGGCGCACCGCCCCAGACGACTGCGACGAGGCCCGGCGCCGCCCCGGCGCCCGAGCCCGTGACGGCCCGGTTGCGCAAGAAGCTCCGCCGGGTCCGCCGAAGGCTGCGCACGGCCGGTGTGGACTACTTCCGCGGCGGCGCCGCCGACTGGCCGGTGCTCTGCGCGCTCGCCCTGCTCGTCCCGCTGCTGATCCTGCTCAACATCTGGTTCCCCGACTGGGCCCCGCCCACCTCCCTGGTCCTGCCGATCCTGGCCGGCGCGCTGCTGCTGCGCCCGGGCAGCCTGGTGGTGCTCTACGCGCTGGCCGCGCTGGGCCTCTCCGCCGAGTCCGTGATCCACACCGGCCAGCGGGTCGCCAGCGACAACCCGGAGGCCTACCTCTACGGGGTGACCCCGGGTGCCGCCCTGGTGGTCGGCGCCGCCGGGGTGGGCGGCCTGCTGCTGGCCCAGTTCCGGGCCCGGGTCGGGGTGCCCTGGTGGGGCGGCTCCACCATGCTGTTCGACCTGCGCGAGCGGCTGCGGGTGCAGAGCCGGGTGCCCGCGCTGCCGGCGGGCTGGCACGCGGACATGGCGCTGCGGCCGGCCGGCGGCCAGTCCTTCTCCGGGGACTTCGTGGTCGCCGCCCGGACCGGCCCCGGCCGACGGCTGCTGGAGGTGGTCCTCGCGGACGTCTCCGGCAAGGGCATGGACGCCGGCTCCCGCGCGCTGCTGCTCTCCGGCGCCTTCGGCGGCCTGGTCGGCTCGCTGCCCGCGCACGACTTCCTGCCCGCCGCCAACGGCTACCTGCTGCGCCAGTCCTGGGAGGAGGGCTTCGCGACCGCCGTCCACCTGGTGCTGGATCTGGACACCGGCGAGTACGAGCTGCTGTCGGCCGGGCACCTGCCGGGCATGCAGCGCCTCGCGGGCGCCGGCCGCTGGGAGGTCAAGGAGGCCGAGGGCCCGCTGCTCGGGATCTACGACGGCGCCAAGTTCGAGGGCGTGCGCGGCCGGCTGAACCGGGGCGACGTCCTGCTGCTGTGCACCGACGGCATGGTGGAGGCGCCGGGCCGCGACCTCACCGAGGGCATGGACCGGCTGATGGGGGAGGCCGACCGGCTGGTGCCAGGCGGCGACCGGGGCGCGGGCGCGGGTGCCGCGGCCGCGCTGATCGAGACCGTCGCCCGGGACATCAACGACGACCGCGCGGTGCTGCTGCTCTGGCGCGACTGAGCGGAACCGGGAGCGACCGGGCCCGGCCGGCAGGTGCCCTGCCCGGGTGCCCGGCACATGCCGGAGGCAGCGGCTGTCAAGCCTGGTAGCTGATCTTCGGCCAAATCGGACGGCCCGTCGGCGGACCGGACCAGTGGCTTCCGGTAACCGCCCCCGGACGCGTCCCGGCCGCTCAGCCCGGCCCCGCCGACGATTCGTCAGCACTGCTCGGCTATCGTCCCGGTCGGCGGAAACTCGTCTCGCATCGCAGGATAACGGGGTCGGGCAGGCGGTCAGACCTTTACGCAATTGGCACGGTCGACCACACTGAGTCCGGGCGGGACTGTTCAGGATTCGGGGGATAGGGGGCGTCACGTGCGGCACGACAGTCAGCGGTCGACCGTGGGCTCCCTCACCGGCGGTGTGTCGGACGGTCCGCGATTCCGCCTCGGGACCGTGGGACATGCCGGGGTCCGGCTTTCGCTGGTGTCGCCGGGTGGTGGCACCCCGCTATGAAAACGAGGAAGTGAGTCCGGGTGGCACTCTCCGTCTCCGCGCTGGTCCTGTTCGCGATCCTGTGCATCATCTTCATCCGCAACAAGCAGCTGAAGATCCCGCACGCGATCGTCGCCGCCCTGTTCGGTTTCATGCTGCACGAGACCACGGTCGCGACCTCGATCAACTCCCTGCTGGCCAACCTCGCACACAGCATCTCCAGCATCACCGGAGGCTGATCCAGGCGCATCGCCCGCCCCGGCCGATCACCGGGGCGCGCGGAGGAGCAGCAATCACCGGCCGGCTCGTCTGGCCTCCCACCAGCGAGCGAACAGACCCCGGGGGCGCGCCGCCGCCGGGGCCCGGACACGCATCGGTGCGGGTGCCGCGGCACCCGCCGCCGTGCCTTGCTCCGGTGCTTCCCGTTCGGCCGTCAGCAGGACGAACAACCGTGCCCAGCACAGCCGTTCACCCCGCGGCCAGTCCAGCGCGCGCAACGCCGCCGACGCCGCCTCGGACACCTCGCCGCCCACCCGGACCTCGGCGACGTCGTCCCCCGCCTTCCCGCCCAGGAAGAGCTTGACCCCGACCGGCCCCGGCCCGGTCAGCTCCGCCCGCAGCGCGGGCGCCAGCGCCGGAAGCACCCGGTTCTCGGCGAGCCAGCCCGCCAGGCGCTCGTTGCCGAAGCCGAACACCGCCGCCGGCCCCTGCACCGCGCGCCAGCCCGGGAGCCCGGGCAGATCGGGGCGGTCGGCGTGCACCCCGCGCCCCTCGGCCAGCTCGACCAGCACCGAGGCGGTGGTGGTCGCCCACATCCGCACCGCGTTGGCGAGCTTCTCCTCCTCGGTCTTGCCGAGGCCGGCCGCGCAGTCCCACACCACCGGCGCGTCCGCCCGGCCGAGCCGCAGCACGAAGCCGAGGTCCACGTGCCCGGCGCCGTCGTCCCCGGGGTGCTCGCGCACCGCTACCGCCGTGGTGCCCGGGCCCCGCACGACCTCGCCGTCCAGGCGGAACACCTGGCCCAGTCGCGCCATCTCCCGCACCACGCAGTGCTGTATGACGGCCAGTCGCTCCTGCGGACCCACCGGGACTCCTCCATCTCGGGAGCGCGGCGGCTGAGCTCGCGCTCGAACTGCGCTCGAACGCCGCCGAGGCTATCGGCCCGGCACCCAACCGGGAAACCGTCCGGACGCCCGGCCGCTCCGGTCGCGGAAACGTCCTGAATGCCCCACTTTGGGCAGCGGAAACCGAAAGCCGTCCGCCCGGAGAGCCCGCATGCCCCGCACCATCGACCTGACGACTCCTCCGCCCCCGGCCCGGCCGCTCCCGCTCCGCCCGGACGGCTCCGGCCTGGTCGCCGAGATCGAGGCGTACCTCGCCTCGCTGCCCGCCCCCGCGCGCACCCCCGCGCCCTACGTCTGCCCGTACGGCAGCGCCCCACGCCCCTGGTGCGCCGGCCACCCGACACCCCGGGCCACCCTGCTCGACCGGGCGCTGCGCCGCCCCGCCCGTCCCGTCCCGGTCACCGCGGCCGAGCACCTCCGGCTCGCCTCCCGCTACATCGGCGCCCACGGCTGGCTGCAGGGCGCGATGTGGGACGAGACCGGCCGGGTCTGCCTGCTCGGCGCCCAGGCCGCGGTGCTGGCGCACGGCTACGGCACCCCGGCCACCGTCCGCACCGCCCGGGTCCAGCTGATGGAGGTGCTGCACGGCACCGGCCGCCCGGCGCGCTCCCCGGACGAGTACAACGACCGCCCCACCACCCGGGAGGGCGACGTCCACCTGCTGCTCGACCGGGCGGCCGCCCGGGCCGCCCGCCTGCGGCTCTGAGCCGTACGGGGCGGGGCGGGCGGCCGAGAACCGCGACCCTGGAAACGCAGCCGGCCCCGGTGCGCTGAGCGCGCACCGGGGCCGGGCGAAGAGCGGGCGACGAGAATCGAACTCGCGTGACTAGTTTGGAAGACTAGGGCTCTACCATTGAGCTACGCCCGCGCGACCCCCCAGCCGTGACCGGCCGGAAGTTCGGGGAACAGCGTACCTGGTCCGGCGGCCCGTGTGCACACCCCGTTTCGCGCCGCCCCCCGCGTGCCCGCGGCGGCACGCGCCGTCGTCGCGCCCGCGCGGAATAGGCGGCGAGCCGAACAGGCCCGCCGTGTACGCTTCCTCTCGGCACCACGGGGTGTGGCGCAGTTTGGTAGCGCGTCCGCTTTGGGAGCGGAAGGCCGTCGGTTCGAATCCGGCCACCCCGACAGTGCGGCAGGGTCTCGTCCACGGGGGCGGGGCCCTGTTCTGTTCGGCCGGTACGGTGGCGCCTGGCGTCCGCCTTTCGTGGTACCGGTAGGATGGGGCGCTGGCGGTAGTCCCTGTGGCGTCAACCCAGGTCGACCGCACGAGGGCGAGGAGTCAAGCTCACCGTCCACCCCACGGGAGATGCAGCTCCGACCGCCCATCGCCCGTCTCGTCCGACCCACCCGTACGGCTCAGGCCTGGCGGCGGGCCGGGCGGAGACAACCTGACCGCAAGCCCCTAGGAGACCTAACCGTGAAGAGCGCCGTCGAGACTCTGAACCCGACCCGGGTTCGACTCACCGTCGAGGTGCCCTTCGAGGAGCTCAAGCCCAGCCTCGACGCGGCGTACAAGAAGATCAACCAGCAGGTCACGGTTCCGGGCTTCCGCAAGGGCAAGATCCCGGCTCGCGTCATCGACCAGCGTTTCGGCCGTGGTGCCGTGCTGGAGGAGGCCGTCAACGACGCCCTGCCGCGCTTCTACACGCAGGCCGTCGACGAGGGCAAGATCGAGGTCCTCGGCCAGCCCGACATCACCAACATCGAGGGTGTCGAGAAGATCGCCGACGGTGGTGACCTCAAGTTCACCGCCGAGGTCGACATCCGTCCGGAGATCACCCTGCCGGAGTTCTCCTCCATCGAGGTGGCCGTCGACCCGATCGCCGTCTCCGACGAGGACATCGAGAAGTCGCTGGAGCAGCTGCGCGAGCGCTTCTCCTCGGTCAAGGACGTCGAGCGCGCCGCGGCCGCCGGCGACATCGTGGTCGTCGACCTCGTCGCCAAGGTCGACGGTGAGGTGCCGGAGGACGGCACCGCCACCGGCGTCAGCTACGAGATCGGCTCGGGCCGCCTGATCGACGGCATCGACGAGGCCGTCGTCGGCCTGTCCGCCGGCGAGGAGAAGACCTTCGAGACCGAGCTCAAGGGTGGCACCCAGGCGGGCAAGACCTCCGAGGTCACCGTCACCGTCACCGCCGTCCAGGAGAAGGAGCTGCCCGAGCTGGACGACGAGTTCGCCCAGCTGGCCAGCGAGTTCGACACCCTGGAGGAGCTGCGCGCCGACTCCCGCAAGCGCCTGGAGCGCATGAAGGAGTACGACCAGGCCACCCAGGCCCAGGAGAAGGTGCTGGACGCCCTGCTCGCGCTGGTCGAGATCGAGTACCCCGAGAAGCTCCTCGCGGACGAGATCCAGACCCGCAAGCACAACGTCGAGCACCACCAGCTGGAGCCGATGGGCCTGAACCTCGACGCGTACCTGGAGACCCAGGGCAAGACCCGCGAGGAGTGGGACGCGGAGATCGAGGAGCAGGCGAAGAAGGGCATCAAGACCCAGTTCGTCCTGGACCAGATCGTCGCCGACGAGGAGCTGGGTGTTAACCAGGAGGAGCTGACCGAGCACCTCATCCGCCGCGCCGCCGGTTCGGGCCTCACCCCCGACCAGTTCGCGCAGCAGGTCGTCCAGGGTGGCCAGGTGCCGCTGCTGGTCGGCGAGGTCGCCCGCGGCAAGGCGCTGGCCACCGTGGTCGAGGCCGCCAAGGTCGTCGACACCGAGGGCAACGAGATCAACTTCGACGACGAGGACGAGACGGGCGAGACCGTCGAGGCCGCCGACACCGTCGAGGCCGCCGCCGAGGAGAAGACCGAGGCCTGAGCCCCGGCAGCCCCCTGAGGCGCACAGCGGGCCCGGACGCCGTCATGGTGTCCGGGCCCGCTGTCTTCCCTCCCGCGCGGCACCGCGACCCTGCGCTCACAGCGAACAGTTCTGCGTGAGGGATTCTGCGGCCGGGACCGCGCGTTAGGGTCCTTGGACAGCAACAATCACGACGTGATACCCGGAAGCTGTGCGACATCGTGACGGCCGTGGATCGACCGTCCAAATCGACTGAGCAGGTGGCTAAGTGACGTTCCCGCAGATGCAGATGCCTGGCCCGATGGCGCCGCACGCCGCCGCTGGTGACGTGCTCGGCGGCCTTGGCGACCAGGTCTACAACCGGCTGCTCAACGAGCGGATCATCTTCCTCGGCCAGCAGGTCGACGACGACATCGCCAACAAGATCACCGCCCAGCTGCTGCTGCTGGCCGCGGACCCGGAAAAGGACATCTTCCTCTACATCAACTCCCCGGGCGGCTCGATCTCGGCCGGCATGGCGATCTACGACACCATGCAGTACATCAAGAACGACGTCGTCACCATCGCGATGGGCATGGCCGCCTCCATGGGCCAGTTCCTGCTGACCGCCGGTGCCAAGGGCAAGCGCTTCTCGCTGCCGAACGCCAACATCCTGATGCACCAGCCCTCCGCGGGCCTCGGCGGCTCCGCCACCGACATCCGGATCCAGGCCGAGCAGCTCCTCCGCACCAAGCGCCGGATGTCCGAGCTGATCGCCTTCCACAGCGGCCAGTCCTTCGAGCAGATCACCCGGGACTCCGACCGCGACCGCTGGTTCACGCCGGAGGAGGCCCTGGAGTACGGCCTGATCGACGCGATCATGCACAGCGCCGCGGACGTCCCCGGCGGCGGCGGCACGGGCGCCTGAGCCTCGGCCCGGCCCACGAGACCACAGCCCCAACGCCCCGGAGGACCAGAATCCCCATGAACATCCCCAGCCTGTCGGCCGCCCAGGCCCGCGTCGAGGACATGCGCGCCGAGGGCCGCTACATCGTCCCCCGCTTCGTCGAGCGCACCACGCAGGGCATCCGCGAGTACGACCCGTACGCCAAGCTGTTCGAGGAGCGCATCATCTTCCTCGGCTCGCAGGTCGACGACGTCTCGGCGAACGACATCATGGCGCAGCTGCTGTGCCTGGAGTCGATGGACCCGGACCGCGAGATCCAGATGTACATCAACTCGCCCGGCGGCTCGTTCACGGCCCTGACGGCCATCTACGACACCATGCAGTACGTGAAGCCGGACATCACCACGGTCTGCATGGGCCAGGCGGCCTCCGCCGCGGCCGTGCTGCTCGCCGCCGGCACCCCCGGCAAGCGGATGGCGCTGCCGAACGCCCGGATCCTGATCCACCAGCCGTACACCGAGACCGGCCGCGGCCAGGTGTCCGACCTGGAGATCCAGGCCAAGGAGATCTTCCGGATGCGCGAGCAGCTGGAGCAGATGCTCTCCAAGCACTCCAACAAGTCGGTGGAGCAGGTGCGCGAGGACATCGAGCGCGACAAGATCCTGACCGCCGAGGAGGCCGCCGAGTACGGCCTGGTCGACCAGATCATCTCCACCCGCAAGACCTCGCTGACCTCCTGAGGTCGGCTCCCTCCCGGCCCGCGACCGGGCCGGAGGGACACATCGGGGCGGGGCGCGCACCGCTGGGGCGCGCCCCGCCCCCACCCATCGGCGGGCCCGTGCCACGGCATCTGTTCGGTATCAATTCGCCCAGGGCGTAGGGCAGACCTGGCGAAGAGGACGGAATCACGGGCCCGGCAGAGTACCGTCGGATAGCGAGACCGAGCGCCGTCGGCGTTGACGGTCCACAGCACCAGGCCCCGGAACCCCTGCGGGGCCCCTGGCGAAGGGGAAGCACCTCGTGGCACGCATCGGAGACGGTGGCGACCTGCTCAAGTGCTCGTTCTGCGGCAAGTCGCAGAAGCAGGTGAAGAAGCTGATCGCCGGCCCAGGCGTGTACATCTGCGACGAGTGCATCGACCTGTGCAACGAGATCATCGAGGAGGAACTCGCCGAGACCTCCGAGGTCCGCTTCGAGGAGCTCCCGAAGCCGCGCGAGATCTACGAGTTCCTGGACCAGTACGTGGTCGGCCAGGACCTGGCCAAGAAGGCGCTGTCGGTCGCCGTCTACAACCACTACAAGCGCGTCCAGGCGGGCGAGGCCGGCCGCAGCGGCGGCAACGGCCGCGAGGACGCCATCGAGCTGGCCAAGTCCAACATCCTGCTGTTGGGCCCCACCGGCTCCGGCAAGACCCTGCTGGCGCAGACCCTGGCCCGGATGCTCAACGTGCCGTTCGCGATCGCGGACGCCACCGCGCTGACCGAGGCCGGCTACGTCGGCGAGGACGTCGAGAACATCCTGCTCAAGCTGATCCAGGCGGCCGACTACGACGTCAAGAAGGCCGAGACCGGGATCATCTACATCGACGAGATCGACAAGGTCGCGCGCAAGAGCGAGAACCCGTCGATCACCCGGGACGTCTCCGGCGAGGGCGTGCAGCAGGCCCTGCTGAAGATCCTGGAGGGCACCACCGCCTCGGTGCCGCCGCAGGGCGGGCGCAAGCACCCGCACCAGGAGTTCATCCAGATCGACACCACCAACGTGCTGTTCATCGTCGGCGGCGCGTTCGCCGGCCTGGAGCGGATCATCGAGGGCCGCGCGGGTGCCAAGGGCATCGGCTTCGGCGCCAACATCCGCTCCAAGCGGGAGTCGGACGCCAGCGACCACTTCCGCCAGGTGATGCCCGAGGACCTGGTGAAGTTCGGCATGATCCCCGAGTTCATCGGCCGCCTGCCGGTCATCACCAGCGTGCACAACCTGGACCGCGAGGCGCTGCTGCAGATCCTCACCGAGCCGCGCAACGCCCTGGTCAAGCAGTACCGCAAGCTCTTCGAACTGGACGGCGTGGAGCTGGAGTTCTCCCGGGACGCGCTGGAGGCGATCGCCGACCAGGCGATCCTGCGCGGCACCGGCGCGCGCGGGCTGCGGGCCATCATGGAGGAGGTGCTGATGTCCGTGATGTACGAGGTCCCCTCGCGCCAGGACGTCGCCCGCGTGGTGGTCACCGGGGACGTGGTCTCCAAGCACGCCATCCCCACCCTCGTCCCGCGCGACATGATCAAGCGCGAGCGCCGCGAGAAGAGCGCCTGACCCGACGGCCGTCACCCGACGGCACGCGAAGACGCGCGAGAGCACCCGAGGGGCCCCGCACCGGATCCGGTGCGGGGCCCCTCGGGTGTGACGAGCGCGGTGCTACTTGGCGACGACCATGGCGTCGCGGATCGCCCGCGTCCTGGCGGCCGCCTGGTCCGGGCTGAGCCCCTGACCGCCGCCGCCGGTGCCCAGGTTGAGCTTGCTGAAGGTGATCCGGCCGGTGGTGGACTTGTCCGCCCACACGCAGACCGTCGGGCCGGGCTTGCCGGCGAGCAGGCCGGCCACGCCGCAGGAGAGCTTCGCCGAGGAGTTGTTGGCGTCCTGCGCCGGGAAGTCGGTCATCGGCGTGGTCCAGGTCAGGCCGCCGGTGTCCTTCTTGGAGTCCTCGATGATCTGCGCGGGGTCGTTCAGGTTCCCGTACACGCCGACCACCGAGAAGGTGTCCAGCGCGTCCGACCCCTTGCTGTAGCTGGCCACCAGGACCTGCAGGTCGGTGCCGAACTTCGACGCCTCGGGCTTGTTCATGTCGGCGGCCTGCTCCTTCGCCGACTTCTGCACGTAGCCGTCCGGCAGCGTCTGCGGGGCGGTGATCTTGTACTGGCCGCCCTGGTCGCCGCCGAGGAACGTCCAGGCGGCGAAGCCGCCGCCGCCCAGCACCAGCGCGCCGACCACCAGACCGATGACCAGGCCGCCCTTGCCCTTCGGCGGCGGCGCCACCGGGTAGCCCGGCTGGCCGTACGGCGCCTGTGGCGGTACCCCGTACGGCGGCGGCGCGCCGTACGGCTGCTGGGGCGCGCCGTACTGGGGCTGCGGCGGCTGGCCGTAGGGCGGTTGCGGGGCGCCGTACGCCTGCTGCGGCGGCGCGCCGTACTGCGGCGGGGCCCCGTAGGGCTGCGGCTGCGGTTGTCCCTGCGGATACTGCTGTCCCTGGCCGTACATCTGCTCCGTGCTCCCCCGCCGCACCAGCGGCCTGTCTGTCGTCGTGGACCCGTTCCGTGCCCGTCCGGTCGACCGGACGAGTGCCCGGGCACGCTACCGCACGGCGCCCGCCGCGGCCCCGTCCGGGCGCGGCGGGTCCACGGACCGAAAGCGGTTCGTAACCCGCCCCCCCGGTTACGTAAACTGTGCGTCGTGACCGACACGACGAACCAGCGCCCCGTGAGCACCTCTGCCGGGGACGAAGCAGCCACCCTCCCGACGACCTACACCCCCGCGGACGTAGAGGGCGAGCTGTACGAGCGCTGGGTGGAGCGTGGGTACTTCAGCGCCGACGCGAAGAGCGACAAGCCGCCGTTCACCATCGTCATCCCCCCGCCGAACGTCACCGGCAGCCTGCACCTGGGCCACGCCTTCGAGCACACGCTGATCGACGCGCTGGTCCGCCGCAAGCGCATGCAGGGCTACGAGGCCCTCTGGCAGCCCGGCATGGACCACGCCGGCATCGCCACCCAGAACGTGGTCGAGCGCGAGCTCGCCAAGGAGGGCAAGTCCCGCCACGACCTGGGCCGCGAGGCCTTCGTCGAGCGCGTCTGGAAGTGGAAGGCGGAGTCCGGCGGCCAGATCTCCGGCCAGATGCGGCGTCTCGGCGACGGCGTGGACTGGTCCCGCGAGCGGTTCACCATGGACGAGGGCCTGTCCCAGGCCGTCCAGACCATCTTCAAGAAGCTCTACGACGACGAGCTGATCTACCGCGCCGAGCGCATCATCAACTGGTGCCCGCGCTGCCTGACCGCCATCTCGGACATCGAGGTGGAGTACCAGGACGACGACGGCGAGCTGGTCTCGATCCGCTACGGCGAGGGCGAGAACTCCATCGTCGTCGCGACCACGCGCGCCGAGACGATGCTCGGCGACACCGCGGTCGCCGTCCACCCGGAGGACGAGCGGTACCGGCACCTGGTCGGCACCGAGATCGAGCTGCCGCTGACCGGCCGCCGGATCCCGATCGTCGCCGACACCCACGTCGACCCGGAGTTCGGCACCGGTGCCGTCAAGGTGACGCCCGCGCACGACCCGAACGACTTCGAGATCGGCCAGCGGCACGACCTGCCGAACATCGCCGTCATGGACGAGCACGCCGTCATCACCGTGCACGGCCCCTTCCTCGGCCTGGACCGCCTGGAGGCCCGCTCGGCTATCGTCGCCGCGCTGCGCGCCGAGGGCCGGATCGTCGCCGAGAAGCGCCCGTACACCCACTCGGTGGGCCACTGCTCGCGCTGCAAGACCACCATCGAGCCGCGGCTGTCCATGCAGTGGTGGGTCAAGGTCGGCCCGCTCGCCCAGGCCGCCGGTGACGCGGTCCGCGACGGCAAGGTCAAGATCCACCCGCAGGAGATGGAGAAGCGGTACTTCGACTGGGTCGACAACCTGCACGACTGGTGCATCTCGCGCCAGCTGTGGTGGGGCCACCGCATCCCGGTCTGGTACGGCCCGAACGGCGAGATCGTCTGCGTCGGCCCCGACGAGCAGCCGCCGACGGGCGAGGGCTGGCACCAGGACACCGACGTCCTGGACACCTGGTTCTCCTCCGGCCTGTGGCCGTTCTCCACGCTCGGCTGGCCGGAGCAGACCGACAGCCTCGCGAAGTTCTACCCGAACTCCGTCCTGGTCACCGGCTACGACATCCTGTTCTTCTGGGTCGCCCGGATGATGATGTTCGGCCTCTACGCGATGGACGGCACCCCGCCGTTCCACACCATCGCGCTGCACGGCATGGTCCGTGACCAGAACGGCAAGAAGATGTCGAAGTCCTTCGGCAACGTGGTCAACCCGTTGGACTGGATGGACAAGTACGGCTCCGACGCGCTGCGCTTCACGCTGGCGCGCGGTGCCAACCCGGGCGTCGACGTGCCGATCGGCGAGGACTGGGTCCAGGCGGCCCGCAACTTCGCCAACAAGATCTGGAACGCCACCCGCTTCGCGCTGATGAACGGCGCCACCGTCGAGGGCCCGCTGCCCGCGCCGGAGGAGCTGACCGCGAGCGACCGCTGGATCCTGTCGCGCCTCAACAGCACCGTCGCCGAGGTGGACGGGCTGTACGAGGACTACCAGTTCTCCAAGCTCTCCGAGGCGCTGTACCACTTCGCCTGGGACGAGGTCTTCGACTGGTACGTCGAGCTCTCCAAGACCACCCTGGCCAAGGGCGGCCCGCGGGCCGACGCCGCGCGCCGGGTGCTCGGCGAGGTCCTGGACGTCACGCTGCGGCTGCTGCACCCGATCGTCCCCTTCGTCACCGAGACGCTGTGGACCACGCTGACCGGTGCCGAGTCGGTCGTCATCGCCGACTGGCCGGCCGACAGCGGCTACCGCGACGCCGAGGCCGAGGCGGAGATCGCCACGCTGCAGCAGGTCGTCACCGAGGTCCGCCGGTTCCGCACGGACCAGGGCCTCAAGCCGGGCCAGCGCGTCCCGGCCAAGCTGGAGCTGGGCGGCACCGCGCTCGCCGCCCACGAGGACGCGATCCGCTCGCTGCTGCGGCTGACCGCCCCCGAGGAGGGCTTCGCGGCCACCGCCTCGCTGCCGGTGGCCGGTGCCACCGTCGCGCTGGACCTGTCCGGCACCATCGACGTCGCGGCGGAGCGCAAGCGCCTCGCCAAGGACCTCGCGGCCGCCGAGAAGGAGAAGGCCCAGACCACCGCCAAGCTCGGCAACGAGGCGTTCCTCGCCAAGGCGCCGGACGAGGTGGTCGCCAAGATCAAGGGCCGTCAGGAGGCCGCCGAGGCCGACATCGCCCGGATCACCGCCCAGCTCGCGGCGCTGCCGCAGGGCTGAGCCCGTACCGGCCCGTGAGGGGCCGCACTCCGCGACGCGCGGGGTGCGGCCCCTCGGCGTTTCGGCGGTGCGGCCCCTCGGCGTTTCGCGGTCCCGGCTCCTGGTGCCGGCGGAGGGCCGTTTTTTGTTACGCCTAATAGCGCAGCAACATTGCTCCCTTCCGGCGAATATTCATCCTGGACCGGGTGAGGTCCTATTCCGAGCGAATTGATTCCGGTCTTGCCCGCGCGCGTTCGCGGAAGTTTGCAGGTCGGATGTGTACGGTGTGCACGGAGTTTCCGAGGGGCGTTTCTGCCGAGCGTTCCCGCGGGGTGTCCCTGATGGGCGACGGACGGGAGGGCACGGCGTGGTGGTGACCGAGGAGTTGGCCGACGAACTGCCTGCCGAGGCGGTCGAGGAAGCCAAGGCCAGGGCGGCGACCCTGTTGCTCGCCTTCCGGCACGGGAACCAGCTCGCGTTCGACCACGAGCTGGACGTGCTGTTCGCCGAGCGGGCCGAGCGCGAGGTGACCACCCTGCTCGCCTGGATCGCCGCCGAGGCCGTCCGCAAGGCGTACGCCCCCGAGGTCGGGGACAGGGTGTTGCGGGCGATGGCCCGGCGCGCCCCGGCCGACACCGGCGCGGTCGCGGTGGACGAGGAGAGCGCGAGCGCGGCCCGGCTGATCGAGGCGGTGGCGGCCGGCGAGGTGGCCGAGGTCCGCGGTCTGGTCGCCTCGACGGCCGACACCACCTTCCTGCTGGGCGGTCTGCTGCAGGGCGTCGCGATGATGCTGCCGCTGCTGCCCGAGGGCGAACTGGCCGAGATCACCGCCGAGTTGCGCCGTCGGCATGGTGGCACCGTGCACCTGCCGGAGGCCCGGGCCGGGGTCTGACCCGGGCCTGCGGCAGGCCGCCCGCCGTGCCCTACGGCATGGCGTGCAGGTGGGCGCCGATGGTACCGGCGACGGGGTTGCCCGCCTTGGCGTCCCAGTTGGTGGACCAGGTCATCGCGCCGCCGATGCCCGGCCAGGTGGTGTCGGGCCGGTAGCTGCCGCAGTTGGCGCCGGACGCCAGGCAGTCCAGCGCCCGGTCGACCGTGCCGGCGTCGAGGTAGCCGCCGCCCGCCGCGCTGGTCGAGGCCGGCACCCCGAGGCCCACCTGGTCGGGGCGCAGCCCGCCCTTGAGCTGGATGCAGGCCAGCGCGGTGAGGAAGTTCTCGGTGCCCTGCGAGTAGACGTTGCCGTCGCAGCCGTTCATCGCGCCGGAGTTGTAGTACTGCATGTTGACGATGGTGAGGATGTCCTTCACGTTCAGCGCCAGCTTGAAGTACTCCATGCCGGTCGACTGCATGTCGATCGTCTGCGGCGCCATGGTGAGGATGAATCCGCTGCCCGCCTTCGCCGCCAGCGCGTGCAGGGCCTGGCCCAGGTAGGTGGAGCTGACGCCGTTCTCCAGGTCGATGTCGATCCCGTCGAAGCCGTAGGCCTGCATCAGCGCCCAGGCGGTGCTGGTGAAGGTCGCGGCGGAGGCGGAGTCACCCACCCAGACCGTGCCGTTCTGGCCGCCGATCGAGAGCACCACCCGTTTCCCGGCGGCCCGCTTGGCGGCGATGTCGGCCTTGAACTGGGCATCGGTGTAGCCGCCGAGGCGGGCGGCGAGCGCGGGGTCGAGCGTGAAGGACAGCCCGCCGCGGGTGGCGGTGGCGTCGGCGAAGGAGACCGCGATGATGTCGTAGGCGGCCGGGACGTCGCTGATCCGTTGGACGGTGGCGCCGTTGTCGAAGTTCTGCCAGTAGCCGGTGAGGATGTGCTTGGGCAGGCCGGGCGGCTTGCCCGTCGAGGTGGCGGTCGGGCTCGCGGTGCCGGTCGGGCTCGTGCTGCCGGTGGGGGAGGGGCTGCCGGGGTCCGTCGCGGTGGCCGTCGGGCTCGGGGACGCGGTCGCGGTCGGGCTCGGGGACGGCTGCGGGCCGCCGGGGCCGAGCAGTGACACGTCGTCGGCGAGGAAGGCCGGCTGTCCGTACCAGCCGTGCAGGTAGACGGTGACGCTGGTGGTGTCGGGGCCGGTGGTGAAGCCGCTGCTCAGCTGGGCCCAGCCCGGGGAGGTCGTCCAGGTGCTCGGATCGGTGCCGCCGGTGCCGCGGGCGCCCAGGTAGACGTACGAGCCCTGCACCCAGGCGCTCAGCGTGTACGAGGAGGAGGGCTTCACCGGGACGGTCTGGGTGCACTCGCCGGTGTCGCCCGTGCCCGGGCTGGACTGCAGGGCGTACCGGCCGGAGTGCGCGGTGGTGCTCTGGACGGCGCCGACGGTGCAGCTCCAGCCGGTCGGGTTCCCGGTCTCGAAGCCGCCGTTGGTGATCAGGTCGGTGTCGGCGGCGTGCGCGCCGGTGTCGTCGGCGAGCACGAGCCCGCTCAGGCCGATGGCGACGGCGCTCGCTCCGGCGAGCAGGGAGTGGACGGCGCGCGGGCGCCGGTGTCGGGCAGGTGGCATGACTCCGTCTCCAGTGGGGGAGGCCCGGCGGAGCGCGGTGGGGGAGCTCCGTCCGGGGTGTCGATGGTGCGCGTGCGGGAGCTACCGACAACTCAAGTCCCTGTCGGGAAAGGAGACTTGACTCACAAGGTGGAGTAGACCAATCCGGCTGTCAAGAGGGCACCACCCTCTTCGGCCCCGGCCTCAGGCGGCCGTCGGCAGCGCCGCTGCCCCGGTGGCCCCGGCGAGCGCCCTGGTCAGTGCGGCGATCCGGGCCGAGGCCAGGCCGTCGCCGTAGGGGCTCGGGGCGGCCGCGAGCCGGGCCAGGCGCTCGGGGGTGTCGGAGAGCCAGTCACGGGCCAGCCCGCCCAGCTCTTCGCCGGGCCCGACCAGCGCGGCGAAGCCGGCCGCCACCGCCTCCGGGCGCTCGGTGGAGCGGCGCACCACCAGCAGCGGACGGCCGAGCACGGTGCACTCCTCCTGCACGCCGCCGGAGTCGGAGACCAGCAGCGCCGCGTGGCTCGCCAGGCCCAGGAAGTCGGCGTAGCCGACCGGGCCGGTGACCGCCAGCCGCTCCAGCAGGTCGTCCAGGCCGAAGCGCTCGACGGCGGCCCGGGTGCGCGGGTGCATCGGGAACAGCACCGGGGTGCCGGCCCGGGCGATCCGGTCCAGCTCGGCGAGGACGGCGCCGAGCGCCTCGGCGGTGTCGGTGTTCTCCGGGCGGTGCACGGTGGCCAGCACGTATCCGTCCGGGCGCAGCCCGTGCGCGGCGAGCAGCGCGGCACGGACGGTCTCGTCCGGCAGCTGACGGCGGACCACCTCGACGACGGTGTTGCCGGTGAGCTCGATCCGGTCCTCGGCCAGCGACTCGGCGCGCAGGTTGGCGACGTTGTCCGAGGTGGCGGCGCAGAGCAGGTCGGAGACGTGGTCGACCATCACCCGGTTGTGCTCCTCGGGCATCGCCCGGTCGAAGCTGCGCAGCCCTGCCTCGACGTGGACCAGCGGGATCTCCCGGGCGTTGGCGGCCAGCGCCCCGGCGAGGGTGGCGTTGGTGTCGCCCTGGACGACGACGGCGACGGGGCGGTCCTCGGCGAAGGCGGCGTCCAGCTGGCCCAGGGACTGGGCGATCTGGCCGGCCCGGGGGCGGCCGCCGACCCCGGTGAGCAGTTCGGGCCGGGGCAGGTCCAGGTCGCGCAGGAAGCGGCCGGACATCGCCTCGTCCCAGTGCTGGCCGGTGTGCACCAGCCGGGTGGCGTCGCCGAGCTCGTGGATCAGCGGGGCGAGCTTGACCAGCTCGGGGCGGGTGCCGAGGACGACGGCGACGCTGGACGGGGGCAGGCAGGTGCTCATGCGGGAGGCTCCGGGGGAGACGGGGAGGGGCACGGGCCGGGGGCGGGGCCGGGCGCGCGGGGCTGGGGTGGCGGCTCAGGATTCGAGCGCGGTGGGGGCGCCGAGGGCGACCTTCTCGGCGTTGCGGCGGGTCTTGGCCCAGCCGTTGCGTCCGAGCAGCAGCCGGACGGCGGCCCGGGCGGCGACCACGAAGAGGTGGTAGGCGTAGAGCCAGACCAGGACGCCCCAGAGCAGCCCGGTGAGCCGGCGGCGGTCCGGGTGGACGGCCTTGCGGTAGGCGAGGCCCCAGAACACCATCGGCAGCGTGGCGAGCACGAAGACGAGCAGCATCCACGGCCCGAACCGGAGCTGGAAGTCGGTGGTCTCGGCGGGGAAGAGCACCAGCCCGGCGGCGGTGATCCCGAGCGAGAGCGGGAACAGCAGCACCAGGAGGACGCAGACCACGGGCTGCAGGAAGGTGTACATCACCTCGGCCTTGCCGGACCAGGTGTAGTGCGGGGAGCGCAGCACCCGGCCGGTGTAACGCAGGCACTGCATGTTGCCCTGGGCCCAGCGGGTGCGCTGGGTGAGGAAGCGGCGCAGCGAGACCAGGCCCTCCTGGGAGACCTGGGTCTCGGTGACGTGGGTGAGCCGCCAGCCCGCCAGGCGCAGGTCCAGTCCGGACTCGTAGTCCTCCAGCAGTGCCCGTTCGGGCCAGGGGCGGCCGGCCCGGCCCTCCTCGGTGGTGAGCGAGTCGAGGGCGCTGAGCCGGACGAACTGGCCGTTGCCGCCGAGGCCGACGCTGCCGGTGCGTCGGCGCAGCAGCTGCATGCCGGCGTTGTTGGCCTGGAACTCGACGTCCTGCATCCGCACGAGCGCGCGGGCGACGGCGTTGGCGGCGCGGCCGCGGCCGGGCAGCGGGAGCTCGTCGTCGGCGTTGCGCATCCGGACGCCGATCTGGACGGCGCCGGTGTCGGGGCGGCCGAGGGCCTTGGCGTTGCAGACCTGGGCGAGGGTGCCCGGGTCGAGCCGGCCGTCGGCGTCGACGACGCCGATCACCACGCGGGAGCGGTCGGTGTCCTCGGGCAGCCGGGCGGAGATCTCCCGGTAGGCGGCGTTGAGGGCGGCGCCCTTGCCGATCCGGGCGTGCGGACGGCGGCGCTGGACCAGGTGGACGCGCGGGTCGCGGGCCGCCGCGGCGAGCACCAGCTCGCGGGTGGCGTCCTCGCTGTCGTCGTCGATCACCCACAGGTGGGCCTCGGGCGCGGCGGCCCGCAGGCCGTCCAGGGTCTGGGTGACCACGGCCTCCTCGTCACGGCACGGGATGACCAGGTGCCACTGGAAGGCGGCGGGGTCGCCGGGCTCGGCGGGCCGGTTGTGCCGGAAGGCGTGGCGGGAGCCGGCCCAGTAGACGAGGAAGCGTCCGAAGACGAGCGCCAGGTAGGCCACGAGGGCCAGCGAGATCAGTTCGGCGACCCAGACGACGGCGTCCTGGCGAAGCACGATCCAGTCGTGCAGGGCGTCGGGCATGGCGCAGTGCTCCTCGTGATCAAAGGTTGGCGGCTCCCGTTGACTGCGAATCGATGCTTCATTGCGGCTCAAACTCGCTAAATGAATAGTAAAGGGATCAAACTGGTGTGTAGCGGTGAAGCCCGGACAAAGTGGCCGTTCTCACCCCGCCCCTCACCCTGTGAGGAGGTCACGCCAGCGCTCCGTAGACTGTGGTCGTGAGCGACAAGGCCGACCCGAACCCGTACACCATCCGCCCCGCCGACGGCGGCACCGGCGACGCCCTGCGCGACGTCGAGACGGACCTCTCCAAGCGCTGGCCGGAGAACAAGCTGGAGCCCTCGCTCGACCGGATCGAGGCGCTGATGGACATCCTGGGCCAGCCCCAGCGGTCCTTCCCCTCCATCCACATCACCGGCACCAACGGCAAGACCTCCACCGCCCGGATGATCGAGCAGCTGCTCAACAGCTTCGAGCTGCGCACCGGCCGCTACACCAGCCCGCACGTCGAGTCCGTCACCGAGCGGATCAGCCTGGACGGCGCCCCGATCGCCCCCGAGCGCTTCGTCGAGGTCTACCGCGACATCGAGCCCTACGTGCAGATGGTCGACGCGGCGCAGCCGGTGCCGATGTCCTTCTTCGAGGTGCTGACCGGCATGGCCTACGCCGCCTTCGCCGACGCCCCCGTCGACGTCGCCGTGGTCGAGGTCGGCATGGGCGGCTCCTGGGACGCCACCAACGTCATCGACGCCGCCGTCGCCGTGATCACCCCGATCGGCCTCGACCACACCGACAAGCTCGGCGGGACCACCGGCGAGATCGCCGTCGAGAAGTCCGGGATCATCAAGCCCGACGCCGTCGCCGTCGTCGCCCAGCAGCAGCTCGACGCCGCCCAGGTCATCCTGCGCCGCGCCGTCGAGGTGGACGCCACGGTCGCCCGCGAGGGCATGGAGTTCGGCGTGATCCGCCGCGAACTCGCCGTCGGCGGCCAGCTGGTGACGCTGCGCGGACTCGGCGGCGAGGAGTACGAGGACGTCTTCATCCCGCTGCACGGCGAGTACCAGGCGCACAACGCGGCACTCGCGCTCGCCGCGGTCGAGGCCTTCTTCGGCGTCGGCGGCGCCCGCGGCGGCCAGCTCGACGTCGACAAGATCCGCCAGGCCTTCTCCGGCGTCTCCTCGCCGGGCCGCCTGGAGGTCGTCCGCCGCAGCCCCACGATCGTCCTGGACGCCGCGCACAACCCGCACGGCGCCCGCGCCACCGTCGCCGCCCTCACCGAGTCCTTCGGCTTCACCCGGCTCGTCGGCGTGATCGGCACCTCCGGCGACAAGGACGTGGCCGGCGTGCTGGAAGCCTTCGAGCCGATCCTGGCCGAGGTCGTCATCACCCAGAACTCCACCCACCGCGCGATGGACGTCGACGAGCTCGCCGCCCTGGCCGTCGAGGTCTTCGGCGAGGACCGCGTCCAGGTCGAGCCCCGCCTCGACGACGCCATCGCCGCCGCCGTCACCCTCGCCGAGGAGGAGGGCGACCTCGGCGGCGCCGGGGTGCTGGTCACCGGTTCGGTCATCACGGTGGGCGAGGCCCGCCTGCTGCTCGGGAGGAAGTGACATGAGGACGCTCTGCTCCTCGACGCTGATCGGCGAAGCGCTGCTGGCGATGTTCGCCGGACTGGTCGCGATGCGGCTCTCCGACGTCCCGACGGCCACGGTCTGGACCGTCACCGGCATCGCGATGGTCCTGTGCGTCGCGCTCTGCGGCATGATCGACCGCCCCGGCGCGGTGCCGATCGGCTGGGCGCTGCAGATCGGTCTGATCGCCAGCGGCTTCGTGCTGCCGACCATGTTCGGCCTCGGCGTGGTCTTCGCCGGCCTGTGGTGGTGCTCGGTGCACTACGGCCGCAAGGTGGACGCCTTCAAGGCCGCCCGCGCGGCCGCCACCGAGGCCGCGGCCGCCCGGGTCTAGGGCAGGTCCGGGGCCCGGACCGGCCGACCGACACGCCGTGTACGCAAGGTAACCTCTGCCGTGTCGGCCCACTCGTCGACCCGACCGTCCGCCGCACCGAATCCCCAGGAGACGCACCGTGTCCCAGCGCACTCTCGTCCTGCTCAAGCCCGACGCCGTCCGCCGCGGCCTGGCGGGCGAGATCATCAGCCGCATCGAGCGCAAGGCCGGCTGGCGCTTCGCCGCGATCGAGCTGCGCACCTTCGACCGGGCGACGCTGGAGCAGCACTACGCGGAGCACGTCGGCCGCCCGTTCTACGAGCCGCTGCTGGAGTTCATGACCTCCGGCCCGTCCCTCGCGCTGATCGTCGAGGGCGAGGAGGTCGTGAAGGGCATCCGCATGCTCGCCGGGGCCACCAACCCGCTGGAGGCCGGCGCCGGCACCATCCGCGGCGACTACGCGACGATCACCCGCGAGAACCTGATCCACGCCTCCGACTCCCCGGAGTCCGCCGAGCGCGAGATCAAGATCTTCTTCCCCGCGCACGCCTGACCCGGACGGGCGCGACGCCCGGAGGACCCCGGGACCGCCCCGGTCGGGACCATTGGCCCGGCCGGGGCATTCTTATCGTGAAATAGGGAACTGGGGATGCCGACACGGCGTCCCAATCCGGGGAGAAGCGATCACGCTCCGGACAATGGACGGTATGCCCCACGTCGACGTCCGTACCGCGAGGCGTGACTACGATGGACGCGACTCAAGGGCCCGGTAAGGCAGCTCAGCTGGTCTCCGCCCAAGCGTGGGCGCACGCAGTCGTCCACCCCCCATGAACTCCGAGCCCGGGAAGGCACCCACACCCCATGGCGAGCAACCTGTCGTTCATCGGCCGCGACTTGGCGATCGACCTCGGAACTGCCAACACGCTGGTGTACGTCAGGGGCAAGGGCATCGTCCTGAACGAGCCGTCGGTCGTCGCCGTGAACACCAACACCGGCGGCATCCTCGCCGTCGGCGCCGAGGCCAAGAAGATGATCGGCCGCACCCCGGGCAACATCGTCGCCATCCGCCCGCTCAAGGACGGCGTGATCGCCGACTTCGAGATCACCGAGCGCATGCTGCGGTACTTCATCCTCAAGATCCACCGCCGCCGCTACCTCGCCCGCCCGCGCGTCGTCGTCTGCGTCCCCTCCGGCATCACCGGCGTCGAGCGCCGCGCCGTCATCGAGGCCTCCTCGCAGGCCGGCGCCCGCCAGGTGCACATCATCGAGGAGCCGATGGCCGCCGCCATCGGCGCCGGCCTCCCCGTCCACGAGGCCACCGGCAACATGGTCGTCGACATCGGCGGCGGCACCACCGAAGTCGCCGTCATCTCCCTCGGCGGCATCGTCACCGCCCAGTCCATCCGGGTCGCCGGCGACGAACTCGACAACGCGATCGTCCAGCACATCAAGAAGGAGTACTCGCTCCTCCTCGGCGAGCGCAGCGCCGAACAGATCAAGATGAGCATCGGCAGCGCCTTCGGCCTGGATGGCGAGAAGGACGAACACGCCGAGATCCGCGGCCGCGACCTGGTCAGCGGCCTGCCCAAGACCGTCGTCATCTCCGCCGCCGAGGTCCGCGAGGCCATCGACGAGCCGGTCAACTCGATCATCGACGCGGTCAAGACCACCCTCGACCAGTGCCCGCCCGAGCTGGCCGGCGACGTCATGGACCGCGGCATCGTGCTCACCGGCGGCGGCGCCCTGCTGCGCGGCCTCGACGAGCGACTGCGCCGCGAGACCGGCATGCCGATCCACATCGCCGAGAACCCGCTCGACTCCGTCGCGCTCGGCTCCGGCAAGTGCGTCGAGGAGTTCGAGGCCCTCCAGCAGGTACTCGACGCCCAGCCGCGCCGCTAGCACCACAGCACACATCCGACACGACTGAACGGGCCGCCGCCCCGGCCCCACCGCCCGGGCGGCCGCCCGGGACGAAGGGGGCGTTCCCCCACCCGGCGGGACACACGAGATAGCCGGCTACAGCTGATACTGGTGGGGGGCGGGGCCGTAGCGCGGA
>NZ_JBFBOC010000036.1:0-62391 GCF_040685975.1 Kitasatospora sp. NPDC086791 | reverse complement strand
GCACTCGGCGTACCGGTGATCGCACCCGTCGAGGCGTTGATCACCAGACCCGCCGGCAGACCGGTCGCCGAGTACGACAGCGGAGCGGTCCCGCCGGACGCGTTGATCTGCAGGTTCACCGCGCCGCCGACCGCGGTCGACTGGTCACCGGGGCTGGTCACCGAGACCGCGCCGCTGCCGGCCGGCTTGGTGAGCAGGCAGCCGGCCACGTTGAGGTCGATGGCCCGGGCGGAGTTCAGGCAGGTGGTGAACCAGTAGGTCTCCTCGCCGTAGCTCTGGCCCTTGACGGCCGTGGTGGTGCCGTCGGCGGCCACCTCGCACGGGTTGTTGAGGGTGCACATGGCGCCGTCGTCGTTGCCGGTGTTGTTGATGCCGATGATCCGCCCGCTGGCGGAGTCGACGATCGGCGAGCCGGAGGTGCCGTGCGTGGTGTTGCAGCCGGCGCTGTAGCGCAGCGAGTCGTGCCAGGTCCACTCGTCCTCGCGGAGGGTGGGCACGAACCCGTTGACGGAGCAGTTCCAGACCTGCTTCCAGTACGAGGAGGGGATGTACATCGCGGCGCCGTCGGCCGGGTGCGTGTCGCTGACGGTCAGCCCGGTGGCGCCGTACTTGGAGGCGATCGAGCCGTAGGTGTCGGTGAGTTGGTAGAGGGCGACGTCGGTGCCGGTCATCGTCGCGTAGATCACCTTGTCGGCCTGGACGGTGCCCAGGCTGTTGCCCGCGCCGTCGAGCAGGGTGCCGCTGCGACTGGCGCTGACGTTCTGGATGACCTCGCCGGCCGAGGGCATGGTCGGCAGGCAGTGCCCGTTGGTGAGCATCAGCGCCCGGTCGCCGGCCACCGAGGTGGGGTAACGGACCAGCGAGGCGGAGCAGTTGCTCAGGGCGATGGTGCCCGTCAGGTCGGCCGCCTGGACGGCGTGCGCCGGGGCGGCGGCGAAGGCCAGCCCGCCCGCGACGACGGCGCTCGTGCCGGCCATCGCGACAAGTCTCTTGAACATGGCTCTCCTTGTGGGGGATCGCGGGGTGTACGACTGGTCGCCGAGGCCCGCGCCGCACGAAAGTGCCATGGCCACTTCAAAGGGTCAACCGTTCTGGCCGAACTCGCCACTCCTCAGCGCCCGTTGTGCCACCGGACGGCAACCACCTGTCCCGGTATGCCCGTTACGCACGCACTACGGCTGCGGAGCGGAGTTCACCGTCTGCCCCTCGGCCTGAGTACTTCCCGGACCGCTCGCCGGGGCGAGGTCGAACTTCCAGCCGCCGCCCTGCCCGTTCGGGAACGCGTACTTCTCCGGGTACTTGATGAACCGGCAGTCCTGCGTGAACTGCCTCGCCTCGGAGTCCCAGTCCACGCCGGTGGCGACGTAGACGTCGTACGAACCGTCCTTGACGCCCTCGATGGTGGCGCTCTGACCCTTGGCCGCGTACACCGAGGTGACCGACTTCCCGTCCTGGGCGAGGGTGAGGACCGCGTCCGCCGGGCCGTTGACGTTGGCGACGTTCAGCGCGCCCTTGCCGCCCTTCCCGCCGTCACGGACCAGTACGCCGTTCTCCAGGGTCCGCGGCTGCGCTTGCGGCTTGGGCAGCTGCGGGACGACGAGCCCGGGTTGGTAGCCGGCCGCGGTCAGCTCGGCGAGGGCGGTCGAGACCGCCGCCATCCCCGGACCGGCGCCGAGCCTGGCCAGGGCGACTCCGACGGTGCAGAGCTTGTGATGGAGGACGTCGCCGCGCAGCGCCGACGACTCGGCGGCGAGCGCGGTCAGGCTGTTCGCGAGGTCGGTGCGGGCCCCGTCGGCACCGGCCGGCGCGGTGGCGGCGTTCAGGCTCCGGACGGCACGGCCGATGTTGGACTCGACGCCGGCGAGGGCGGTGTCCAGCTCGTACGTGGTCGTGGCCGCCGCCGCTTTCCCCAGCCCCGTGTCGACCGGCGCGAGAGCCTGGGCGAGCACGGAGCCGTATGGCGTCGCCGTGGGACTCCGCGCGGCGCCCCCGCCGCCCCCGCCACCCGAGCACGCCGTGAGCAGCAGCACCCCGCCGATGACCGAACCGGACCTGAACACGGACCCCACGAACGTCACGACCCACCCCTGATGCCATCCGGCTCGCGCTCCCCACGCGCACCCGAACGGACATGCTGCCGGGTACGAACCACACCGGTCAACAGGGCCCGTACGATCATCCGAAGGGCCCGCCCGGGCTCACCCATCGGGGTCAACTACGATCGGGCTCGTGCTCAGTCTCACCGGCCTCCCCCTCCAGATCGCCGCCTCGGTCATCGCGATCGCCGTCTTCGCCGCCACCATGTGGCTCTGGCCGCGGTTCGGCGGGAGGGGCTGGAAGTCCTGGCTGGGCCGGCTCGGCGCCTTCCTGGCCGCCCAGCTCTCGGTGCTGGTCGCGATGGGCCTGATCGCCAACAGCTACTTCGGCTTCTACAGCTCCTGGACCGACCTGCTCGGCACCAGCGGCAAGCTCGGCACGGTGGTCGACCACACGCCGAACGCGTCCGGCGTGGCCGTCACCGGTGAGCAGAAGTTCTACTCCTCCCAGGGCTCGGACCCGGAGCGCTCCGGGCTGATCCAGCAGGTCGCCATCAAAGGGTCGGGCACCGGCCTGAGCACCGAGGCCTACGTCTACCTGCCGCCGCAGTACTTCCAGCCCGACTTCACCAAGCAGCGGTTCCCGATGGCCCTGGTGCTCACCGGCTACCCGGGCATCCCGGAGAAGCTGATCTCGCTGATGCAGTACCCGGCGTCCACCCTCGCCGCGATCGAGCAGAAGAAGCTGCCGCCGACCATCCTGGTGATGGCCCGGCCCACGCTCGTCGGCAACCGGGACACCGAGTGCGTCGACGTGCCGAACGGCCCGCAGGTGGAGACCTTCTTCACCAGCGACCTGCCCAAGGCCCTCGCCACCACCTACCGGATCGGCACCGACCCGGCCAACCGGGCCGTGATCGGCAACTCCACCGGCGGCTACTGCGCGCTCAAGTTCGCGCTCCGCAAGCCCGACTCCTACCCCGCGGCGATCGCGCTCTCCGGCTACTACAGCGCCGCCCACGACGAGACCACCGGCGACCTGTTCGGCGGCAGCGCCCAGCTGAAGCAGGAGAACGACCTGCTCTGGCGGCTGAAGAACCAGCCGGCCGCCCCGGTCTCGCTGCTGCTGACCAGCGCCTACGACGAGAACAACTACGACGAGACCAAGGCCATGGTCGCCGCCTTCAAGGCCCCCACCAGGATGTCCACCATCACCCTGGACACCGCCGGCCACAACTTCCACACCTGGACCCGGGAGATCCCCCCGGCCCTGGAGTGGCTGGGCAAGCACCTCACCATGCCCGCCGCCGCGTAGCCGGGCCGCCGCCGGGCAGATCACACCCGTCTCACAGCCCCGTCTCACGGTTCTCTCAGTCGCGCCACGCACCGTATGGCGCATGACCACGAGCAGCTACTCCCCTCCGGCCGGCGACCCGTGGCCCGAGGCCGCGAACTTCCCGCCGCCGGAGGTGCCGCGGCCGGACCCCGCCCGGCCGGACCCGGCCCCGCTCTTCCCCGAGCAGCCCCTGCCGCCCACCGGACCGAAGGGACCGGCCTCCTGGTCCGGCCGGCTGCGCACCCTCCCGGCCCGCGCCTGGCGCGGGCGCGCGGACGACCCGCGCTGGGTGCGCCCGGCCCTGCTGGCGCTGCTCGCCGCGACCGCCCTCCTCTACCTGTGGGGCCTGAGCGCCTCCGGCTGGGCCAACGCCTTCTACTCGGCGGCCGTCCAGGCCGGCACCCAGAGCTGGAAGGCCTTCTTCTTCGGCTCCTCCGACGCCGGGAACTTCATCACCGTCGACAAGCCCCCGGCCTCGCTCTGGCCGATGGCGCTCTCGGCGCGGGTCTTCGGCCTGTCCTCCTGGTCGGTGCTGGCTCCGCAGGCGCTGATGGGCGCGGCCACCGTCGGCGTGCTGTACGCGACGGTGCGCCGCCGCTTCTCCCCGCTCGGCGGCCTGCTGGCGGGCGCCGCGCTGGCGCTCACCCCGGTCGCGGCGCTGATGTTCCGCTTCAACAACCCGGACGCGCTGCTGGTGCTGCTGCTGACGCTGGCCGCCTACGGGATGGTGCGGGCGATCGAGGCGGCGGGCACCCGGTGGCTGCTCGTCACCGGAGTGATGTTCGGCTTCGCCTTCCTCACCAAGACCCTGGCGGCGTTCCTGATCCTGCCCGCCTTCGCGGTGATCTACCTGGTCGTGGCACCCACCGGCTTCTGGCGGCGGGTCCGGCAGACCCTGCTGGCGGGCGTGGCGCTGCTGGTCTCGGGCGGCTGGTGGGTCGCGATCGTCGAACTGCTGCCCGCCTCGGCCCGCCCGTACGTCGGCGGCTCGCAGGACAACAGCTTCCTGTCGCTGACCTTCGGCTACAACGGCCTCGGCCGGGTGGACGGCAACGAGCGCGGCAGCGTGGGCGGCGGCGGACGGCTCCCGGCCGGGATCGACCTGCCGGGCGGCGCCGCGCGGGCCGGCGGCGGCCGCGGCTGGGGCGAGACCGGCCTGACCCGGCTGTTCGGCACCGACATCGGCGGACAGATCGCCTGGCTGATGCCGGCCGCGCTGATCCTGCTGCTGGTCGGCCTCTGGGCGACCCGCCGCTACGCCCGGACCGACAGCGCCCGCGCGGCGTTCCTGGTCTGGGGCGGCTGGCTGCTCTCCACCGCGCTGATCTTCAGCTTCATGTCCGGGATCTTCCACCAGTACTACACGGTGGCGCTGGCCCCGGCCGTCGCGGCGCTGGTCGGCATGGGCGTGGACGGGCTGTGGCGGGCGCGGCACCGGCTGCCGTGGGCGCTGGTGCTGGCCGGGACGCTGGCGGTGACGGCGGTCTGGGCGTTCGTGCTGCTCGGCCGCAGCTCGGACTTCCTGCCGTGGCTGCGCTGGGCGGTGCTGGTCGGCGGGCTGCTGGCGGCGGTCGCGCTGGTCGGCGGGCAGTTCGTCGGGCGGGCCTCCGGCCGGACCGGCGCGCGGATCGCCTCGGTGGCGGGCCTGGTGGGCCTGGCGGCGGCGCTCGGCGGTCCGGCGGCGTACGCGGTGGACACCGTCGGCACGGCGCACACCGGCTCGATCGTGACCGCCGGACCGGGCGTGCAGGGCGCGTTCGGGCCGGGCGGCGGCGGGCGCAAGGGCTTCCCGGGCGGCGGCAACGGCAACGGCCGCGGGTTCGGGTTCGGGCCGGGCGGACAGGGGGGCCAGGGAGCTCAGGGCGGCCAGGGCGGCCAGGGCGGCCGGCAGGGCTTCCCCGGTGGCCAGGCAGGGCGCGGGCAGAACGGCGGCGGCTTCCCCGGCGGCGGCTTCCCCGGCGGCACCGGCAACGGCAACGGCGGCTTCCCCGGCGCCCCCGGCGGCGGCGGAGGCTTCCCCGGCGGCATGGGCGGCGGCATGGGCGGTGGCATGGGCGGTGGCGGCATGGGCGGCCTGCTCGGCGGCACCAAGGTGAGCGACGAGGCCGCCGCCCTGCTCAAGGCGAACGCCGACCACTACACCTGGGCGGCGGCCACCGTCGGCTCGCAGAACGCCGCGAGCTACCAACTCGCCACCGGCGAGCCGGTGATGGCCCTCGGCGGCTTCAACGGCACCGACCCCTCGCTGAGCCTGGCGGGCTTCCAGAAGTACGTCCAGCAGGGCAAGGTCCACTGGTTCATCGCCGGCGGCTCCCGCGGCGGCTTCGGCGGCCCCGGCGGCGGCGCGGGCGGCACTGCGGCCGACGGCGCCGGCAGTGAGCGGCAGGAGTCGGAGAACACCCGGATCGAGTCCTGGGTGGCCGCCCACTTCACCGCCAAGACGGTCGGTTCGGCCGCCTTCTACGACCTGACGGCCCCGACGTCCTGACCCCGACCCCGAAGGGGGCGTGTCGCGTTCGCGCGGTACGCCCCCTTCCCGGTGCTCGGCCCCGCCGGGCCGCTCAGTCGGACGGGCAGTGCGTCCCCGCCGCCGGCATCCGGCCGTCGGTCAGGAACGCGGCGACGGCCGTCCGCACGCACGTGCTCTTGTCGTACGCGGTGTGCCCGTCGCCCTCGCGGGTGAGCAGCACGCCGTGCTCCAGCCCGGCGGCCAGCCGCTGCGCCCACGCGTACGGGGTGACCGGGTCCCCGGTGGAGCCGATCACCAGGACCGGGGCGCTGCCGGGCGTCAGGATCGGGTGCGGACGCTCGGTCGAACGGTAGGGCCAGGAGCGGCAGTCCGGGGCGAGCAGGGTGGCGACGGGGTTGTGCCGGCTGGTCAGCGGAGCCTGGGCCGCGAGGTCGGCGAGGCCCGCGCTCAGCTGCGGATCGGTGGGCGCCGGGAGGTCCGCGCAGGAGATGGCCGCGAAGGCGTCCGCCGCGGTCTCGTAGTGGCCGTTCTCGTCGCGGCCGTTGGCGTTGTCCGCGAGGGCGAGCAGCGCGTCGGCGTCGCGCCGCTTGACGGCCGGGGTGAGGGCGTCGTGCAGCCGGTACCAGGAGCGGTGGCCGTCGTAGAGCACGTTGAGGACGGCGGCCCAGCCGAGGGCGGCGGTGAGGGTGCGGCCGTCGGAGCTGCGCAGCGGGCGGGTGCGCAGGCCGTCGAGGAAGTCGGCGAGGCGCTTCGGGGCGGTGTCCGGGTCGGCCCCGAACGGGCAGTCGGTGCCGTCGTCGGTGGCCCAGGCGGAGGCGAAGGCCCGGAGCGCGACCTCGCCGGCGACGGCCTGTTCGACGTCGAGGCGCATCGGATCGATGCCGTGCTCGACGGCGCCGTCGAGCACCAGGCGGCCGGTGCGGCCGGGGAACTCCTCGGCGTAGAGCGCGCCGAGGAGGGTGCCGTAGGAGAAGCCGATGAAGTCCAGCTTGCGTTCGCCGAGGGCGCCGCGCAGCACGTCGAGGTCGCGGGCGGTGTCGCGGGTGCCGAGGTGCGGGAGCAGGTCGGCCTGGCTCGTCCGGCAGGCGTCGGCGAGGATCCGGCCGTGGTCGTAGGTCTGGTCGTCGGTGGCGTTCCACGTGTCGCGGGTGCGGTCGTCCAGACAGTGGACGGGGGTGGTGTCGCCGGCGCCGCGCGGGTCGAAGCCGACCAGGTCGAAGCGGTCGCGCGGGGCCCCCTGGAAGCTCTGCCAGTCCTCCCGGATCATCCTGACGCCGGAGTTGCCGGGTCCGCCGGGGTTGACCACGAGGGCGCCGATCCGCTGCCCCGGGTCGGCGGCGGGCATCCGGGCCAGGGCGACGGCGGTGGTGCGGCCGCCGGGGTCGGCGTAGTCCAGCGGCACGGTCAGGGTGCCGCACTCGATCGCCGGTCCGTCCTGGCCGTCGTCCCCGGGGCACGCCCGCCAGTCGATCCGCTGGCCGTAGAGCGCGCGCAGCGCCGGGGAGGCGGTGGCGGTGACCAGGTCGTCGAGCGGCGGCCGGGTGGCCGTACGACCGGACCCGCCGGCTCCGCCAGCGCCGGTGCAGCCGCTCAGCAGCGCCAGGGCGGTGCCCAGGGCGAGGGCGGGCAGCGCGCGCCGGGGGAACCGGGGGGATCGGAGATAGCAGGAGATCATCGGGGCCACCGCCCACGAATACCATCCGGCCCGCACCCGCCCCGCAACCGGGGGCGTACCCGGGGGCACCTCGCGGCCGCCCTCCGCCGCTCGTACGGCTCGGCCGTCGTCGTGTTGCCGTAACGTTTCGTCAGCTGTCGCACTGCTGCAGCACGACCTTCTTCTCGGCCTCGGTGACCGGCAGTCGGTACGTCAGCGAGACCTGGGCGAAGCGCACCGCGTACGCGCCCCACGCGCTCCCCGCGGGTGTCAGCCGCCGATCGCGGACCTCGGCCGGTCCGGCCGGACGAAGCCCGTGCGCCCGATCGCGTGCCCCGGCCCCTCGATCGCCGCCCGCCGGACCGCCTCGATCGCCGCGTCGTCCGCCCCGCCGCGCAGCATCGCCCGCAGACCCGACTCCTCCGTCGCGAACAGGCAGTCGCGCAGCCCGCCCGTCGGCGGTCAGCCGGACCCGGTCGCAGCCGCCGCGGAACGGCCGGTGCCGGAGGCGATCACCCCGACCACCGCGTCCGCCCCCCGATCCGGCACTCCCGCGCCGGGGCGCTGCCGCGCCGCCCCACCGGCACCAGGTCGTACCGCTCCGCCGGCGCGGCCAGGACCTCCTCCGTCGGCACCATCGCGGCCCGGTCCCACGCCCCCTGCGCCGCCTTGTGGCTTCGCACAGTGCGCACTCCCGCCCGGGACCGGCAGGCTGGACCCATGCAGACTGCGCCGACGCCCGCCGGACCAGCCCCGGTCGCCGCCCCGGTCGCCGCCCTGGTGCTCGCCGCCGGGGGCGGGCGGCGCCTCGGCGGGCGACCCAAGGCGCTGCTCCGGTACGGGGACCGGCCACTGGTGGAGCACGCGGTGGCGGTGGTCCGGGCCGGCGGCTGCCCGGACGTCACGGTGGTGCTGGGCGCGGCGGGCGACCGGGTCCGGGCCACCGCGCACCTGCCGGGCTGCCGTCTGGTGGCCAACCCGGACTGGGCCGGCGGCATGGGCTCCTCGCTGCGGGCCGGCCTGGCCGCGCTCCCGCCGCGGGCCCCGGCGGCGCTCGTCATGCTGGTGGACACCCCGGGCGTCACCCCGGCCGCCGTCGCCCGGCTGCTGGCCGCGCACCGGGCGGGCGCCGAACTGGCCGCGGCGGCCTACCACGGGCGGCGCGGCCACCCGGTGCTGATCGGCGCCCGGCACTTCGCCGAGGCGGCCGCGGGCGCCTCCGGCGATGCCGGCGCCCGCGCCCTGCTGGCGGCGCACGCGGCGGAGGTCGTCCTGGTCGAGTGCGCCGACGTCGCCGTCCCGGACGACCTGGACACCCCCGCCGACCTGGCCCGCTGGTCCGCCGGTTGACCCTCCTCCTCGGGACGGAGGCCGCCTCGCCCCCGGTGCTCAGGGTTCCCTGATCCGTCCCTGAGGATTGCCCCATTCCGCGCCCATCGCCGGACATTTCGGGGAGCATGGGAATCGTCCCACCCACCCGACACCGACGGACGGAGCCCGCGATGGCCGGACTGCCCGACGACTTCACCGGACACGACCCCACGCACCCGGGGGCGGGCGGTGGCGCCCGGGCCATCCGCTGCCCCGCCTGCCGCCGCGAGCACCTGTACGAACCGCCGTCGCTGCCCTGCCCCTGCGGCGCCTCGCTCAAGGTGCCTCTGCTGCGTGGCGGCGTGCCGGTGCAGGTGCGCTTCCGGTCCTGGGAGGACTCCTGGCTGAGCATGCGCTGCCCGCACTGCGGCCGCTCCGACCAGTGGCCGCAGCCCGAGTTCACCTGCAACTGCGGCGCCACCGTCCGGCTGCCGGTGGACCGCACCACCCGGCTGGGCAGCGGCACGGCCGGCCCGCTCGCCGCCCCCGGCCCGCAGTCCTCCCGCCCCCACCCGGCCCACCCGATGGGCGCGCCGGTGCCCGCCCCGCCCGCGCCCCCCGGCACCTCGGCCGGCCGCTCCCGCCCGTTCCGCCACCGTGCCCCCTTCCGCCCGCACCCGGTGCGCACCTCGCAGGACGCGGTGTTCACCGCCGCCCGTTACCTGGAGTGGCTCGGCTTCGACGACCTGGAGCTGACCGAGGCGCAGGAGCGCGACGGGGTCACCCTGCTGGGCAGCCGGATGGTCGCGCAGGTCGACACCTGGACCGAGCCGGCCGACGTGAAGTCGGTCGAGTGCCTGTGGCTGCAGACCCTGCACGCCGAGGAGATGGCCGCCGCGATGTTCACCCTCGCGGGCTATTCGCACCAGGCCACGGTGCGCGGCGAGCAGCTGCTGGTCGCCCTGTTCAGCCTGGACCTGGCGGGCGTGCCGCAGCCCGCGAACGGCGCCGCCGAGGCCCTGATGGAGACCGGCTGGACCTCCTGACCCCTCCCGACCGGTCGGGCGCCCCGCCGGACCGCGCCACTCGCACCCCTCTAGATCATTTCTCCTCCGAACGCAACAACCTCCGCTCGTGATCTGGTGCACAAGCTCACCCCCGTGTTGAATTGCCGCCACAGCGCGGGCTTTTCGCCCTGCCGCCGCCATGCGCACGGGTCGTGGCGGCAGGGCCCCAGGGGCGGGTCCGCGCCCTGCTGGATGGCGCACACAAGGAGGTGGCGTTGTCGGAGCACGGATGGGGCCCGAGCGGCCCGGACGGGCGGGGGCGGGCGGCAGCGGAGGAGCCGGGCGACACCGTGTGGCGACTGAGGTCCCGGGCGTGCTGGCAGGAGGCCGCCGAACTGTTGCGCCCGGCCGCCGAGCAGGACCCGGCAGCGGCCCTCGGGCGGGCCGAACTCCTCATCGAACAGTGCCTGTTCACCGCGGCGTACTGGACCCAGGCGGAGCAGGCGCTGCGCCTGGCGGAGGCGCTGGCGGCCGGCACCGAGCAGCGCGCGGCCGCCGCCTGCGCCCGCGGCTTCCTCGCGTACGTGGCGAGCGTGCTCGGCCCGCGGGACCGGCTGGACGAGGCGCAGGCCGCGCTCGGCCGCACCTCGGCCCTGCTGCCGCCGGACGCACCCGGCCGCCCGCTGCTGGACTTCCGGCGCGGGCTGGTCGCCGAGAACCTGCTGCGCGACCGCGGCGCCGCCTGGATCGCCTACCGCCGGGCGCACGAGGGCGCCGGCGAGCGCGGCGACGAACTGCTGCGCTCGTACACCTGGCGCCACCTGGCCGCGCTGGCACTCTCCCGCGGGGACCGGGGCAGCGCCCGGGAGGGTTTCGACGCCTCGCTGCGGCTGCGCGAGCAACTCGGCTTCACGGTGGGGGTGGCTCCGGCGCTCGCGGCGCTCGCCGAGGTGTCCGAACCGGCCGAGGCCTCGCGGCTGCGCGCCGAGGCGACCCGGCTGGTGCAGGCCCTGGGCGGCGTGCCGGTCTGGCTGGCACGCCAGTTGGGCACCGCCGGCGCGCCGGGGCCTCCCCCGGACGGACGCATCGCGAGCGAGACCGGGGGAACCATCAGCTAAGGTGAGCCTAACCTGGCTGGGACGGGCAGCGTCCCGGCCGGGTCGCCTTGCCGTTCCCCGGGCACCGCCGTGCCCCGGTCCGGCCGCGCCCGGCACACCACCGCCGGACGGCGCCGGGCGGTCCACGGGCGGGCCCCGGTCGACCCGATGGGGCCCGCCCATGACCGCGAGCAGCACCCGGCCCGGCCCCACGCCGCGCGCCCCCCACAGCACCGGGGCGCACGCCCCCGGCTCCGCCCCGACCCCCGCCACCCCGGGCGCCCCCTCGTACCACCGGCTGACCGGGCTCACCCCGGTGCTGAGCGTGCGCTGCGCACCGCCCCGGCGCGGCGGCGGCTGGCTGCCCGCCGCCGACCTGGCCGCCCGCCCCGGGGCCGTGCGCGAGCTGATCGCCCACGACGCCCGGCAGGGCCTCGCCCGCTACGGGCGGCCGCTGCGCCCGGACGTCGCGGCCGGCTTCGGGCTGCACCGCTTCGTCTGGCCGGTCTCGCTGCTGTTCACGCTGCCGTGGTTCCTGGAGCGGCGCGTCCCGCTGCTCACCCTCGGGGACGTCTCGCTGCGCCGACGGTCCGGGGCGGTGGAACTGACGGTCCGCCCGGCGGAGTTCGCCTGCCTGCCGGACGACCCGGCGGCCGGCTCGGCGCAGGCCCGGCCGGCGGCGGACGAGGCCGCGCTGGCCGCCGCGCTGCGGTGCGCGCTCGGCGGGTTCCTGACCCCGGTGCTGACCGCCTTCCGCCCGGAGGCGCGGCGCGGACCCCGGGTGCTGTGGGCGATGGCCACGGACGCGGTGGTGGAGGGGCTCTGGTACGCGGGCGGGCTGCTCGGGGAGGCGGAACGGGCGCGCGCCGAACTGTCCGCACTGCTGGCGCCCGGCGGACCGGCCGAGCCCGCGTGCGCGCCCGGCGCGGACGGGAACCCCGCTCCCGCCCCGGCCCCCTTCACGCCCGGCGCCGGGTTCGCGCCCCCGGCGCCCGGGGGCGACGGCGCTCCGCGTGCGGACCGGTCCCGGGCCAGTTGCTGCCTCGCGTACACCGCGGAGCCGGGGTCCATGTGCAGCGGCTGCCCACGGGTCACACGGGGTTGACGAACGTCCGTCCGGGCCCGGGTCCGAAAAGCCCGGAATTCCAGGAACAATCCGCTTCGAATTAGTCAGACAATATTTTTGTCGCTGAGTCAGAAATCCCTCTCCCCAGCGCATTGACAGCGAATCGGTCATTCGCCCGCCGAGCATCCGCCATGATGGTCCCCGCCATCACGACGAAGGAACGCGACGCAGGAAAGCGAGGCTGGTCCCGGCGATGAAATTGTCCGACATACCGCTCGGGTGGGCCGTCACCGGAGTCGCGGGGCTGCTGGTCAGCGCGCTCCTGGTGGCCCTGCTCCGCAACCGGGGATCCGCCGGCGGCCCGGGCACGGATTCCTGGGAGCGCTCCGAGGAACGGCGCCGCCGCAAGGAATCCCTGTACGGCGCCGCCTCGTACACCCTGTTGTTCTGCTGTGCCGGGGTCGCCGCCGCGCTGTCCTTCCACGGGCTGGTCGGCTTCGGCGTGCAGAACCTGGGCCTGTCCGGCGGCTGGGAGTACCTCGTCCCGTTCGGGCTCGACGGTGCCGCGATGTTCTGCTCGGTGCTCGCCGTCCGCGAGGCCAGCCACGGCGACGCGGCCTTCGGCTCCCGGCTGCTGGTCTGGGTCTTCGCCGGCGCCTCGGCCTGGTTCAACTGGGTGCACGCCCCGCGCGGCTTCGGCCACGCCGGGGCCCCGCAGTTCTTCTCCGGCATGTCCCTCTCGGCGGCGGTCCTGTTCGACCGGGCGCTGAAGCAGACCCGCCGGGCCGCGCTGCGCGAGCAGGGGCTGGTCCCCCGGCCACTGCCGCAGATCCGCATCGTCCGCTGGCTGCGCGCCCCGCGCGAGACCTACGCGGCCTGGTCGCTGATGCTCCTGGAGGGCGTGCGCAGCCTGGACGAGGCGGTGGACGAGGTCCGCGACGACAAGCGGGAGCGTGCCCTGGACAAGGAGCGCCGCAAGCTGGCCGGGCGCCGCGAGCGGGCCGAGATCCGGGCGATCAACCGCTCCCACAGCACCTGGCGCCGGGGCACCGCCGCACGGCAGCTGGAGTCCGGCTCGGAACCGGCCATAACCGACGGGCCCGTGGTCGAACGGGCTGACCGGGCCGATCGGGCTGACCGGGCGACTGCCGAGCGGACCACCGTCGAACGGAGCGCCGCCGAGCGCCCCGGGGTGGAGCGGACCGCCGCCCCGCGCGAGGTCGGGTCGGCGGCGCCGCGCGAGGTCGAGCCCGCCGAGGGCGCGGTCGTCCAGCCCGGTCTGCCGGCCCGCCCGGAGCGGCGCACCATCGACCTGACCGTGGAGGAGGACACCGTCACGCTGCCCCGGCTGGACTCGCTGGAGCGCAAGCTGAAGGACCTGGAGCAGCAGTTCGGCTGACGCTCCGGGCGCCGGACGCCCCCGTGCACGCCCCGTGAGGGTCGACGTGCGCGGGGGCGTCGGTGCTCACAGGGGGCGCGGACGACCTCCCGAGCGCCCCTGGCCTCCCGGACGTCCGGGGCTTCCTGGGCGCTCAGGCCGCCGTCGCCCCGCTGAGCTCGAACCACATCCGCTTGCCCGACCCGCGCGGCTCCACGCCCCAGGAGTCCGCAAGCGCCTCGACCAGCATCAGCCCGCGCCCGGAGGAGGCCTGCTCCCCCGGCGTCCGGCGGGTCGGCCACAGGTCGGACTCGTCCTCCACCTCGACCCGCAGCCGGGACCGCCCGCCGTCCTCCTCGAGCTCCCGGTAGAGCCGGGCGGTGAACATGGCGTCCCGGTCGGTGTGCCGGATGGCGTTGGTGACCAGCTCGGAGGAGAGCAGCTCGGCGGTGTCGATGAACTCGGCGACACCCCAGCGGCGCAACGCGTCGCGCAGCTCGGCCCGCACCTCGGCGACCCGCGCCAGGTCGGCCTGGCCGATCCGGCGGCGCAGCTGCTGGGCGGCCAGGCCGCCCGCCGGGCCGTCCCAGCGCAGCAGCAGCAGCGCTATGTCGTCCTCGCGCTCGTTGGAGTCGGCGGCCTGGGAGGCGATCCGCTCGGCCAGCTCCTCCAGCGGGTCGCGGGCCGCCCGCTCGGCGGGCGGCAGCGGCTCGGCGAGCACCCGGGTGAGCCGGGCGACGCCCTCGTCCAGGTCCATGCCGCGCGCCTCGACCAGCCCGTCGGTGCAGAGCAGCACCGTCTCGCCCGGGTCCAGGCTGAACCGGGTGACCCGGTACTCCTGGTCCGGGTCGATGCCCAGCGGCAGCCCGCCGGCCACCGGCACCACCGCGGCGGTGCCGTCCGCGCGGCGCACCACCGGGTCGAGGTGGCCGGCCCGGACCGCGTAGACCACGCCGTAGTCCACGTTGACCTCGGCGTAGGTGCAGGTCGCGAAGTGGTCGGTGTCCAGATCGGCGAGGAAGCGGGAGGCGCGGGCCATCACGGCGGCGGGCGGGTGGCCCTCGGCCGCGTAGGCGCGCAGCGCGATCCGCAGCTGGCCCATGATCCCGGCGGCGTGCACGTCGTGGCCCTGGACGTCGCCGATCACCAGGCCGACGTGCCCGCCGGGCAGCGGCACCACGTCGTACCAGTCGCCGCCGATCTGCAGGCCGGAGCCGGCCGCGAGGTAGCGCACGGCGGTGGTCACGCCCGGTACGGACGGGACGGTGCGCGGCAGCATCACCCGCTGCAGGCCGGCCGCCAGCTCGTGCTCGGCGTCGTGCAGCCGGGCCCGGGCCAGCGACTGGGCGACCAGTCCGCCCAGGGTGGTCAGCAGGGTGCGCTCGTCCGCGTCCAGCTCGCGCTCGTCGTCGAAGCTGACCACGCAGACGCCGATCGCCCGGCCGCTGGCCACCAACGGCAGGTACGCCCAGGAGCCGCGGCCGGTGCGGCTGGTCGGCTCCCACACCTCGGGGTAGCCGTCCCGGAAGTCCTCGCGGGTGGAGACGAACACCGGCGCGCGGTGCCGCAGCGCCTCGGCGGCCGGGTGGCCGGCGGGCAGCACGGTGCGGTCCCAGACCGCGAGCGAGTCGGTGCGGTAGCCGGAGGCGCCGAGGACCCGGGCCCGTCCCGCCTCGAAGGAGGCCAGCACCAGGCCGTCCGGCGGCAGTCCGGGCAGCGGCAGCTCGGTGAACACCCGGGCCACGTCACGGACGGTGACGGCTTCGGAGAGAGCGCGCGCCGCCTCCTTGATGAACCGGGAGCGCTCCTCGCGCAGCAGGGCCATCCGGTCGGCGTGGTCGCGTTTGTGCAGCTCGACGGTGGCGTCCCAGACGAAGCCGACCATCCGGGAGGCCCGGCCGAAGGCGTCCGCGAGCACCCTGCCGCGGAAGCGCACCGCGCGCATCGAGCCGTTCGGCCCGACGGTGCGGTAGTACGCGCCGCACTGGCCGAGCTCGGCGACCGCGCGCTCGACCCGGCGGCGCACCACCGGTGCGTCCTCGGGGTGCAGCAGGGCCAGGAAGGAGGCGGCGGTGCGGTCGAAACGGACCTGCGCCGGGGCGTCCAGGCCGATGATCGCGCAGGCCCGCTGGTCGCCCTCCAGAACGTCGCGGCGGATGTCCCAGTCGAAGGAGCCGATGCCGTTGGCGGCCATCGCGGGCTCCAGCCAGTCCGGCATGGTGTCGGCGGAGGCCGGCGGCAGTCCGCCGGAGAGCACGGGCGCCAGCCGGGCGGCGGCGAGGCTGGGGGACGGGCGCACCGCGGGGGACCTCCGGGTCTGCTGCGCGGGCGGCCTGGTCCGGCCCGTCCCGCCGGTGGGGGTGGCGGCGGGGCCGGCGACGGGTTGTCCGAGGGTCCGCGGCTCCGGGCCGGTCGGCTGCTCGGCGACGCGGGGCCCCGCGGTCCGGAGATCCGCGGTCCGGAGATCCGCGGTTGGCGGCTCTGCGGTGCGGAGCTCCGCGCTTCCGGGCTGTGCGGTCCCGGGCTCCACAGCTCGCGGCTCGGCGACGGACGCGCCGGGAGGGAGCGCCGGCCCCGGCGACTCGGGCTCAGTGGGCATGCTGCTCCTGCCGCTGCCGTGACGGACCGCGCCGACCGTCCGGACGGGCCGCGTGGCGATGTGATGGTCGTGCTGGATAGGACGGTGCCGACGGACGGTGGTCAGTCGAGGTACGGTCTCCCCGCTGCTTCCCGCACGTGGACACACGGTCCCACCATCCTGGCCAATGTTCCGCCGAGCGGCAATGCCAACGGGCCGGAAATCTTCCGCTCCGCCTTCTGTTCAGGGCTTCCTTCGACAGCGAATCAATCGACCACGGACTATCGTACGACCGCGCGAACCGGATTCAGCCGGTCGCGGCCCGTCCCGGCCGGTCTCGGTTCGTCTCAGGGTGACGCGAGTTCGAACCAGGTGACCTTGCCGTCTCCTCTCAGCTGCACGCCCCAGGAGTCCGCGAGCGCCTCCACCAGCAACAGGCCGCGCCCCGAGGTCGCGTACTCGGCCTCCGGGTCGCGCCGACGGCCGGGCAGCCTGCTGGTGCCGTCCTGCACCTCGATGCGCAGCCGGTGGTCCGTGCCGAGCACCGCGTCGAAGACCGCACCCTTGGCGGTGTGCAGCAACGCGTTGGTGACCAGCTCGGAGGAGAGCAGCTCGGCGGTGTCACAGAGCTCCGGCACCCCCCAGTGGCTCAGTGCCGAGCGCAGCCGTCGCCGGACCGAGCCCACCGCGACCAGGTCGGCCGGGTCGAGCGTCAGGTGCAGCCGGCGGTGCAGCGCGCATCCGGGGGCCGGCGTGCCCGGCAGGGCCGTCCCGGCGACTCCCGCCGCTCCGGGCGTTCCGGCGGTCCCGGCCATCCCTGCGGACCCGGCGGTGCCGGTCGTTCCGGCGCTGCCGGTCGCGCCGGTGCCGCCGACCGCGCCCTGGGCCGGTCCGGACCGGTAGGCGTCACCCGAACTCGTCCGCTGCCGTGGGAATCGTGACTGACCGTCCATCACTACATGCCCCCGCCCTGAAATCCGGGCCCCCGACTCCGGATCCCCCGCCGGTCGGGTGGCCTCCTCGATCTGACCACCATCCTCATGCCCAGTTGGCGGCGTTTGCAACAGTGTGCGTCCGATCACGTGGGGTGAAAGGGGCACGGGGAGGTTCGCGTGATCCAACTGCCCGCGCCGGACGGGTTTGCGAAGCGCACGGGCAGTTTTCGAACCCGCCACCCCTCGATCCCGCGCACGCCCGGCGCCCGTTCGGACCGTGCGCCCGACCACGCGCCCCCGCCTCGCCCCCGCTCACTCCCCTCCCCCGCCCGGGAAGCCGAAGCGACGCGGAGCGGCAACGCTGGACAGGGCGCGCCGGTCCGGGTTCAATGACCTCAGATGTTTGAACGGCGTTCTAACATCACCCGGAAGCCACCGGGCCCCACGCCCACCCCACCCCCTCCCCCGGCGACCGCGAGCGAGGAACCGTGCGACTGACCCCCACCGAGCGGGACCGGCTGCTGATCTTCACAGCAGCCGAGCTGGCCCGCGCCCGCCGAGCCCGGGGCGTACGCCTCAACATCCCCGAGGCCACCGCCCTGATCGCGGACACCGTCTGCGAGGCCGCCCGCGACGGCCGGCGCCTGGCCGAGGCGATCGAGGCCGGCCGCTCCGTGCTGACCGCCGACGACGTGCTGCCCGGCGTGCCGGACGTGGTCACCGTCGTCCAGGTCGAGGCCGTCTTCGAGGACGGCACCCGCCTCGCCGTCGTCAACGACCCGTTCAAGGGCGCCGGCTCGCTCGGCGACGAGGCCCCCGGCGGCGCGCTGATCGGCGACGGCACCGGCTACGACCCGGTCGAGGAGACCCTGCTGCTCCCCGTCCACAACACCTCCGAGGTGCCGATCTCGGTCACCTCGCACTTCCACTTCTTCGAGGCCAACCCGCGCCTGGCCTTCGACCGCGCCGCCGCCTACGGGACCCACCTCGCCGTCCCGGCCGGCTCCTCGGTGCGCTTCGACCCGGGCGCCACCGTCGAGGTCGGCCTGGTGCCGATCGGCGGCGAGCGGGTCGCGATCGGCTTCGCGGGGCTCGTGGACGGACCCCTGGACGCGCCCGGCGCGAAGGAGGCCGCCCTGGCCAAGGCCCGCGCGACCGGCTACCTGACCAGCTTCGACGACGCGGAGGTGCCCTCATGACGGCGATCACCCCCCACGACTACATCTCCGTCCACGGCCCGCGCGCCGGGGACCGGGTCCGGCTCGGCGACAGCGGTCTGATCGTCCGCGTGGAGTCCGACTCCCAGGCACCCGGCGACGAGTTCCTGGCCGGCTTCGGCAAGACCGCCCGGGACGGCCTGCACCTCAAGCCCGCCGCCGTCCGCGACACCTGCGACGTGGTGATCAGCAACGTCCTGGTGATCGACGCGGTCCAGGGCATCCGCAAGACCTCGATCGGCCTGATCGGCGGCCGGATCGCCTCGATCGGCCGGGCCGGCAACCCGGACACCCTGGACGGCGTGGACGTGGTCGTCGGCACCGGTACCACCATCGTCTCCGGCGAGGGCCTGATCGCCACCGCCGGCGCCATCGACACCCACGTCCACCTGCTCTCGCCGCGGATCATGGAGGCCTCGCTGGCCTCCGGCGTCACCACGATCATCGGCCAGGAGTTCGGCCCGGTCTGGGGCGTGGGCGTCAACTCCCCCTGGGCGCTGCGCCACGCGTTCAACGCCTTCGACGCCTGGCCGGTCAACATCGGCTTCCTGGGCCGCGGTTCGTCCTCCGACCCGGCCCCGCTGGTCGAGGCGCTGGCCGAGGGCGGCGCGTCCGGCTTCAAGGTGCACGAGGACATGGGCGCGCACACCCGCGCGCTGGACACCGCGCTGCGGGTCGCCGAGGATTACGACGTCCAAGTCGCGCTGCACACCGACGGGTTGAACGAGTGCCTGTCGGTCGAGGACACCCTGAAGGTGCTGGAGGGCCGCACCATCCACGCCTTCCACATCGAGGGCTGCGGCGGCGGACACGTCCCCAACGTGCTGAAGATGGCGGGCGTGCCCAACGTCATCGGCTCCTCCACCAACCCGACGCTGCCGTTCGGCCGGGACGCCCTCGGCGAGCACTTCGGCATGATCGTCTCCGCGCACGACCTCAAGGTCGACCTGCCCGGCGACGCCGCGATGGCCCGCGACCGGATCCGGGCCGGCACGATGGGCGCCGAGGACGTGCTGCACGACCTCGGGGTCATCGGCATCACCTCCTCCGACGCCCAGGGCATGGGCCGCGCGGGAGAGACCGTGCGCCGCACCTTCGCCATGGCCGGCAAGATGAAGGCCGAACTCGGCCCGATGGACGGGGTCGGCTCGTACGGGACGGCGGAGAGCGGCGACGACAACGAGCGCGTGCTGCGCTACATCGCCAAGCTCACCATCAACCCGGCCATCGCGCACGGCCTTGTCCACGAGGTCGGCTCGATCGAGATCGGCAAGCTCGCCGACATCGTGCTGTGGCGCCCGGACCACTTCGGGGCCAAGCCGCAGCTCGTCCTCAAGGCCGGCTTCCCCGCGTACGGTGTGGTCGGCGACCCCAACGCCTCCACCGACCGCTGCGAACCGCTGGTCCTGGGGCCGCAGTTCGGCGCCCACGGCGCGACCGCCGCCGACCTCTCGGTCGCCTTCGTCGCCCAGGCCGCCGCTGACGGCGCCTACCTCGACCGCCCCGCCGACGGGCTGCCCACCCGCCGTCGCCGCGTCGGCGTCCGGGGCACCCGCGGCATCGGGCCGCGCGACATGGTGCGCAACGCCCGGGTCGGCCAGGTCGAGGTCACCGAGACCGGGCTGGTCTCGCTGGACGGCTCGCCGCTGCGCTCCGAACCGGCCGACAGCGTCTCGCTCAGCCGCCTCTACTTCCTCTGATCTCCCGCGGTCCGATCTCCGCCGATCCGATCTCCCGCGGTCCGATCTCCCGCGATCTTCCCGATCTCCCCCTAGGACTCGATGATGACCACCCCCACGCCCGCCGCCCTCGGCTACCGGATGCCCGCCGAGTGGCACCCGCACGACCGCACCTGGATGGCCTTCCCGACCGCCAACCCCACCTTCGACGGCCCCGAGGCGCTGCACGCCGCCCGCGAGGCCTGGGCCGCGGTCGCCGACACCATCGTCCGGTACGAGCCGGTGACGCTGATCGTCAACACCGGTGAGACGGCGGAGGCGCGCAAGTACGTCTCCGAGCGGGTCGAGATCGTCGAGCGCCCGCTGAACGACGCCTGGATGCGCGACATCGGCCCGTCCTTCCTGATCGACGGCAAGGGCTCGGTGGCCGCCGCCGACTGGATCTTCAACGGCTGGGGCGCGCAGTCCTGGGCACGCTGGGACAAGGACCAGCACATCGCCGAGCACATCGGCGAACTGACGGGGGTCCAGCGCTTCGCCTCCCGGCTGATCAACGAGGGCGGCGGCATCCACGTCGACGGCGAGGGCACGGTGCTGGTCACCGAGACCGTCCAGCTCGGCGAGGGCCGCAACGCCGACTGGACCAAGGAGGAGGTCGAGGCCGAGCTGCACGCCTTCCTCGGCACCACCAAGGCGGTCTGGCTGCCGCGCGGACTCACCCGCGACTACGACGAGTTCGGCACCCGCGGGCACATCGACATCGTCGCCTCCTTCGTCCGCCCGGGCGTCGTGGTCGCGCACGTCCAGCCCGACCCCTCCCACCCGGACCACGAGGTCTGCCAGGAGCTCGTCGCCCTCCTGCGCGCCTCGACCGACGCGCAGGGCCGGCAGCTGGAGGTCATCGAACTGCCCGCGCCCACCGTCCTGCTGGACGAGGACGGCGAGCCGGTCGACTACTCCTACATCAACCACTACGTGGCCAACGGCGCCGTGATCCTGTGCGCCTTCGCCGACCCGCGCGACCAGGAGGCCGCCGCCGTCCTCGGCCGCGCCTACCCGGGGCGCACCGTCGAACTCGTGGACGCCCGCGAGATCTTCGCGAACGGCGGCGGCATCCACTGCATCACCCAGCAGCAGCCGAAGGCGCTCTGACACCCGGGGCCGCCAGGGCCACCGGGGTTACCGGGGCTACCGGGGTTACCAGGGCGGGGGCCCACCTCCCGCCCCGGCAACCCCGGTAGCCTTCGAACCTCCGTTCCACCGAGGGAGAGCAACGCACATGGCCGACCCCCGTCCGCGCCGGCCGGCACGCCCCCGCGAGGAGGTCTTCGCCACCGCCCGGGCCGCGATCGCCGAGCACGGGCTGGCCAAGCTCACCATGGCCGGGCTCGGCAAACAGCTCCAGATGAGCGCCGGACACCTGCTCTACTACTTCGGCAGCAAGGACCAGCTGCTGCTGGAGACCCTCCGCTGGAGCGAGGAGCAGCTCGGCGTCCGCCGCCGCGAGGCCCTCGCCGACCGCTCCCTCGACCCCTGGCAGCGCCTCGACGCCTACCTGCGCCTCTACCTGCCCGAGGGGGCGGGGGACCCGCGCTGGATCCTCTGGGTCGAGGTGTGGGGCCGGTCCCCCGCGAGCGCCGAACTCCGCCAGGGCCAGCGGGAGATCGAGGCCCCCTGGCAGGCCGACCTGGTCACCCTGGTCGAGGAGGGCACCGTCACCGGCCACTTCACCCCGGGCCCCGCCGCCGACCGCGCCACCCAGATCCGCGCCCTCCTCGACGGCCTCGCCGTCCCCATCGCCATCGGCCTCCCCGACGCCCGCCCCCCAGCCGCCCTCACCCAGGCCACCGCCGTAGCCCGCATCCTCCTCCACACCTGAGCGGCGCCCGGCGCCGCAATGCCCATCCACCCCGCACGAGAAGTCGACCAGTCCGACTTCTAACGCAGCGCCGCCTTCCTCTCGGAAAAAATCAGCAGACCGGTCTACAGATTTGCCTTAGACCCGGCCTTCTACCAACTCACGGCGGCTCACCCGCGCGCAGGAAGTCGGCCCCAGCCCGGTTGCGCGCGATTGCTGGGGCGGGACGGCGGGATCCCGCGCATGGGAATCGCCTGCGCCAGAAGTCGGCTGGGGCGACTTCTGGCGCACAGGCGCATGCGCAGGGGTGGGGCAGAATATGTAGACCGGTCTACATTTATTCGGTCCAGATGGCGGCGGCGGTGCGGTCGTCGGCGTAGCCCTTGGCGCGGACTTGCACCTGGCGCAGGAAGTCGACGGTGCCCGGCGGGTGGGGATGGGCCCAGTGGGTGGAGAGGAAGTGGGCGACGGCCGGTTCGTCGGCGATCGGGCGGGCCAGTCCGGGGGTGCAGAGGAGCAGGATGTCGCCCGGCGTGGCGGGGACGAGCCGGAAGCGGAACGGGCGCGGCTCCGGGACCGGGGCCTCGGGTACCGACGGTTGGCCGTCCGGGTGGTGCAGCAGCCGCGCCGCGTACGCGTCGATCCAGTGGCCGGAGCGCAGCAGGTAGAGGCCGCCCGGGCCGACGCCGAAGGCGGCGCGGTAGCCGGCCTCCGGGTCGAGCGACACCATCAGGCAGTGCAGCGAGGCCGGGGACGGCGTGTCGTCCCCCTCCGCCCGGGGCGCCAGCGCGCGCAGCGGCGCGGCGGCACCGGTGGCCAGCCGCTGGAGGCCGTAGCGGAGCCGGTCCCGGGCGCCGTCGCGCAGGTCGGCGGCCAGCCCGGCCCGGCTGCGCCCGATCGCTGCGGCGAGCTGGCGGCAGGCCTCGCCCGTACCGGCGGCGACGGCCTCCGGAGTGACCGTGTCGCCCTCGGCGCCGCCCACCCGGTCGAAGCCGCCGAGGACGGCGAGCAGCAGCCCGTCCGGCCCGTCGCCGAAGCGGGTGACCAGTAGCGAGTCCCGGCGCGGTTCGCCCCGGTAGCGGGCGGAGTCGCCGCGGACGGAGGCCGCGCGCAGCACGGACGGTCCGTACTGCGCCCCCTCCAGCACGGTGTCCGGGACGAGCGAGCGGAGCGAGCCCGGGTCCGCCTCCGGTACGGCCGTCGGCTCGGGCCCGTACGTCGGGGGGCGTTCGCCGACGTGCGGGACGGCGGCGCCGCCGTCGGCGAGCGGTGCGCGGCGGCCGGCCGGCCGGGGGTCGGGGACGGTCGCGGTGGGAAGCACCGGTTCCGGGGCCGGCCCGGGCGCCGGTGCGTGGTCGGGCTCGGGTTCGGGGGCCGGGGCGGGGGCGGGGGCGGGGATGGCGGCCGGGACGGGGGCGGGCGCTTCAGGTGCTTCGAGCACCTCGGCCACGACGGCCTCGGGCTCGGCAGCGGGCTCGGGCTCAGGCTCGGGCTGAACGACGGGCTCAGCGACGGGTTCCGGCTCGGGGGCCGACGGCGGGTCGTCCTTCTCCAGCGAGACCGGGGCGGCTTTCGGCGTCGACTCCGGCACGGGCTCCGGCACGGGCTCCGGCTCCGGCTCCGGCTCCGGCTTCGGGGCGTCGTCGGCGGAGGAGGGTGCCGGGAACCGGTCGGTCTCCGTGGCCGTCCGCCGGTGCCCCGTCCCGTCCGCTCCGTCGATCACGCCGACCGCGGTGTCGAACCAGTCGTCGAGGCTGTCCCGGTCGTCCTGCGCGGGCTCCGCTTCCGGCGCAGGTTCCACGACCGGCTCTACGGCCGGTGCCGCCACCGGCTCCGGCTCCGCCGACCGCTGCTGCCCGATCAGCCCGACCGCCGTCTCGAACCAGTCGTCCACGCTGCCGTCCCCCGGGTCGGCGTGCGGGGTGTCCGGGAGGGTGCCCGCCGGACCGTCGTAGACGGTGTCCCACCAGCCGTCGTCGGACCGGTGCGGCTGTGCGGGTGCACCCTGCTTGCTCATCTGGCGGCTCCTGCTCGGTCCGTGGTCGCGCCACCCCGGCGGGCCGGGCACGACGTCATTGTTCTCCAAGGGCAACGGCCCTGTCCGGGTTTCGGCGACAACCGGTCACCCATCGGAACATCCCGGCCACCGCGCCGACCTGCCGGTTCGTCGCCCGCGCCGCGGGGCCTCAGCACGGCCGTCACCGCCCCGTCCACTTCCGTTCCGTCCGTGCTTGCCGGATGTGCCCGGAGCAGGGTGTTTCCTGGACATCCGGGCGTGCCGACCCCCGAAAATGGGGGCCGATGGGGGGCATCGCTTCACACGTTCGGCTGATTAAATGTCCGCATGACCGCGTCGGCCCCCAGCTCGCCCCGACCGGGGAGGGCCGCACCGGCGGGCCGCCCGGTGGGTGCGCTGTTGGTCCTGCTGCTCGTCGCCCTGCTGACGATGCTGCCCTGCGCGGGTCAGGCGAAGGCGATGGACGGGACCGCCCCGCGCAGCGCGCCGGCCGCGGCCCCGGTCACAGCCGTCGCCGTCGTCAGCGTCCAGGTCGCGACCGGACAGGCGCCCCACACCGACCACACCAGGCAGACCGGCCAGACCGGCCAGACCGGCCAGACCGGACAAGCCACCAGGCCCGCCAAGGCCGCGAAGCTCGCCGAGGTCGGCAGGGCCCCGAACGCCGCCGACCACCGCCGGATCGCCGAGGAGCAGGGCCACTGGATCCTCTGCACCGCCGACGGCGAGCCCCCGCGCAACAACGGCTGCTCCAGCCACCCGTACAGCTCGCAGGACGCCCAGCTGCCGAATCCGCCACCGCAGCCGCAGCCCGCCGTGTCACCCCTCACCCCGGCCGCGCCCGAGGCGCCGCCCCGGGTGGTGCCCGCGGGTCTGCTGGACGGTTCGCACCCGGCGCCCGACCTGCACGAGCTCCAGGTCCACCGGTCCTGAGCGGAACCCACCGTCGGCCCAGCCGCCGACGTATCCGCCTCGCCCCACACTCCAGCTGACCGCCGCCACCGACCGGTGCGCGGCGGAGACAAGGACACCACCATGGGTTCCGCCTCCAAGCAGTCCAACAAGTCCGGCGGCAAGCAGGCCGGCCTCGACCGCCGCGCCCGGATCGCCGAGCTGCGCGCCGCCGAGCAGCGCCGCGACCGCCGCAACAAGGTCGTCGCCTCGGTCGCGGCCGGCGTGCTGGTGATCGCCGCGATAGCCACCGGCACCTGGGTCGTCATGGACCAGAACCAGAAGAAGAAGGACAAGGAAGCCGCCGCCAACGCGGACATCCCGGGCGTGAAGACCTTCGGCGAGCTGACCCGCAACCACGTGAAGGAGAAGGTCACCTACCCGATGACCCCGCCGGTCGGCGGCGACCACAACGCGATCTGGCTGGACTGCATGGGCCACGTCTACGACCAGCCGGTCGAGAACGAGCGCGCGGTCCACTCGCTGGAGCACGGCGCGGTGTGGGTGACGTACAACGGCAAGGCCACGCCGGACGACATCAAGACCCTCTCCGACAAGGTGAAGACCACCCCGTACTCGCTGATGAGCCCGTACCCGGACGAGCAGGGCACCATCACCCTGAACGCCTGGAGCACCCAGCTGGTCGTGGACAGCGCCAACGACCCCCGGGTGAACCAGTTCTTCACCAAGTACGTCCAGGGCAAGCAGACCCAGGAGCCTGGCGCCTCCTGCACCATGGGGCAGATGTGAGCGCCGACGCGGGCCGCCCCGAGGACGCCACGGCCGAGGACGGCGTGGCTCAGGACGGCGTGACCGAGGACGTGACGGCCGCCGCCCCGCGCCGTCGGCGCCTGTGGTGGCCGGCCGCGCTGGCCACCGCCGTGGCGCTGGCGCTCGGCGTGCCGGCCCTGGTGGCGAGCGGGACCTCCGCCTCCGGCACGTCGCTGTCCGTCCCGGCGGACGACTCGCCGGAGGCCGGTTTCGCCCGTGACATGGCGACCCACCACCAGCAGGCGGTGGACCTGTCGTTCGCGGTCCGGGACCGGACCGCCGACGAGCCGACCCGCACCCTCGCCTTCGACATCATCAACACCCAGGCCAACCAGCGCGGGATGATGATGGGCTGGCTGGACCAGTGGGGGCTGACCCAGCACTCGACCGCCAAGCCGATGACGTGGATGAAGATGGGCCACGACTACCAGGCGCACGACGGTTCGCTGATGCCCGGGATGGCGACCAACGCCCAGATCGCGAAGCTGCGTTCGCTCAGCGGACGGGACGCCGAGGTGTTCTACCTGCAGCTGATGATCGAGCACCACAAGGGCGGCGTCGAGATGGCCCAGGGTTACGTGGACCTGGCCAGGAACGACACCGAGAAGCGGCTCGCCCAGTCGATGGTGATCGCCCAGACCTCGGAGGTGCAGCTGATGACCGACATGCTCCAGGAACGCGGCGCCGCCCCCGGCGTGCCCGCCTCCTGAGCCGGCGGCGGCCCGCCCGGCGCCCACCGCTCTCGTTCCCCGGACGGCCGGGGCGCGGCCGACGGTCCCGTACCGTCCCCGCCGCGCCCCGGCCGTCCGCCGTTCCCCCCCCCACCTGCACGGAGACCTCGCATGACCCCAGGCGCCCCCGACTCCCCCGGCTCCCCCGGCTCCCACAGCGGCACCGGCGCCCCGTGGCTGATCGCCGGGCTGGGCAACCCCGGACCGTGGTTCCGGCAGACCCGGCACAACGCGGGCTTCCTCGCCGTCGACCGGCTGGCCGATCGGCACGGCGCCCGGTTCCGGCGGCGCGGGATCGCCACCCTGGTCGCGGAGATCGAGGTCGACGGCCGCCCGGTGCTGCTCGCCAAGCCGCTGTGGTTCATCAACCTGTCCGGCCGCCCGGTGGCCGCACTGATGCGCCGGTACGGCGTGCCGGTCGAGCGGCTGGTGGTCGTGCAGGACGACCTGGACTTCGCGTTCGGCTCCGCCAAGCTGAAGCGCGGCGGCGGACCCGGCGGTCACAACGGGGTGCGCTCGGTGGGCGAGGTGCTCGGCACCCGCGACTTCGTCCGGCTGCGGTTCGGCATCGGGCGGCCGCCGAAGGGACAGAGCGTCGGCGACTTCGTGCTGAAGAAGTTCTCGGACGACGAACTGGCCGCGCTGCCAGGCGCGTTGGACCGTTGCGCGAACGCCCTGGAGACCCTGGTCCGGCTCGGCCTCAACCGGGCCCAGGACGCCCTGAACGCCCCGACCCGCTGACGCCGCTCCGCCCGGGCCCCGCGTGCCGTCCGGCGTCGCGCGCGGTACGGGCGTCTCGTGCCGTACGGGTGTCGCGGACGGTACGGGTGTCGCGGACGGCGCCCGCCTCGCGGGTCGACCGGGTGAGGACGGCGGCCGCCGCCGCGACCGCGGCGAGGAGGAGCAGCACCGTCCGCCCACCGGACGCGGCGCCCGCCAGGTGGACACCGAGGACGGACAGCGCCATGCCGAGCGCCGTACCGAGGCTGCGCGCCATGTTCACCATGCCGCCGCCGACCGCCGAGCACTCCGCCGGGATCGCCCGCATCACCAGCGCGTTGTTGGCGGGCAGCAGCAGGCCCAGCCCGTACCCGGCGACCAGCAGCGGGACCGCCGAGGCGGTCGAGGCCGGCAGCAGGGCGAACAGCAGCAGCCCGCCGGCCGCGACGGCGGCGCCGGAGCGGCACCTGGTCACATCCGACCAGCCCCGGGGCAGCAGCCCGCCGCCGACCGTCGCGGCGAAGGCGAACGCGGCGGGCAGCAGGGTGACCAGCAGGCCCGCGCCGGCCGTCGACACCCCGGCGCCGGTGAGCAGCACGGGGCCCAGCACGAGCGGGCAGAACAGCAGCAGGTAGCCGATCAGCGCGACCACCAGGCCGGAGCGCACGCCCGGGGTGTTGACCAGTCCGGGCGCCAGGATCGGCCGGGCGGCCCGCCGCTCCTGGCGCACCAGCGCCACCGTGAGCACGGCGGCGGCGAGCAGCAGGGCGGCGACGGCCCAGCCGGGCAGCGGCAGGCCGGAGGCGGTGGACAGCGCGAGCAGCAGCGCCGTGGTCGCACCGGCGAGCAGCAGCATGCCGGGCAGGTCGAAGCGGGCGTGGTCCGGGTGCGGGAGCACCGCGCCGGGCACGGGGAGCCGCGGCACGGCCCGCGCCTGCGCTTCCGGCACGGCTCGGGCCCGTGGTTCCGGCACGGCTCGGGCCCGGGGCCCGGGCACGGTGGCCGGGCCCGGACGGTCGATCCGGGTGCGGGGCAGCAGGTACCACCCGGCCAGGATGCCGAACACGGCGATCGGCACGTTGACCCAGAACACCCAGCGCCACGAGGCGTGTTCGACCAGCAGCCCGCCGAGGCTGGGCCCGAGCGCCAGCCCGAGGCCCTGGGCGGAGGCCTGGATGCCGAGCGCGCGCCGCATCGCGTGCTCCGGGACCCCGCGCGCCACCAGCGCGACGCTGTTGGCCTGCATCATCGCGGCGCCGACGGCCTGGAGGGCCCGCCAGCCGACCAGGATCCAGAGGCCGCCGGCGAATCCGGCGCCGAGCGAGGAGAGGCCGAAGACGGCGAAGCCGCCGATGTACATCGTCTTGCGTCCGACCAGGTCGGACAGTCGGCCGATCGGGGCCAGCAGGGCGACCAGGACGAGCAGGTAGGCGAGGGCGACCCACTCGACGGCGGCGAAGCCCGCGTCGAAGTGGTGGCCGATGGCGGGGAAGACCAGGGCGATGACGCTGGCGTCGAGCTGGCCGAGGAAGGCGCCGAGACAGACCGTGCCGACGGCCAGCCAGTGGGCGTGGCGCCAGCCGGCGATGCCGCGGGGGCGGGGCCGCTCGGCGAGCAGCCGCGCGGCAAGGGCGGTGGCGTTCATGCCACAAATATATCGGATACAGATATGTTCTTTCTACGAGCAGATCGCTCCGCGATACGCAGCGTCTCGCAGGGCGTCCGCCCCGCGTCCGAGGGACGGACCACGCCCCCGGCACGCCCCGTACCAGGCGATACGCTGTCCGCCATGCCGTCGTCACCACACGTTCCCGACTTCGCCACCGGAAGCCCCGACCCGGCGGTCGAGCACGCCCGACGGCTGACCGACACCGTCACCCGGCTGCGCCGCGCACTGCGCAGCAGCATCCGCACCGACTACCCGTGGGAGTCCCTGCCGATGGCGCAGGTCGAACTCCTCCAGACCCTCGCCGCCGCGCCGCTGCGGGTCGGCGAACTGGCCGCCCGGCAGCGGCTCGCCCCCAACACCGTCAGCGGACTGGTCGGCAAGCTGCTCGAAGCCGGCTTCGTGGACCGCCAGGCCGACCCCGGCGACCGCCGCACCGCCCGGATCGCCCTCACCCCGGCCGGCCGGCGCCAGCTGGACGACTGGCAGCACGCCCACGAGCGCCGCATCGCCACCGCGTTCGGCACCCTCGACCCCGCCGACCGTCAGGCGGTGGTCGACGCCCTGCCCGCCCTGGAGCAGCTGGCCCGCGCCCTCGCCCAGCCGGGCACCGGCACGGGGACCGGCACCGGCACCGGCACCGAGCAGGGCTGAGCCGACAGCGCCGGCCACCGGCGCTCCGCGGCCGGGAAAAGCGCTGGCCGACGGCTCGGCCGACCACTACCGTCCCCGGCATGACCACAGCACGGACGGGCGCCCCGGTACGGGTGCGGATCGAGCCCTGGACGGACGCCGACCTCGCGCTGCTGCGCCGGGTCAACACCCCGGAGATGAAGAAGCACGTCGGCGGGCCGGAGACCGAGGAGCAGTTGCTCGTCCGGCACGGCCGCTACCTGGACTTCGTCCCGTCCGGCCTCGGCTGCATGTACCGGATCGTGCTGCTGCCCGAGGGCACGGCGGTCGGGGGCGAGACGGTCGGGGGCGAGACGGTCGGGGGCGAGACGGTCGGGGGCGAGGCCGTCGGTGGCGAGACGGTCGGCACGGTCGGCTACGGCACCCGGACCTGGGAGGGCGGGACCGTCCACGAGATGGGGTGGAACGTGCTGCCCGGCTTCCAGGGCCGGGGCATCGCTGTCGCCGCCACCCGTGCCGCGGTCGCGGCCGCCCGCCGCGAGGCCGCCCACCGGTACCTGCACGCCTTCCCGTCGGTGGACAACCCCGCCTCCAACGCGGTCTGCGCCAAGGCCGGGTTCACCCTGCTCGGTGCGACGGACTTCGAATTCCCGCCCGGGCGGTTCATGCGCAGCCACAACTGGCGGGTGGACCTGCGCGGTTCGGCGTGACCGACGGAAGCGGAGCGGGCCGCGGGCGGGCCTGGCGTCGCGGGACCGGCACTCAGAACAGCGTGCCGCTCTCCAGCTCCAGCAGCAGGCGCTTGCGGTCCACGCCCGCCGCGAAGCCGGTGAGCGAGCCGTTGGCGCCGAGCACCCGGTGACAGGGGCGCACGATCAGCAGCGGATTGGCGCCCACCGCGCCGCCGACCGCCCGCACCATCCGCGGCTCCTGCCCGGCCAGCTCGGCGAGTTCGCCGTAGGTGACGGTCGTGCCGTACGGGATCTCGTCCAGCGCGGCCCAGATCCGGCGGCGGAACTCGGTGCCCACCGGCGCGAGCGGCAGGTCGAACCCGGTGCGCTCGCCCGCGAAGTAAGCGGTCAGCTGGGCCACCGGCTCGGCGAGCGCCTCCGGATCGAGGACCCAGTCGTCGGCGGGCTCGGCCAGCGCGTACTTCTGGCCCGGCGCCGTGACGGTGGCCAGCGCGGCCGGTCCGCCGTCCTCGGGCAGGACCCCGCTGAGCAGCAGCGGGCCGAACGGGCTCTCCATGGTCGTGTAGACGGTGGTGGCGCGGGCCGCGGTGGCGTGGGCCGTGCCGGCGCGGGTCTTGCCGGTGTGGGCGGCGGTGGTCTGGGCGGTGGTGGCGGTGCGGGCGGTGGTGCTCATGCTCGTTCGTTCTCCGTTCCGGTGCTGGTGATCGCGGGGCCGGCCCACAGCCGGTGGACCGCGTAGGAGCGCCACGGCGCCCAGGCCTCGGCCGCCCGGGTGGCGGACTTCGGGTCGCCGGGGGCGCCGAGCCGGACCAGGCCGTGCTTGACGCCCACGTCGCTCGGGAGGAAGACGTCGGGGTCGGCGAGGGCCCGCATCCGCAGGTAGCCGACCGTCCAGGGGCCGATGCCGGGCAGGTCCAGCAGCCGGGCCGCGGCCTCCTCCCGGTCGACCCCGCTGTCGAGGTTCACCACGCCCTCCGCCAGCGCGGCGCACAGCCCGGTGAGGGCGCGACGGCGGGCGGCGGGCATCGCGAAGTCCTCCGGGTCCGCGGTGGCCAGCGCGGCGGCGGTCGGGAAGAGCAGCCGCAGGCCGCCGCTGGGCTGGGGCAGCGCGGTGCCGTACTTCTCGGTGAGCCGGGCCGCCAGGGTCCGGGCGGCGCCGACGCTGATCTGCTGGCCGAGGACGGCGCGGACGGCGAGCTCGTGCGGGTCCACGTGGCCGGGCGAGCGCAGGCCCGGACGCTCACGGACCAGCGGGCCGAGCACCGGGTCGGCGCCGAGCTGGTCGTCGACCGCGAGCGGGTCGGCGTCCAGGTCGAAGAGGATGCGCAGCCGCTGGACGGCGGTCGGCAGGTCGCGCAGGTCGGCGAGGAACAGGCGGCAGTCCAGCCAGCCTCGGGTGCGCGGTTCGCCCGGTGCCAGGCCGTCGACCTCGGCGATGCCGTGCCCGTACGGGAGCGCGAGGGTGCGCCGGTAGGTGCGAACGCCGGGACGCGCGCCGGGGACGACCTCCTCCACGCCGGGGACGGCGCGCAGGGCGAGGAAGTCGATCAGGTGCTCGCTGTCCAGCGGGCCGCGGTAGGCGAGGCGCAGGGTCAGGCCACCGGCCGGGGTCCCGGTGCGGCGGCCGGCGGCGACCTCGGCGCGCAGGCCACTGGGGGTGCGGTCGTAGACCTCGCGGACGGTGTCGTTGAACTGCCGGACGGAGGCGAAGCCGGCCGCGAACGCGACGTCGGTGACGGGCAGTTCGGTGGTCTGCAGGAGGAGCCGGGCGGTCTGGGCGCGACGGGCGCGGGCCAGCGCGATCGGGCCGGCGCCGAGCTCGGCGATGAGCTGGCGCTGCAGCTGGCGGGAGCTGTAGCCGAGGCGGCCGGCCAGGCCCGCGACGCCCTCGCGGTCCACCACGCCGTCGCCGATCAGCCGCATCGCGCGGCCGACCAGGTCGGCGCGGTGGTTCCACTCGGGGGAGCCCGGCACGGAGTCGGGGCGGCATCGGCGGCAGGCGCGGAAGCCGGCACCCTGGGCGGCCGCGGCGCTGGGGTAGAAGACGCAGTTGACGCGCTTCGGGGTCACCGCGGGGCAGCTCGGTCGGCAGTAGATGCCGGTGGAGGTGACGGCCGTGAAGAAGACGCCGTCGAAGCGGGCGTCGCGGCTGTCCACGGCTCGGTACCGGATGTCGTCGTCGATCACGTTGTCCAGTTTGCGGGATCGAGCGGGGGGGCGACTGGCGGGAATCGGACATCGCCGTGCCCGCAGGCCCACCGCCCGGCCCGATATTCGCGGGTCGTCCGGCCACCCCGCGGCTACGCTCGCCCCATGAGCGAGCAGCCCGGTGACCAGCCCGCCGACCACCCGTACGCCGGCCCGGACGACCCGCGGGTGGTCGCCCTGCCCCCGGAGGAGTTCGCGTTCCCCGGCCCGCTGCGCGACCAGCTGGTCGCGGCCGTCCTCAGCGGCGCCAAGACCAGCACCACCGGCCTGATCGCCGACTACGTGCACGAGGGCGAGCCCCTGCCGCAGCCCGGCGAGCGGGCCGCCGTCCTCGACTCCGACGGCCGCCGGGTCGCGGTGATCGAGACCACGGACGTCCGTGTGGTCCCGCTCGGCGAGGTCGACCTGCAGCACGCCCTGGACGAGGGCGAGGGCTACCGGAGCGTGGCCGAGTGGCGTGCGACGCACGAGGGGTTCTGGCGCAGCCCGGAGATGCTCGCCGCCCTCGACGACCCGGACTTCGCCGTGGACGACGCCACCCCGGTGGTCCTGCAGCGCTTCCGCCTGGTGGCCGACCTCCGCTGAGCCGGGCGGACCCGGCAGAGGCCAACCGGCAGAGGCCGACCGGCGCGGGCCGAGCCCCGAGCACCGAGAACCGAGAACCGGCGGCGCCGACCGGCCACCGCCGCCGCCGCAGCAGCGCGACGACGGTGTCGGCCGACGCCGTCGGATCAGCGCTTCACCGGACCTCCCGCGGCACGCATCGACTTGGTGATCGTCTTCCACTTCTGCAGCCGGGCCTTGGCCACCCGGGCGTCCGAACGCGAGGCGATCCACTCGTTCTCGCGCTGGAGCTTGAGGTAACTGTCCATCCGGCGCTGCGGCAGGGTGCCGTCGGCCAGCGCCGCCCGCACCGCGCAGCCCGGCTCGGTGTGGTGGCCGCAGTCGTGGAAGCGGCATTCCTCGGCCAGCTCGGCTATGTCGGCGAAGGCCAGGTCCACGCCCTCGCCACCGTAGAGGCCGACCTCGCGCAGCCCGGGGGTGTCGATCAGCACGCCCCCGCCGGACAGCGGGATCAGCTCGCGGGTGGTCGTGGTGTGACGGCCCTTCTGGTCGACCTCGCGGGCCTCCTGGACCGTCATCACCTCGGCGCCGGCCAGCGCGTTGGTGAGCGTGGACTTGCCGACGCCGGACTGGCCGATCACCGCGGTGGTGCCGGGGGTGCAGGCACGCAGCACGTCCATGCCCTCCCCGGTCTCGGCGCTCACCACGAGCACCGTGACCCCGGGGGCGATCGCCTCGACGTCGGCCCGGATGAAGTCGGCGTCGTCCACCAGGTCCGCCTTGGTGAGGACGACCAGTGGTTCGGCGCCGGACTCCCAGGCGAGGGCGAGGAAGCGCTCGATCCGCCCGAGGTCCGGGTCGGTCGCGAGGGAGGAGGCGATCAGCACGGTGTCGACGTTGGCGGCCAGCACCTGGCCGTCGGAGCGCTTGCCGGCCACCTTGCGGATGATCGCGGTGGAGCGCGGCAGCAGCGCGGCGACGGCGGCCATCGGCTGGGCGTGGAGGTCCACGGCCGCCCAGTCGCCCGTGCACGGGCAGTTGATCATGTCGGCGTCCCCGACCGGCCGGGTGTCGAACCGGACGGTGCGCGGCTCGCCCGTCTCCGGGTCGGCGATCACGGCGTCGCACCGGCCGCGGTCGACCCGGACGATCCGGGCCGGGAGCAGCCCGGCCTCGCCGAGCGGGGCGAACAGCTCCGCGAGCTCGGACGTCCAGCCGTAGCCCGCCAGCCCGGAGCCGACGCCGGGGAGGGAAGAAGGGGTGAAGGAAGAAGGGGTGGAGAAAGACGGAACGGAGGCAGCGTCGAACAACGCAGTGGCCCTTCGGGAGGAGAAGGTCCCGGCGGGCTACGGCTGGCGCGAAAGGCTCAGCCGGCGGCCGGGAAGAGGAGGTGAACGCGCGTGCTGCCCTGGGCAGCTATCGGGGCGACAACGACCACGGGGGTTCACCTCCTGCTCTCTACTCCTCGGGCGACCCAATGGCCCCCGAACCGGACACGTCACACGCTAGCGAAGCGATCTCGTCCCGCCAACCCATTTTTGACCTGCGGAAATGCGCTCGGCCGATGGCCGGGCCCCCGCCCGGAGGGCACACCGGAGCAGCCCCGCCCGGAGGGCACCCCCGCCACGGCCGCACCCCCGCGCACGGGAGCTCATCCCCCGTAGCGGTGCTTGAGGTTCGGGTCGTCCAGCCACCACGGCCGCATCCCCGTCTCCTCCTCCTCCGGCCGCCCCGCCGCCCGCGCCTCCTCGGCCGCCGCCTCGAAGCGCGCGTCCAGCTCGGCGTCCACGGCCCGGTTCTCCTCCCGCCCCTGCACCACCATCCGCCGCACCAGCGCGGCCAGGAACGGCAGCCCGACCAGGTCCCCCAGCACCCAGAACGCGTTGCCGCCCCAGGTCTGGTCCTGCGCCAGGCTCGGCCCCCAGGGCCGCCCGAGCGCGACGTAGTGGTGCTCGGCGACCAGGTGGCCGCCGTAGATCAGCACGATCCCGAGCCCCGCGTCGAAGATCACCTCGGCGAAGGTGATGAACAGCCCGACCAGGTGCGGGTACTCGTGCCCGACCGGGTCGAGCTGCAGCCGCGGCCAGAAGTACGCGAGCCCGAGCAGCACCAGCGCCAGGTGCAGCAGCACGTTCCCGGCCGCGCTGGACACCGACTCCTCGTACCAGGGGGTGAAGTAGAGCAGCCACGGCGGCGCCATCAGCAGCGCGGTCGAAACGGCCGGGAACATCAGCACCTTGGACGGGCGGCTGCGCAGCGCCCGCAGGATCCGCTCCCGCCGGGCCGGCGGCGCGGCCCCGACCAGCAGCGAGACCGGCGCGCCGAGCGCGAGCAGCAGCGGGACGACCATCAGCAGCAGCACGACCTGAACGGCCCGGTCGGTGAAGAGGATCCGCTCGTACACCCCGAGGCCGGAGCAGGTGCACCAGATCCACAGCAGCAGCCCGCCGAGGAACGCGGCGGTGCGGGTGGGCTGCCACCGCTCGCCGCCGGAGCGGTGGACGGTGCGCACCGCGGCCAGGTACCAGCCGCCGAGCAGCACCGAGAGGGTGAGCACCAGCGGTTCGGCCGTCCAGGAGGTGGCCAGGTCGGACCACTGCCACGGGGGCGGGCCGTCGTAGGCGAGCACGGAGACCGCGCCGTCCACCGCGCCGTTCATCCGTCCGGTCACCTCGCTCGCACCCGTCGCCACCGGGGCGCCGGCGGTCCTCCGCGCCGTCGCCGTCGGGCGCCGCGGCGGACACCGTGGCGCCCGGCCATGATGTCGCCGCGCCACCGGCCGGGAGCACCCGGGGCCCACCTCTATACCCGGTGCTGAACAAAGCTTTACCGAGCCCCGGCAAAGCTTTGCCCAGGCAAAGTTCTGCCCTCGGAGCCCCCGGGTTCGCAACCGCGGCCGCGACACAAACGTCTGGCAGGATGCCCGTCGGCGATACCCGCCACGTGGGTGACAAGGGGACGACACGAGGTGCAAAGCACTGCACGCGGCGAGGGCCGCCGGCTGGCCGCGCGCCACCGCAACATCGAGCTGGGCCTGATGGCGCTCGCGGTGGCCGTCTGTCTCGCGGGACACATCGAGGCCGATCTGGCCCTGACCGGCAAGCTGCCGCCCGGACTGCTGGTGCACGCCCTCTCGCTGGGCGCGCTCGCCGGGGCGGCGCACCTGGCGGTGCGGCGGTTCGCCCCGTACGCGGACCCGCTGATCCTGCCGCTGGGCGTCTTCCTGACCGGCTTCGGGCTGGTGCTGCTGGACCGGCTGGACATCAGTTACAAGGCCGCGCACAGCGCCAAGGGCGACTACCAGAAGCTCCCGGCCGCGCCCTCCCAGCTGATGTGGGTGTTCCTCTCGGTGGCGGCGGCGATCGCGCTGATCGTGCTGGTCAAGCACCACCGCTTCTTCCAGCGCTACGTCTACCTGCTGATGGCGGGCGCGCTGATCCTGCTGGCCGCGCCGGTGGCCTCGCCCAGCGACAGCTTCGGAGCCAAGCGCTGGATCCGGCTGTTCGGGCTCTCCTTCGAACCGGACGAGTTCGTGAAGGTCGCGATCACGATCTTCTTCGCGGGCTACCTGATGGCCTCCCGGGACGCGCTCGCCCTGGCCGGCCGCAAGATCTGGGGGATGACCCTGCCGCGCGGCCGGCACGCCGGGCCGGTGCTGGCGATCTGGGTGGTCAGCCTGCTGGTGCTGATCTTCGAGCGCGACCTGGGCACCTCGCTGATCTTCTTCGGCGTCTTCATCGTGATGCTGTACGTGGCCACCGAGCGGACCAGTTGGGTGGTGCTCGGCCTGCTGATGGCGGTCGGCGGCGCGGCGGTGGTCGGCACCGTGGAGCCGCACGTGCACGGCCGCGTCGAGGCCTGGCTGCACCCGCTCGACTACTACAAGCCGGTGCACGACCAGGCGATCTCCGAGCAGCCCGCCGAGGCGCTGTTCAGCCTCGGCACCGGGCACCTGACCGGGACGGGTCTGGGCTCGGGCCGGCCCTGGCTGATCGGCTTCGCCGGGCGCAGCGACTTCATCTTCACCACCATCGGCGAGGAGCTGGGCCTGGCCGGGGTGACGGCCGTCCTGCTGGTCTACGTGCTGCTGATCCAGCGGGGTCTGCGCACCGCGGTCGGCCTGACCGACCCGTTCGGCAAGCTGCTGGCCACCGGCCTGTCGGCGGCGCTGGCGCTGCAGATCTTCGTGGTGGTCGGCGGGGTGAGCGGGCTGGTCCCGCTGACCGGCAAGGCGCTGCCGTTCCTGGCCGCGGGTGGTTCCTCGCTGCTGGCGAACTGGCTGATGGTCGCGCTGCTGATCAAGCTGAGCGACTCCTCCGGGCGCACCGCCCTGGAGCCGGCCCTGCCCTCCCCCGAGCCGCTCCCGGCCCGGGCCGCCCCGCCGGCGTCCGGCCCGACACCCGCGGGCCCGGCGTCCGCGGGCCCGACGCCGGCCGAGGCGCCCACGGACCCCGCTCCCGCCGCCCCGGGCAGCGCCGACCCCTCCGCCCCCACCGAGCTGCGCCCCGCGTACGGTCACGCCCCCGCGGCCCCGCAGCCCGCCGCCCCGCAGCACGGCCACACCCCTGCCGCCGCCCCGCACTACGGCTACCCCCCGAACCCGGCGACCGGCTGACCGTCCGACAGTCGGCAGGACCAGAGCCGGCAGGACGACGAACCACCTCGGGCGCAGACCGCCACGACGAGAACCGCCACGAAGAAACCGACAGGGCCTCCCCCGCACCAGCGGGAGAGGCCCTGTGCGTTCACCGCCCCCGGCTACCGCTGCTCCCACGGCGGCCGGGGCGGCCGCGGCGGGTAGCCGGGCACCTGCTGCCCCGGCGGCTCTGGCGGGCCCGGGGGCCCGAGCGGCCCGACCGGCCCCGGCGGCCCCGCGGGCGGCCCCGCGCGCTCCGGCGGCGGCCCGGTCGGCCGGTCGCTGTCCGGCGGCGGCGGAGCGGGCCGGTGGTGCGGCCCGCCGCGGGCCGTGAGCCGCCCGCGCAGGTTGTCGGCCGCCAGTACGTCCGCCCACCGCTCCGGGTACTCGGAGGGCACCTCGACGTCCTCGCCCTCGTCCTCGCCCCACTCCTCCTCGACGCCCTCGGCGAGCCCGAGTTCGCGGGCCCGCCGGGCCCGTTCGACGGCCCGTCGGGCGGCGACCTCGCGGACCACGGCGGCGGCCGCCTCCTCGTGCGCCCGCTCGTTCTCGGCCCTGGCGTCGGCGGTCTCCAGGGTGGGCCAGCGCCGGTCTATCGCGGCGTTCATGGCGGCGCCGATGAGCACCGCGAGGGCCACCACGAAGATCCACAGCAGCACGGCCACCGGCGCCGCCAGCGAGCCGTACACCGAGGGGCCCTCGACCGAGCTGACCAGGTAGAGCCGCAGGCCGACGCTGCAGAAGACCAGCACCACCAGGGCGACCAGGGCGCCGGGGATGTCCTCCCGCCACGGGGTCGAGACCGGGACGGCCAGGTGATAGAGGGTGGTCAGCGAGACGATCAGCAGCACGATCGCGACCGGCCAGTAGGCGGCGCCGACCAGCCCGGCGATGCCGGGCACCGCGTTCTCCACCAGCCCGGGCCCGGCCATCAGCAGCGGCAGCACCAGGGAGCCGATCACCAGGGCTCCGAGGTAGAGGCCGAGCGACATCAGCCGGGTCTTGACGATGCCCCGCTTGCCGTCGAGCCCGTACATGACGGTGATGGTGTCGATGAAGATGTAGAGGGCCCTGGAGCCGGACCACAGCGACAGCAGGAAGCCGATCGAGACGAGGTCGGGCCGGCTGTGGTCGAACACCTGGTTCAGCAGCGGGACCACGACCTCCTTGACGGAGGAGTCCGACAGGACCGTCCCGGAGGCTGAGACGATGTCGTGCTTGAGCCGGTCGATGGTGCCCGCGCCGAGGAACTTGTCGAGGTAGCCGAGGGTGCCGGCCAGGCCGAGCAGCAGTGGTGGGATCGACAGCAGGGTGAAGAACGCCGCCTCCGCGGCGAGGCCGGTGACCCGGTACTCGACGCAGGTGTTGGTGGTGTCCCTGATCAGCTCCCACGCCGTGCGGCGCCAGGCAGCCTGTTTGGCCGCGCGTCGGGCGCCCTTGCCCCGGCGCCGGGAGGGCCGCTCGGGGTTCGCTCTGCTCGTATCGCCTGCTGCTTGCACAGGGCTAACGGTATCGGGCCGGGGCTCGCCGGTTGATCTCCCCGGGGTGGGGAGGCGTGGCCGGACGCCCTGGCCGGGAGCGGCGGGAACCTCCGGGTGTCCCATATGACGAAACCTCAGCGTCCAGCATGCGGATGTTAGTGGACCGCGAGTCCCGCGCCGTGCGAATCTCTTGCCATGTCTAGCGCCGGAACCACCCTGGTAGGTCGACTCCACGTCGATCTCCTTCGCGTGTCCAGCGCCATCTGTCCGGTGATCTGAGCCCACCCCGCCGCACCACCGCACCCGGCGCCACCCCTTCCCGCCATCCCCGCCGCAGCGGATGTGCAGGCGCCCGCCACGGCCTCGGTCACTGTCTCCCGGCCCTGAGATAACCGCAGGTCAGAGCAGCACAGCACGGCTGAGCACGCCCCGCGACCCATCCGGCACCAGCGCCACCCGCCCCGAAGGACTTCACCATGGCCACCTCCCCCGAGACCGTCGAGCCCACGGCCGACAGCCCCGCCGCGCGCCGCCCCGCCGCGGCCCGCAAGGTGACCCGCCACCGCGGCGAGGGCCAGTGGGGCATGGGCCACCACACGCCGCTGAACGCCAACGAGCAGTTCAAGAAGGACGACGACGGTCTCAATGTGCGGACACGCATTGAGACGATCTACGCGCACCGCGGCTTCGACTCGATCGACCCCGCCGACCTGCGCGGCCGGATGCGCTGGTGGGGGCTCTACACCCAGCGCAAGGAGGGCATCGACGGCGGCAAGACCGCGATCCTGGACCCGCACGAGCTGGACGCCGAGTACTTCATGCTCCGCGTGCGCATCGACGGCGGCCGGCTGACCGTCCCCCAGCTGCGGGCCATCTCCGAGGTCTCCGAGCAGTACGCGCGCGGCACCGCCGACCTGACGGACCGTCAGAACATCCAGTACCACTGGATCCGGATCGAGGACGTCCCGGCGATCTGGCAGAAGCTGGAGGCCGTCGGCCTGTCCACCACCGAGGCGTGCGGCGACACCCCGCGGGTCATCCTCGGCTCCCCGGTGGCCGGCATCGCCGAGGACGAGATCATCGACGGAACCCCCGCCATCGAGGAGATCCAGCGCCGCTTCATCGGCAACAAGGACTTCTCCAACCTGCCGCGCAAGTTCAAGTCCGCGGTCTCCGGCTCCCCGCTGCTGGACGTCGCCCACGAGATCAACGACGTCGCCTTCGTCGGCGTGGTCCACCCCGAGCACGGGCCCGGCTTCGACCTGTGGGTCGGCGGCGGGCTGTCCACCAACCCGAAGCTCGGCGTGCGGCTGGGCGCCTGGGTCCCGCTGGACGAGGTCGCCGACGTCTACGGCGGCGTCATCGGCATCTTCCGCGACTACGGCTACCGCCGCCTGCGCAACCGCGCCCGGCTGAAGTTCCTGGTCGCCGACTGGGGCGTGGAGAAGTTCCGCCGGGTCCTGGAGGAGGAGTACCTGCGGTACCGGCTGGTCGACGGCCCCGCCCCCGCCGAGCCCGCCGCCCGCTGGCGCGACCACGTCGGCGTCCACCGGCAGAAGGACGGCCGCTTCTACATCGGCTTCGCGCCGCGCGTCGGCCGGGTCGACGGCAAGCTGCTCGGCGAGGTCGCCGACCTCGCCGCCGCCCACGGCAGCGACCGGCTGCGCACCACCGCCGAGCAGAAGATGCTGGTCCTCGACATCGCCGAGGAGCACGTCGAGTCGGTGGTGGCCGGCCTGGAGGCGCTCGACCTGCGGGTCACCCCGTCACCGTTCCGCAGGGGCACCATGGCCTGCACCGGCATCGAGTACTGCAAGCTCGCCATCGTCGAGACCAAGGAGCGCGGCCGCACGCTCATCGGCGAACTGGAGCAGCGCCTGCCGGAGTTCGCCGAGCCGCTGACCATCAACATCAACGGCTGCCCGAACGCCTGCGCCCGCATCCAGGTCGCCGACATCGGCCTCAAGGGCCAGCTGGTCACCGACGAGAACGGCGAGCAGGTCGAGGGCTACCAGGTGCACCTGGGCGGCGCGCTCGGCCTGGAGGCCGGCTTCGGCCGCAAGGTCCGCGGCCTCAAGGTCACCAGCGCCGGCCTGCCCGACTACGTCGAGCGCCTGCTGACCCGCTACCAGGCCGACCGCACCGAGGGCGAGCGCTTCGCCCAGTGGACGGCCCGGGCGACCGAGGAGCAGCTGTCGTGAGCGAGCGAGCGGCCCCCTTCTTCTGCCCCTACTGCGGGGACGAAGACCTGCGCCCGTCCGAGGCCGGGCACGGCGCCTGGGAGTGCCACGGCTGCCGCCGCGCCTTCCAGCTGAAGTTCCTCGGCCTGCTGTCACCGACCGACCACGGGGGTACGTCCGATGAGCAGCACCACGGCTGACCACGAGGCGGCGGCCGTCCGGGCCGGCCGCGAGCTGGAGGAGGCGACCCCGCAGGAGATCCTGCGCTGGGCCGCCGACACCTTCGGCAAGCGGTTCTGCGTCACCTCCTCCATGGAGGACGCGGTCGTCGCCCACCTCGCCTCCTCGGTGTTCCCCGGCGTGGACGTGGTGTTCCTGGACACCGGCTACCACTTCCCGGAGACCATCGGCACCCGGGACGCGGTGGCCGCGACCATGCCGGTCAACGTCATCACGCTCACCCCGCTGCTGACCGTGGCCGAGCAGGACGCCGAGCACGGGCCGCACCTGCACGACCGCGACCCGGACCTGTGCTGCTCGCTGCGCAAGGTCGAGCCGCTGAACCGCGGCCTCGGCGGGTACGACGCCTGGGCCACCGGGCTGCGCCGCGACGAGTCGCCGACCCGGGCGAACACCCCGGTGGTCTCCTGGGACCCCAAGCGCCGCAAGGTCAAGATCGCGCCGATCGCCCGGTGGACGCAGGAGGACGTGGACGCCTACGTCGCCGCCAACGGAGTGCTGCTCAACCCGCTGCTGTGGGAGGGCTACACCTCGATCGGCTGCTCGCCGCTGTCCTGCACCCGCAAGCCCGCCGAGGGCGAGGACGCCCGGGCCGGCCGCTGGTCCGGCTCCGGCAAGACCGAGTGCGGCATCCACCTCTGACCGCCCCGCCCCACCCCCGCCCCCACACGTGAGGAAGAACCCGTGACAGTTCACGCCCTGGTCGCCGACGGAGCCGCAGAGGCGGCCCCCGCGGCCGCCCCCTGCGAGCGCGGCGCCACCGTGTGGCTGACCGGGCTGCCGAGCGCCGGCAAGACCACGCTGGCCTTCGCGCTGGCCGAGCGGCTGCGCGCCGAGGGCCACAAGGTCGAGGTCCTGGACGGCGACGAGATCCGCGAGTTCCTGTCCAAGGGCCTCGGCTTCTCCCGCGAGGACCGGCACACCAACGTGACCCGGATCGGCTTCGTCGCCGAGAAGCTGGCCGCGAACGGCGTCAAGGTGCTCGCCCCGGTGATCGCCCCCTTCGCCGACTCCCGCGCCGCCGTGCGCGAGCGGCACGCCGCGGCGGGCACCGACTTCCTGGAGGTCCACGTCGCGACCCCGGTCGAGCTGTGCGCCGAACGCGACGTCAAGGGCCTGTACGCCCAGCAGGCGGCCGGCGAGATCTCCGGTCTCACCGGTGTGGACGACCCGTACGAGGCGCCGGAGAACCCGGAGCTGCGGATCCAGACCCAGGGCCGCGAGGTGGCCGACTCCGCCGCCGAGCTGCACGCCTTCCTGACCGAGAGGGGCCTCGCATGACCACCGCGACCGACAGCCCGGTCCGTACCGACGACCCCGAGCGGAACTCGGGGGGCCCCTTCGCGCTGTCCCACCTGGACGCGTTGGAGGCCGAGTCGGTGCACATCTTCCGCGAGGTCGCGGGGGAGTTCGAACGCCCGGTGATCCTGTTCTCCGGCGGCAAGGACTCCATCGTCATGCTGCACCTGGCGCTCAAGGCCTTCGCGCCCGCCGCCGTCCCCTTCTCGCTGCTGCACGTCGACACCGGCCACAACTTCCCCGAGGTGATCGCCTACCGCGACCGCGTCGTGGCCGAGCACAGCCTGCGCCTGCACGTCGCCCACGTCCAGGACTTCATCGACCGCGGCGTGCTGCGCGAGCGCCCCGACGGCACCCGCAACCCGCTGCAGACCGTCCCCCTGCTCGACGCCATCGAGAGCAACCGCTTCGACGCCGTCTTCGGCGGCGGCCGCCGCGACGAGGAGAAGGCCCGCGCCAAGGAACGCGTCTTCTCCCTGCGCGACGAGTTCGGCGCCTGGGACCCGCGCCGCCAGCGCCCCGAACTGTGGTCGCTGTACAACGGCCGGCACGCCGTCGGCGAGCACGTCCGCGTCTTCCCGCTCTCCAACTGGACCGAGCTGGACGTCTGGCAGTACATCGAGCGCGAGGGCATCGAGCTCCCGGAGATCTACTACGCCCACGAGCGCGACGTCTTCGCCCGCAGCGGCATGTGGCTGACCGCCGGCGAGTGGGGCGGCCCCAAGGACAGCGAACCCGTCGAGCGGCGCCTCGTCCGCTACCGCACCGTCGGCGACATGTCCTGCACCGGCGCCGTCGACTCCGACGCCACCACCATCTCGGCCGTGATCGCCGAGATCGCCGCCTCCCGCCTCACCGAGCGCGGCGCCACCCGCGCCGACGACAAGATGTCCGAGGCCGCGATGGAAGACCGCAAGCGCGAGGGGTACTTCTAACCATGACCAGCACCACCCAGGCCGGCACGACCCGGACCGGCACCGCCACCTCGCTCCTGCGCTTCGCCACCGCCGGCTCCGTGGACGACGGCAAGTCCACCCTGGTCGGCCGTCTCCTGCACGACTCCAAGTCGGTCCTCGCCGACCAGCTGGAGGCCGTCGAGCACGCCTCCCGCAAGCGCGGCCAGGAAGCACCCGACCTCGCGCTGCTCACCGACGGCCTGCGCGCCGAACGCGAGCAGGGCATCACCATCGACGTCGCCTACCGCTACTTCGCCACCCCCCGGCGGCGGTTCATCCTCGCCGACACCCCCGGCCACGTGCAGTACACCCGCAACATGGTCACCGGCGCCTCCACCGCCGAACTCGCCGTCGTCCTGGTCGACGCCCGCAACGGCGTGGTCGAGCAGACCCGCCGGCACGCCGCCGTCGCCGCCCTGCTGCGGGTGCCGCACGTCGTGCTGGCCGTCAACAAGATGGACCTCGTCGACTACGCCGAGCCCGTCTTCGCCGCCATCGCCTCCGAGTTCACCGCCTACGCCGCCTCGCTCGGCGTCACCGACGTGCTGGCCGTCCCGATCTCCGCCCTCGCCGGGGACAACGTCGTCGAACCCTCCGCCCACATGGACTGGTACGGCGGCCCGACCCTGCTGGAACACCTGGAGACCGTCCCGGTCGGCAGCGACCGCAGCGCCGAACCGGCCCGCTTCCCGGTCCAGTACGTCATCCGCCCGCAGACCGAGGAACACCCCGACTACCGCGGCTACGCCGGCCAACTGGCCTCCGGCGTGCTGCGCGTCGGCGACACCGTCACCGTCCTGCCCTCCGGCCACACCACCACCGTCGCCGGCATCGACGCACTCGGCCGCGAGACCGACCTCGCCTGGGCCCCCCAGTCCGTCACCGTCCGCCTCACCGACGACCTCGACATCTCCCGCGGCGACCTCATCGCCGCCGGCCCGGCCCCCGCGCCGACCAAGGACATCGAGGCCACCGTCAGCCACCTCAACGAGCGCCCGTTGCGCGCCGGCGACAAGGTGCTGCTCAAGCACACCACCCGCACCGTGCGCGCGCTCGTCAAGGAGATCTCCTACCGGATCGACATCGACACGCTCGAACAGCGCAGCGGCGCCGACGGACTGAACGTCAACGACATCGGCCACGTGGTGCTGCGCACCGCCGAGCCGCTGGCCCTCGACACCTACTCCGACAACCGCCGCACCGGCTCGTTCCTGCTGATCGACCCGGCCGACGGCACCACCCTCACCGCCGGCATGGCGGGCGAGGCCTTCGAGACCGTACGCACCACCGACGCTCCCGACGAGGAGGACTGGGTCTGATGCCCCGCGAGGCGTTCTCGGGCATGGACAAGGAAGGCGGCCGCATCGGCAGCGGCGTCCTCGGCAGCGGCCAGGGCGGCTTGACCCGATGTGCGGGCCGACAGGGCTGAGAACGCCCTGTCACCGGGCTGTCTTCCCCCCCACAGCCGCCCGGCTTGCCCCGGCACTCCGCTGCCGCGCGCACCACCTTCCGCACCATCCGCCCCGAGACCGCCTCCTGACGGTCCGTCCGCGAACAGGACTCACCATGGCACCGAACCCGGCCCCTTCGCACCGCCCGTCCTCGCATCCCCGCGTCCGCCCCAACGCCGGCCGGATCAGACGCACCGCCGCCGCGGCCGCCGCCGGCCTGACCGCCGTCGCCCTGCTGTCGGCCTGCAGCTACGGTTCCAAGGCGGACAAGTCCTCCGACGCCAAGGGCAGCGCCGCGGCCACCGCGGCGGACTCCGGCGCGAAGCTCTCCGCCGACTCGGTGAAGATCGGCTACTTCGCCAACCTGACCCACGGCACCCCGCTGGTCGGCCTCCAGGAGGGCTTCTTCCAGAAGGAGCTGGGCGGCACCCAGATCAAGACCCAGGTGTTCAACGCGGGCCCGGCCGAGATCGAGGCGCTCAACGCCGGCTCGATCGACATCGGCTGGATCGGCCCCTCCCCCGCGATCAACGGCTACACCAAGTCCGACGGCCAGTCGCTGAAGATCATCGGCGGTTCGGCCTCCGGCGGGGTCAAGCTGGTGGTCAACCCGGACAAGGTCTCCTCCCTGGACGACCTCAAGGGGAAGAAGATCGCCACCCCGCAGCTGGGCAACACCCAGGACGTGGCCCTGCTCAACTACCTCGCGGGCAAGGGCCTGAAGGTCGACGCGGCCTCCGGCGCGGGCGACGTCTCGGTGGTGCGCACCGACAACAAGGTCACCCCCGACGCCTACAAGTCCGGCTCCATCGACGGCGCCTGGGTGCCCGAGCCCACCGCCTCCAAGCTGGTCACGCTCGGCGCGAAGGTCCTGCTCAACGAGAAGGACGTCTGGCCGGACAAGAAGTTCGTGATCACCAACATCATCGTCTCGCAGAAGTTCCTCAAGGAACACCCGGACGTGGTGGAGGCCGTGCTGCGCGGCTCGGTGAAGACCAACGCCTTCATCAAGGCCAACTCCGACAAGGCCAAGGCCGACGCCAACGAGGCGATCAAGAAGGAAGCCGGCAACGCGCTGGAGCCCGCGGTCCTCGACCCGGCCTGGGCCGACATCGACTTCCTGGACGACCCGCTGGCGAACACCCTGCAGGCCGAGGCCGACCACGCCGTCACCGCCGGGCTCCTCAAGAAGCCCAACCTGAACGGCATCTACGACCTCACCCTGCTGAACAAGGTCCTCGCCGCCCAGGGCCAGGCCGCCGTGGCGGACGCCGGTCTCGGCGCCAAGTAGCGCCCACCGCAAGGCCGTTCGCCACCGACTCCGCGGTCCGGCCCCCGCCCGCCCGGTCGATCCCCGATCGATGCCCACCGGGACGGGCGGGGCCCGGGCCCCGGCTCGCAGCCCCAGCAGACCACTCATCAGGAGGTGTCCGGATGACTTCGGCACTGACCACCTCGGCGGACGCGCCCGGCGCCGACGCCCACAGCGGCGCACCCGCCGTCCGGATCTCGCACGTGCACAAGACCTTCGGCCGCCCCGGCGCGCAGACCCACGTCCTGGACGACATCACCCTCGACGTCGCGCCCGGCGAGTTCGTCACCCTGCTCGGCGCCTCGGGCTGCGGCAAGTCCACCCTGCTCAACCTTGTCGCCGGCCTCGACAAGCCCACCGCCGGCAGCATCGAGGTGCCCGGCGGGCGCCCCGCCCTGATGTTCCAGGAGCACGCGCTGTTCCCCTGGCTCACCGCCGGGAAGAACATCGAACTCGCCCTCAAGCTGGCCGGCCTGCCCCGCCCCGAGCGCCGCCCCGAGGCCGAGCGCCTCCTCGAACTCGTCCGCCTGAAGGGCTCGTACGGCAAGCGGGTGCACGAGCTGTCCGGCGGCATGCGCCAGCGTGTGGCGATGGCCCGGGCGCTCGCCCAGGGCAGCAAGGTCCTGCTGATGGACGAGCCGTTCGCCGCGCTCGACGCCATCACCCGGGACGTGCTGCACGACGAGATCACCCGGATCTGGGCCGAACGGCAGCTGTCCGTCCTCTTCGTCACCCACAACGTGCGCGAGGCCGTACGGCTGGCCCAGCGGGTCGTGCTGCTCTCCTCCCGCCCCGGCCGGGTCGCCCGGGAGTGGCGGATCGACCTGCCGCAGCCGCGCCGCATCGAGTCCGCGGGCGTCGCCGACCTGTCCATCGAGATCACCGAAGAACTGCGTGGGGAGATCCGTCGCCATGGCCAGCACTGACACCACCCCCGTCCTCGACAAGACCGACAAGACCGACAGGACCGACGAGTCCGCCCGGAGTTCCAGCGACAGCGCCGACGTCGGCGCGGGCCTGGACGCCCTGGACGCCGTCTCAGCGCAGCGCGGCTCGTTCGGCGAGGCGCTGCGGACCAAGGCGCTGCCGCCGCTGATCGGCGTGCTGGTGGTGCTGGCGCTGTGGCAGGGGGCGTACAGCCTGCACGTCACCTCCTCGTACAAGCTGCCCAGCCCGGCGGACGTGTGGCGCTCCGCGCAGGACCTCTGGTACCAGGGCACGCTGTTCTCGATCATCTGGACCAGCGTCTGGCGCGGCCTGTCCGGCTTCCTGCTCGCGGTCGTCATCGGCACCCCGATCGGGCTGGTGGTCGCCCGGGTCCGGCCGGTGCGCACCGCGATCGGGCCGGTGCTGCAGGGCCTGCAGTCGCTGCCGTCGGTGGCCTGGGTGCCGGCCGCGGTCATCTGGCTCGGCATCAACGACTCGATGATGTACGCGGTGATCCTGCTGGGCGCCGTCCCGTCGATCGCCAACGGGCTGGTGGCCGGCATCGACCAGGTGCCGCCGCTGTTCCTGCGGGCCGGGCGCACCATCGGCGCCACCGGCCTGGCGGGCGCCCGGCACGTGCTGATCCCGGCCGCGCTGCCCGGCTACCTGGCCGGGCTCAAGCAGGGCTGGGCGTTCTCCTGGCGGTCGCTGATGGCCGCCGAGCTGGTCGCCTCCTCCCCCGACCTGGGCCGGGGGCTGGGCCGGTTCCTGGAGGACCAGCGCGAGTTCTCCGACATGTCCGGCGTGCTGCTGGGCATCGTCCTGATCCTGTTCGTCGGCATCGCCATCGAGCTGCTGGTGTTCACCCCGGTCGAGCGCCGGGTGCTGCGCAACCGCGGTCTGCTGGCCACCGGCAAGTGAGGCACCGCTGATGCCCGCCCTCCTCCTCATCGCCCACGGCAGCCGTGACCCGCGGCACGCCGCGACCGTGGCCGCGCTGGTCGAGGAGGTGCGGGCCCAGCGGCCCGGCGTCGAGGTCGTCACCGCCTACCTGGACCACTGCGCGCCGCGGATCCCACAGGTGGTGGGACGGCTGGCGGACGCGGTGGCCGTCCCGCTGCTGCTCAACCGGGCGTTCCACGCCAAACACGACATCCCCGCCGCCCTGCGCGCCGCCGGCTCCCGGCTGCCGGTCGCGGAGGTGCTCGGCCCGTCCCCGCTGCTGCTCGCCGCCCTGGAGCGCCGCCTCGCCGAGGCCGGCCTGGACGTCTCCTCCCCGGCGGTCCGCGCCCGGACCGGCGTGGTGCTCGCCGCGGCGGGCTCCTCCGACCCTGCGGCGGACGCCGCGACCCGCGCGGTCGCCGCCGAGTGGCGGCGCAGCCGCGGCTGGGCCGCGGTCGAGGTCGCCTACGCCTCCGCCGCCGGCCCGCGCGTCCCCGACGCCCTCGCCGCACTGCGGGCCGCGGGCGCCGAGCGCACCGCCGTCTCCCCGTACCTGCTGGCCCCGGGCCTGCTGCCGGACCGCATCGCGGCGGCCGCCGCCGGGGCGGACGTCCTCGCGGACGTCCTCGGCCCCGCCCCGGAGCTGGCCACCCTGCTGCTGCACCGCCACGACGAGGCCCGCCACGCGGAGCGGCCGGCCCCGGCGCTCACCGCCTGAGCCGCACGGAGCTCAGGCGTAGTCGAGGATGCTGTGCTCGCTCAGGTCCGGGGCGTGCCGGGCCACGGTCCGGTAGTCCGCATCGTCGTGGAGGACCGTGAGTCCGTGGTGTGCGGCCGTCGCCGCAATGAGAAGGTCAACCGCGGACGCACTGCGGTGCTGGCCTGCCAGTGCCATCCGTCGCTGCACGGTGTCGATCCACCGGCCCGCAGTCTTGGGGACGGAGACATCCGGGTAGATGTCGGCGAACATCTCGGCGATCTCGTCGTACTCCTGGCCGCTGCGAGCGCTGTAGAGGAACTCGGCGCGCTGCGGGTAGCACGACGCGACCGACCCGGCGTCGATCGCGTCGAACCAGGCGGCCTGGAGCTTGGGCTCACCGAGGAGCCTGAACAGCGCGGAGGTGTCCAGCAGGTAGATCATCGAGCGTCTTTCTCCGCCCGGTGCAACTGCTCGGCGTGCTCGACGGCTCCCCAGTACCGGGCCCGCTCGAAGTGCCGGCTGATGCGCGCGGCGCGTTCCTGCCGTTCGGCGTAGTACCGAAGCGCGAGGTTGACGGCGTCCTTCTTGGTCCGGACCCCGGCGAGGGCCATCGCGCGTTCCAACGCCTCTTCATCGATGTCGATCTGGGTCACGGACATTCCGCACCTCCGACGATGTTGGTGATATACATGGCATTGTATCTCACCAACATCGAACAGGGCGGCGGCGCTCAGACCCGCCGCAGGGTGAAGGTGTCCCCCGGGTGGCCCGCGACGGCCTCGGCGAGGCCTCCGGTGAGCTGGTAGAGGCGGCCGGCCGGGCCCTCGACGAGGGCGGTGGGGGTGGGGTCGACGGAGGGGCGGACGGCGGTGAGGCGGGCGGTGCGCCAGTGGTCGTCGGAGCGCAGTTCGACCTCGGCGTCCCGGCCGGCCCCGGAGAAGGCGTTGGTGACACCCGCGACGGAGCCGTCCGGGCGGCCGCGCAGGCCGTCCAGGTGGAGCAGGGACCCGCCGCCGGTCACCTCGACCCGCCGCAGGGCGGCCGGGTCGCGGACCGGGACCTGCCACAGCGTGCCGTCGTCCCACTTGCCGAGGAGCAGCCGGCCGTCCCGGTGGACGATGCCGTTGAGGCCGTAGGCACCAGGGGCCGGGGCCAGCCGCGGGTCGCGCAGCAGGACGGCGGCGGTGCCGTCCGGCGTCACCCGGTAGACCACCGGGGCGAAGGAGTCGGTGACGTACGCGGTGCCGTCGGGGCCGAGCGCGATGTCGTTGGCCAGGTGGTTCCCGCCGTCGGCGGCGACGGCGGCGAGGTCGGTGTAGAAGATCCGGCGCCCGGTGTCCAGGTCGTAGGCGCCGATCCCGGCGATCTTCCCCAGGGTGGCGGCGCTGCTGCGCTCGCCGACGCCGTTGTCGAGGTCGGTGACCAGGACGCGGTTGCGGGCCCGGTCGATCCGCAGGCCGGCGATCTCGGTCAGCGCGGGGTCCCGTACCAGGGTGCGGACGCTCCCGTCGGTGCCGACGGCGGAGACGGTACCGTGCCGCAGCGAGCCGAGCAGGAAGCGGTGGTGGGCGGCGTCCCAGTCGCCCGACTCGGGTACCAGGCTCGGCGCGTGACCGGTGATCACGGCCGGCGCCGGGCAGCCGGCGGAGGCGGCGGCGGGCAGGGCGCCGACCGTGCCGAGCAGGACGGCGGTCACGGCGGCGACCAGGACGCCGCGGGTGGTACGGACGGTACGGTGCTGACGGTTGCTCATCGGAATTCCCTTGCGCGTGCGATCCGTTGACGTGATCAAGCCTCGCGCGGACGGGCGGTCCGCAGCAGTGCGTGGGGATACTGGTAGCCCGACTACCAGGGAGGACGGGGGAGATGGTCGAGGTCGAGGACGCCCAGGAGCGCCGTGCCGCGTTGTCGAGCTTCCTGCGCAGCCGCCGGGCGCGGCTGACGCCGCAGGACGTCGGGCTGGCGCCGGGGGTGCGGCGGCGCACGCCCGGGCTGCGGCGGGAGGAGCTGGCGCTGCTCGCCGGGGTGGGGGTGACCTGGTACACGTGGCTGGAGCAGGGGCGGGACATCCACCCGTCCCCGGAGGTGCTGGGGAGCCTCGCCCGGACGCTGCGGCTGGACCGGGCGGAGACGGCGTACCTGTTCCGGCTGGCCGGCGGCCACCCCCGGGACGGCGAGGTGGCCGCGCCGGGGGACGTCCCGGTCCCGCTGCTGCGGCTGATGCACGCGCAGTGGCCGGCGCCGTCCTTCGTGATGGACGCCACCTGGGACATCCGGGCCTGGAACCCGGGCGCGGACGCGCTGTTCGGTCTGACCGGACGGCCGCCGGAGGAGTGCAACCTGGCCCGGGTGGTGTTCGGCAACCCCGTGCACCGGGCCCGGCTCGAGGACTGGGAGGAGCACGCCCGCCGCTTCCTGGCGCAGCTGCGCTCCGCCTACGCCGAGCGCGGCGGTGAGGCGACGGCCGTGGGGCGCCACCTGGCCCGGATGATCCAGCAGGTGCGCGACGAGCACCCGGAGGCGGACGCCTGGCTGGACGAGCACCAGGTCGCCGAGCGCACCGGCATCCGGAAGGCCATCCGGCACGAGGTGGTGGGCCTGCTGCGGATCGACCAGCACGTGCTGCTGGCCGCCGAGGGCCTGCAGTTGATCGTGCTGGCCCCGCGCGACGCCGAGACGGAGGAGCGGCTGCGCGCCCTGGCCCCGGCTCCCGCTGCCGCCGCTGCCCCCGCTGCCCCTGAGGCCGTGGCGGTCTGACGACCGCCCGCCGGAACGCCGAACGGCCCGGCGCACCCTCAGCACGAGGGGGCACCGGGCCGTTCGGTTCCGCGCGTCAGTCGACGGTGCGGCGCTGGCGCCCGGTCCCGTAGTTGGAGCCGGACTTGGAGCCGCTGCCGGGCTTGGAGCGCCCGGAGGAGCGGCCGATGAAGCCGGCCGCCTGCGGGCGGTCGCCCTGGGCGGCGGCGCCGGTCCGCTGCTTGGGGCGGGGGCGGCGCGGGTTCCCGTTCATGTCGACGTCGGTGGGCAGTCCGGAGCGCTTGCCGGGACGGCGGCGCTGGGCACCGGCCTTGGACCCGGCGCGCCCGCCGGCCGTCTCCTCCGCCGGCGCGGCGGCCGCCTGGACCACCGGCACCGCCACGGTGACCGGGACGCCGCTCGGCGTGCGGGCGCCGGTGATCCGGGCCAGGTCGGCGTCGCCGGGGCGGATCTTGGTGACGGTCGGGCGGATGCCGGCCACCGTCATCAGCCGGTTGACCTCGCGGCGCTGCTCGGGCAGCACGAGGGTGACGACCGTACCGGACTCGCCGGCCCGGGCGGTGCGGCCGCCGCGGTGCAGGTAGTCCTTGTGGTCGACCGGCGGGTCGACGTTGACGACGAGGTCCAGGCCGTCGATGTGGATGCCGCGCGCGGCGACGTTGGTGGCGATCAGCGCGGTGACGTGGCCGTCGCGGAACTGGTCCAGGACCCGGTTGCGCTGCGGCTGGGACTTGCCGCCGTGCAGGGCGGCGGCCTTCACGCCGTTGGCGAGCAGCTGCTTGGCGAGCCGGTCGGCGCCGTGCTTGGTGTGCACGAACATGATCACGCGGCCGTCGCGGGAGGCGATGTGCGCGGTGGCGGAGGCCTTGTCGGTCTGGTCGAGCTGGAGGACGTGGTGGTCCATGGTGGTGACCGCGCCGGCCGACGGGTCGACCGAGTGGGTCACCGGGTCGGTCAGGAAGCGCTTGACCAGCCGGTCGACGTTGCGGTCCAGGGTGGCGGAGAAGAGCATCCGCTGCCCGCCCTCGGCGACCTGCTCCAGCAGCTTGCTGACCTGCGGCAGGAAGCCCATGTCGGCCATCTGGTCGGCCTCGTCCAGGACGGTGATCGCCACGTCGGAGAGGTTGACGTCACCGCGCCCGATCAGGTCGTCCAGCCGGCCCGGGGTGGCGACCAGGACCTCGGTGCCGCGTCGGACGGCGTTGGCCTGCCGGTTGATCGACATGCCGCCGACGACGGTGGTGATCCGCAGGTTGACGGCGGTCGCGTACGGGGTGAGCGCCTCGGTGACCTGCTGGGCCAGCTCGCGGGTGGGCACCAGGACGAGCGCCAGCGGGTGCCGGGCGACGGCGCGGCTGCCGGCGGTGCGGGCGAGCAGCGGCAGGCCGAAGGCCAGGGTCTTGCCGGAGCCGGTGCGGCCGCGGCCGAGCACGTCGCGCCCGGCGATCGAGTCGGGCAGCGTGGCGGCCTGGATCGGGAACGGCTCGGTGACGCCTTCGCGGCCGAGCGCGGAGAGGATCCCCTTGGGCAGGTCCAGCTCGGCGAAGGTGGCCGCCGGGGGGCGGGGCGGGGTGCCCTGGACGACGGTGAAGTCGGCGGCCTCGGGCGCGGCGGCCCGGGTCTGCTTGGGGGCGCCCTGTCGGGAGGAGTCGCCGCGGCCGCGCGGCTTGCGCGGGCGGTCGCCGCCGCCGGTGCGGCGGGCCTGGTCGGTGGTGCGGTGGCCGCGGTCGCGCGGCGGGCGGGCAGGGGTGGTCACGGAGTCTCCGTCCGTCGATCGGCAGCCCGGGTCACGGGCTGGGTCGGCCGTCGGGAGTGTGTCTGCCGCCCCGGCCGTACGGCGGCATGAGCGGGGGCCCGCACCGTGCGGTGCGGGCCCCGCTTCGCGATGATCGCGAGTCAGCGTGGGCTGACGTCAGCCGATGATCTGGATGTTCTCGGCCTGCGGGCCCTTCTGGCCCTGCGTGACGTCGAACTCGACCTTCTGGCCCTCGAACAGCTCACGGAAGCCCTGAGCCTGGATGTTCGAGTAGTGGGCGAACACGTCGGCGCCGCCGCCGTCCTGCTCGATGAAGCCGAAGCCCTTTTCGCTGTTGAACCACTTCACGGTGCCGGTAGCCATAACCGTCTCCTCTAACTGGGGCATCAGGGACCCACACCTCGTGGATCCCCAAGTAGCCGCGATCCCCATCCGGAGACTGAAACACCGGACAAAACAAATGCGCCTGTTGGTTGGAACCAGCAGGCGCACATACACGTTCATGGGAACCAAAACTGCAACTGCATCGACTGTAGCACGGCGACACCCCGGGCGACCGGGGATTTTCCGCTGAACAGATCACGTTTGACGCCCTCGGAACAAGGGCAGGCGGCGCCCCGCCGAAGCGGGACGCCGCCTGTGCACCGGGCCGTTCCGGGACCGGTCCGGGAACCTTCCCGGATCACTCCCGGGTGACCCCCCGGACCGGTCCCGGATCACTCCCGGACCGGCCGCGGGGTCACCCCCGGATCAGTGCCGCCCGGCCGGCTCCGGCCGGCCGTGCGCGCCCGCCAGCGGGGTCGGGCCGTCACCGTGGCCGTGGCCGGGGGTGTCGGCGTGGCCGGGCCACCAGGCGCGGTGGCCGAGCAGCGCGGTGAGGGCCGGGGTGAAGAACATCGCCATCACGAAGGCCGCCAGCACGATGCCGAAGGCCAGCGAGAAGCCGAGCTCCATGAAGAGCACGTTGCCCGCGAACATGAAGGTCGCGAACGACGCCGCCAGGATGAAGCCGGCCGCCGCGACGGTCGGGCCGCCGTGCTTGACGGCCTCGCGGGCCGCTTCGCGCGGGTTGCGGCCCTCGCGGGCCTCCTCGCGGAGGCGGGCGATGATCAGGATGTTGTAGTCGGTGCCGATCGCCACCACGAAGAGGTAGATGAAGATCGGCAGCATGAACATCAGGCCCTGCTCGCCCTTGATGTTCTGGAACAGCATGGTGGTGGCACCGAGGGTGCCGCCGAAGCCGAGGCCGACCGAGGCCATCAGGTACCACGGCGCGACCACGCTGCGCAGCTGCAGGCCCAGGATGATCATGATGAGCACGGCCGCGATCGGGAAGACCAGCGTGTAGTCGTGCACCATCGCGGTGTTGATGTCCTTGTACACCGAGGTGATGCCGCCGACCAGGGCCTTGGTGTCGGCCGGGGCCGAGGCGTGGGCGGTGTCGCGGACCTTCGCGATGGTGTCGATGGCCTTGTTGGAGGCCGGCGCGTCGCTCAGCATCACGGTGAAGTCACCGGTGGTGCCGTCGGCGTTGATCGCCTTGTTCTCGGCGCTCGGCGTGACCACGCTCGCCACCCCGGGGACGCCCTGGAGCTTGCCGGCGAAGTCCTTGATCGCGGCGTCGCCAAGCTTGGCGCCGTTGGTGCTGGTCAGGTAGACGTGGCTCGGGTCGGCGGCGCCGGCCGAGAACGCGGTCATCAGCTTGTCCTGGACGACGATCGACTCCTTGCCCTTGGGCATCGAGCTTCCCGCCAGGTCGTAGGTGCCGTTGTAGTTGACGCCGGCCAGGGTCAGCACCAGCAGGATGCCGCCGGAGACCAGGGCGACCAGGCCGGGCTTCTTGCCGGTCATCCGGCCGAGCGCGGCGAAGCGGGCGTTGGTCGGCTCCTGCATCCACTTCTTGCCGGGCCAGAACACGCCCTTGGACGGGATGACGGCGAGCACGGCGGGCGCCAGGGTCAGCGAGACCAGGGCGGTCGCGACGACCGCGATGGCCAGCGCCGGGCCGAGCGCGGTGAACATGCCCAGGCTGGAGAGGATCAGCACGGCGAAGGCGACGGCGACCGCGCCGGCGGCGGAGGCGATCGCCTCGCCGACCCGGCCGACGGCGTTGGCCACGGCCGTCTTGCGGTCCTCGCCCAGGCGCAGCCGCTCGCGGTAGCGGAAGGCCAGGAAGAGGAAGTAGTCCGTGCCGACGCCGAGGACCACGATGATCAGGATCGCGGAGGTCATCGGGGAGGACTTCAGGTCGAACACCTTGATCGCGTCGGCGATCAGGCCGTTGGCCACCGGCATCGCGATGACCAGCGAGAGGAGGACCGGCAGCAGGCCGGCCAGGATGCTGCGGAAGATGACGCCGACGATCAGGATGACCAGCAGCAGGCTGCCGAACAGGACGATGGCGTCGGTGGCGCCGGAGGCGTCCTTCTGGTCCAGGGAGCTGGCGGCCTGACCGCCGACCCGGAACTTCAGCCCGGTGCCGTCGGCGAGCTTGGCCCCCTCCTCGCGCAGCTTCTTGGCCGCGTCGGGGTACTCCTCGCTCTGCATCTTGGTCTTGTCGATGGCGACCATGGACAGCGCGTACTTGCCGTCCTTGGACTTCGAGGTCTTGGCGTCGACCGGCAGGATCTTCTCGACCGCAGGGATGTGCGCGTCGGTCAGACCGTTGACGACCTTGTCCATCGAGGCCTGGTCGGCGTCGTTCAGCGCCTGGCCGTCGGTGCGCTCGAAGAGCAGCAGCGCGGAGGGGGTGAAGCTCGACGGGAAGGCCTGCTCCTGGAGCTGCGCCGCCTGGATGGACTCGTAGTGCTTGGGCAGGAACGCGGACTCGTCCGTCTGCGAGGTGACCTTCGGGGCCGACGCGACGATGGCGACCATCGCGACGACCCACGCGAGGATCACCCACCACGCACGGCGAACGACGAAGTGTCCTAGTCGGTGGAACATGCTCGTGATGCCTCCTGGGCATGGCTCACCGCAGCCCTTGGGACGGGACGATGGGCGACGGCAGGACCGGTCAGGACGTGTCCGGCGACACGCCTTGCCGGTCGGCAGGTAAGTGACTGGGCATCATCCTACGAGCACTTGCTTGCCGCCCGGCAAGTAGCCCCCGCATTTTCAACCCCCGTACGAAGGACCGCCCCGGAAACGGCCCCGACCCAGTTTCTCCCGACCCAGCCCCCGTCGACCTCGTGCTCCGGGTGGAGTCACCTCCCCCTCAGGGTGGAGTCGTGCCCCCTTCCCCCAGGAGGAGATCTCAGGGTCGGGGGGTAGGGAAAACCCCACCCCTCCCCCGAGGCGAGCACCAGGGAAGGGTCACCCGCCAGCCGGATTACCGGTCGACGGCCGCTTCCCTAGTGTCTGTGGCGACGCCGGATCCGCACCCGGCGCGCAGCGCAGGGCGACGCCGGGGACCACGGCCGCCTCCGCTCCCGTCCGGCGACGACCGCCGCTCTCCCAGGGGGGAACCACCCGTGATACCCGTGAAGACAAGACTCGGCATGGCCGCCACGATGGGCGCCTGGAGCGCCCGGCACCGGAAGACCGCCGTCTTCGGCTGGCTGCTCTTCGTCGTGCTGGCCACCGTGCTCGGCGGCATGCACGGCAGCACCAAGGTGACCGAGGCCGAGTCGATGCCCGGCCAGGTGTCCCGGGCCGCGCGGATCCTCGACGAGGCGGGCCTGACCAGCCCGGCGAGCGAGACCGTCCTGGTCCAGAGCGCCACCCGCAGCGCCGACGACCCCGACTTCCGCGCGGCCGTCGGCCAGGTGGTCACCGCCGTGCAGGGAACCGGCAAGGCCGCCGAGGTCCGCTCGCCCTACGACACCAAGGCGGTCTCCCCGGACGGCCACTCCGCGCTCGTCCTGGTCACGCTCAAGGGCACCGGGGACGAGGCCGTCGCGAACGTCACCCCGGTGATGGACGCGGTGGCCGCCGTGCAGACCCGCAACCCCGGCCTGACCGTGGTCGAGCTCGGCGACGCCAGCTCCGGCAAGTGGATCCAGGACCAGTTCAAGAACGACTTCTCCCGCGCCGAGTGGACGGCCGTGCCGCTCGCCCTCGGCATCCTGCTGATCGCCTTCGGCGCGCTGGTCGCCGCCGTGCTGCCGGTGGTGCTCGCGCTGACCGCGTTCGTCGCGGCGTCCGGGCTGGTCGCGCTCAGCAGCGGCCTGCTGCACACCAGCAACGACGCCAGCTCGGTGATGCTGCTGGTCGGCCTCGCCGTCGGCGTCGACTACTGCCTCTTCTACCTGCGCCGCGAGCGCGAGGAGCGGGCCGCCGGACACGACGCGGACACCGCGCTGGCCGTCGCCGCCGCCACCAGCGGCCGGGCGGTGCTGGTCTCCGGCGTCACCGTGGTGGTCGCCATGGCCGGCATGTTCCTCACCGGGATCGCCGACTTCCGGGCGATGGCCTTCGCCACCATCCTGGTCGTGATCACCGCCGTGCTCGGCTCGCTGACCGTGCTGCCCGCCCTGCTGTCGATGCTCGGCGACCGGGTCGACCGGGGCCGGGTGCCGCTGCTCGCCAAGCTCCGCCGCGCGGACTCCGCCCGGACCGGCGGACGGTTCTGGAACGCGGTGCTGACCCCGGTGCTGAACCGCCCGCTCGCCTCCACCGTGCTCGCCGGGGCCTTCCTGCTCGCCCTGGCCGCGCCGATGGTCACCATGCACACCGCCAACCTGACCTTCCGGCAGCAGCTGCCCGCGGGCAACCCGCTGGTCGCCGCCTCGCAGAAGATCGAGGCCGCGTTCCCCGGCAGCCCGGCCCCGGCCACCGTCGTCATCAAGGCCACCGACATCGGCTCCCCCGCGATGACCGCCGCGATCGCCGACCTCAAGGCGAGGGCACTGGCCGACGGGCGGATGCACGGACCGGTGGAGGTCACCGTGCACGCCGACCAGAACGTCGCCACCGTCGACATCCCGCTCAACGGCTCCGGCAACGACGCCACCAGCAACGCCGCGCTGAAGTCCCTGCGCGAGGACCTGGTGCCCTCGACCGTCCTCAAGGTGCCCGGCACCGAGGCCCCGGTCACCGGGCGCACCGCCGGGTCGTACGACTTCAACGCCAAGATGACCGGCTCGATGCCGCTGGTCTTCGGCTTCGTGGTCGCCTTCGCCTTCCTGCTGATGCTCACCTCCTTCCGCTCGCTGGCCGTGGCCGGCACCGCCGTGGTGCTCAACCTGCTCTCGGTGGGCGCCGCGTACGGGGTGCTGACGCTGGTCTTCCAGCACGGCGTGGGCGCCTCGCTGCTGGGCACCGCCGGGGTCGGCGCGGTGGAGTCCTGGGTGCCGCTGTTCCTCTTCGTGATCCTCTTCGGGCTCTCGATGGACTACCACGTGTTCGTGGTCTCCCGGATCAAGGAGGGCCACGACCGCGGGCTGCCGACCCGGGCCGCCATCGCCCACGGCATCCGCTCCACGGCCGGGGTGGTCACCAGCGCCGCGGTGATCATGGTCGCGGTGTTCGCGGTCTTCGGCACCCTGTCCATGCAGGCGATGAAGCAGATGGGCGTGGGCCTGGCGGTCGCCGTGCTGATCGACGCCACGGTGATCCGCGCGGTGCTGCTGCCCTCGGTGATGAGCCTGCTCGGCGAGCGCAACTGGTACCTGCCGCGTTGGCTGGGCTGGCTGCCGAACCTGTCGCACGGCGAGTCCGTCCCGGCGCCGGGCGCCGCGGACGCCCCGCACGGGGAGCCCGCCGTCCCCGCGGACGGCACCGCCCGGCACCGGAGGGTCGGGGTCTGACCCGACGCCGGTGACGCCGACCACGCCGGGCCCCGCGACGCGCGGGGCCCGGCGTCCGTGCGTCATGATGATCACCGCCCGGGGCCTCCCGGGTGCACACCGCCGGAACGGAGCCCAGTCATGATCCCCTTCGACGAGGGCCGCGCCCGGCTGCTGCTCGCCCGCGCCTGCGGATCCGTCGGCCTGCCCGGCCCCGAGGACGCCCGGCTGCTCGCGCTCGGCGAGAACGCCGTCTTCGACCTCGGTGACCCGGCCGTGGTCGCCAAGGTCGGCCGCGGCCCCGAACTGTCCGGGCGGGCGCACCGCGAGCTGACCGTCGCGCACTGGCTGGCCGGGCAGGGTGTCCCGGTGGTGCGCCCGTACGACGCGGTGGCGCCCGAGCCGCAGCTCGCCGAGGGGCACCCGGTCACCTTCTGGCACCGGCTCGCGCCCGCCGTCCGCCCCGCCCGCCCGGTCGACCTCGCCCCGCTGCTGCGCACCCTGCACCGGCTGCCGGTGCCGCCCGTCCCGCTCGGCCGGCGCGACCTGCTGGCCCCGGTGGAACGCTGGCTGGCCTCCGCCGAGGGCCACGTCGACCCCGCGGACGTCGCCTTCCTGCGCCACCGCCGGGACGCCTTCGAGGCCGCCCTGCCCGACCTCGCCCCGCGGCTGCGCCCCGGCGTGATCCACGGCGACGCGCTGCCGCGCAACGTCCACGTCGGCCCGGACGGGCCGGTGCTGCTCGACCTCGAATTCGTCGCCGCCGACCTGCGGGAGCACGACCTGGTGGTGCTCGCGCTCGCCCACGACCGCTACGGCGTGCCCGGCGAGGAGTACGACGCCTTCACCGCGGCGTACGGCTGGGACGTGCGCGAGTGGCCCGGCTTCACGGTGCTGCGCGGCGCCCGGGAGACCGCCAGCGCCTCCTGGGTCGCGCAGCAGGCGGCGAGCAACCCGGCCGCCCTGGCGGAGTTCCGGCGGCGGGTCGACTCGCTGCGGGACGGTGCCACCGGAGTGCGCTGGTACCCGTTCTGACGGCCGGGCGATACCCCGGTCCGCGGGCGGACGCCAACCCGGGCGGGTGTGAGAAGAGTCCCGGGAGGAAGAGGTCCGGCGCGCAACCGCGGCACGTACGGTGGGCGTCCTATCGGACAGTCATCCTGACCCGAGGGATCGGCACCGTACTCGCACCTCAGGAGCCGCCGTGATGCACCGGACCGCCCGCCACCCCTCCGCCCCGACCCGACCGTCCCGCTCCCGGCGCCGGCTGATCGCGGGCTGCGTCGCGGTGGCCGGCCTGTTGGGGCTGACCGCGTGCGGCACCGCCAGCGGGGCGCTGCAGTCGCCGGGCACCTCGGCCGCGCAGTCGCCGGTCTCCGCACAGCCGCCGGTCGCCGCGCAGCCGGGCGGAACGGCGGCGGCCACCATCGCGCCGACGCCCGGCTCCGACGGGGTGCCGCCGGCCCCGGGCTCCGCCGGGTCCTCCGCCCCGACGGCTCCGGCCGGCCCCGCGAAGCCGCGCACGGCCAAGCCCGCCGACGCCTCCTCCCCGGCCGCGACCGGTGCGCCGGCCTCCCCCGCCGCGACCTCCGCGCCGGCCGGGCCGCCCGAGCGCCACGGGGCGGGCACGGTGATCGGCTCCACCGCCTCCGGCGGCCGCACCGTCGCGCTCACCTTCGACGACGGCCCCGGCCCCGCGACCGGCCAGATCCTCGACCTGCTCGCCCAGTACCACGCCAAGGCCACCTTCTGCGAGATCGGCCAGAACGCCGCCGCCAACCCGGCCATGGTCAAGCGCGTCCTGGCCGCCGGGCACCGGCTCTGCGACCACAGCGTCCACCACCCGCAGCCGTTCGCGAAGCTCCCGCACGACAGGGCCGTGTCCGAGATCACCGCGGCCCGGGACATGATCGTCCAGGCCGGCGGCCCCGGCACCCAGGTCGGCTGGTTCCGCGCCCCGGGCGGCGGCTTCAACGCCGACAACGAGCAGATCACCGCGGGCCTCGGGATGTCCTCGCTCGGCTGGTCCGTCGACCCGCGCGACTGGTCCCGCCCCGGCGTGCCGGCCATCGTCTCCACCGTGCAGCAGCAGCTCAAGCCGGGCGGCGTGATCCTGATGCACGACGGCGGCGGCGACCGCAGCCAGACCGTGGCCGCGCTCAAGCAGCTGCTGCCCTGGCTGGTCGCCCAGGGGTACACCTTCGACTTCCCGGCGGCGTAGCGCGCGGTCTGGACCTGTCACCCTGTTCGCCCGCCGTTCACCCGGTGATCGGCGGGCGGTCGTTCTCCGCGGCCGGGCGCCCCACTAGCATCCGGCCATGACGACGAAGCGTCCGACGGACGATCAACTCCCTTCCCGCGCACTGCGGATGGGCTTCGGCCGGACGCTCGCCGCGATCTGCTGGGGGCTGCTCTGCGCCGGCGGCGGATGGCTCCTGTCCACCGCCGTCGTGCTGATCGGCGGCCCCGACGACTGCGAGGTCCCGCCCTGCCACGGCGGCCCGATCACCGCCGTCCAGCTCTTCGGCGGACTCCTCGCCGGCGGCCTCGGTCTGGTCGGCACGGCCGCCGCCACGGGCCGTCGGACGGCCGGCGCGCCCCGGCTGCTGCCGCTCGCCCCGGTCCTGCTCGCCGCCCTGGCCGCCGGGCTGCTCGGCGCGGCCCGCACCGAGGGCCGCACCCACCCCTGGCTGCTCGCCGCCGCCGCGACGGCCGCCGTCGTCGCGGTGCCCGCCGCCGTCCTGGCCCGGCCCCGGCGCGCGCGGCAACGCCGGGCGTACCTGACCGCCCTGGCCACCGCGCGCCGGCTGGAGGCGCACGGCGTCAGCACCACCGGCACCGTCACCGCGGCCGAGGCCCTGCACTCCACCGAGGACCACGCGGTCGAACTCCGGCTCACCGTCCGGTACCTGGCGGCCGACGGCACCGAACACGCCCGCAGGCACACCGGAACCTACCCCGTCTACGACGCGCCCCGGGTCGGCAGCCGCGTCGCCGTCCGCTACGACCCGCAGGACCCGGCCACCGCCGCCGTCGGGGAACTGCGGCCCGACGCCGCTGCCCCGCAGGACGCCCGCCCGCCGCTCACCGCCGAGCTGGAGCGGCTGGCCGCGCTCCACCGCGAAGGCTCCCTCGACGCCGTCGAGTTCGAGCGCGCCAAGGCGGCCCTGCTCGACGGCCGGAGGTGACCGTGCGGCAGCCCGCAGGACCGGCGCACCCGGGAACGGGGCGCCGGGGCGCCCAGTACGCGGTGCGCCGGGGTGGTCAGCGGGCGGGCCAGCGCGGGTCGACCACCGCCTGCGGGTCCTTGCCACGGCGCAGCCAGGCCTGCAGGCCCTCCGCCCACGTCCGGTACCAGCCGATCTGCCGCCGGTGCAGGTCGGCGGGCGCCACCTCCCCCACCTCGGCCGGGTAGCGCTCGGCCAGGGCGACGGCGACCCGGACGGCGGC
>NZ_JBFBOC010000035.1:0-62508 GCF_040685975.1 Kitasatospora sp. NPDC086791 | reverse complement strand
CGAACTCCTCACCACCACCCCCAACCCCGACACCCGCATCAAGTACGCCCTCGCCCACTGCCGCACCCAAGCCACCCGCACCGCCACCCGCACCATCTGAAAGCCCAGGCCGCGCACCGGAAGTCGACCCCACCGACTTCCCGCGCAGCGAAGCCGCACCCCCACTCGGCGATGCTGGTCAACCAACCATCTCCGACGGCCCGTTGGGAGAGACGATCGGCTTCCTCGACACGGAGACCACCACCGGCGCACTCCGCCTCGACGGCGTCCGCACGCCCGTCGAGGTCCACCACAGCCACGGCTGCCGCAGCGCGCTGCTCCCCCGGCTGCCCTCCCAGCAGGGCTGTGTGATCGTCACTGCCCCTCGACGAGCACTGGGCCGCCGTGACCGACCTCGCCCTGCGCTCGCCGACGGCGTTCTGAGCCGCCCCCCGGGCCGGCGCACGGGTGATCCGAAAGGCCAACTCGCCGACCGGGCAGAGAGGATGGGACTACTCTCGGAGTATGGTTGCGAACCACCCACAAGAAGTGGCCATTCCCGAGCCGGAGTTCGTCAGCGCCCCCGCCCTGGTCCTGCGCTCCCTCGCCTCCGATCCCGACCGGCGGGCGATCACCACCGCTGACGGCGCGGTGATCACCGCCGGCGACTTCGCCGCCGCCACCTACCGCCTGGCCCGTGAACTCGTCGCCCGGGGCGCGGGCCGCAGCACCACCGTGACCCTGCTGACCGGCAACACCGCCGAGGCGCTGAGCGCCCGCTACGCGGCCGGGCTGGCGGGGGCGCGGGTGGTGAACCTGTACGACGGGATGAGCGCGCCGGTCCTGGCCGGGATCACGACCAGTGTCGACACCGCCATCCTGCTCGTGGACGCCGAACGGTACGGTACGGCAGCCGAGTTGCTGCCGCTGGTCGCCATCCCGACCGTCCTCACCCTCGGCCCGGGCCCGGAAGCGGCGGGCCCCGACGCCGATCGCCCCGGCCCCGGCGCCGAAGCGATCGGCGAGGACGTCATCGCGGCCTCCGCCCACCACCCCGCCGTGCCCCCGGCCGTCCGGGTCGGCCCGGAGGACGATGTGACGATTCGTCACACCGGTGGTACCACCGGCATCCCGAAGGGCATCCGCAGCCTGCACGGCCCGTACCGGCGCATCTTCGACGTCGCGTACGGCGGCAACGACCCGGACGCCGCCCCGCCCCGCTACCTCGCCGCCACCTCCCTCGCCCACCTCGCCGGCCTGTTCTCCGACCTGACCTTCCACAGCGGCGGCTCGGTGGTGATCCAGCGCTCCTTCGACGCCGGCGAGGTCCTGGCCGCGATCGAGCGCGAGCGCATCACCGACCTCTGGGTGCTCCCGCCGCTGCTGTACCAGCTGCTCGACCACCCGGCGATCGGCCGCACCGACCTGTCCAGCCTGCGCCGGATCTCGTACGGGGGTTGCGCCGCCTCGCCGTCGCGGGTGCGGGAGGCGATCAAGGTGTTCGGACCGGTCCTGGTGAGCGGCTACGGGCAGTCGGAGGCGCAGAACATCTCGATGCTCGCCCCGCACGAGCACGACCGGATCGGGCCCGGCGGTCAACTCTCGGTCGGCAGGCCGCTCCCGGGCGTCGAGGTGACGATCCGGGACCACGACGGCACCGAGCTGCCGACCGGCGAACAGGGCGAGATCCACGTCCGCTCGGCGACCGTGATGGCCGGGTACTGGAAGCGGCCCGACCTCACCGCCGAGGTGCTGCGCGACGGCTGGTTGAACACCGGCGACATCGGCTACCTCGACGGGGACGGCTACCTCTACCTGGCCGACCGCCTCAAGGACAAGATCATCGTGGTCGGCGGGCACGTCTACCCCGCCGAGGTGGAGGAACTGCTCCTGACCCACCCGGCGATCGCCCAGTGCGCGGTCTACGGGGTGCGGGACGCCCAGGAGGCGGAGCACATCCACGTCGCCGTCGTCCCCGCACCGGGGCGGCGGCCCGAACTGGACGAGGTCCGCGCGTTCGTCACCGCCCACAAGGGCCGGATGTACGCGCCGGAGGCGCTGCACCTGATGCCTCGGATCCCGCTGACGGCCGTGGGCAAGCCGGACAAGAAGCTGCTGCGCGACTCCCACGCGGACTGAGGAGGGCCCGGCACTCGTCCGCTCGGCTCGGCTGCCACGACGGTCCGTCCACCCACCACACCGTTCTCCCCGCCGCTGGGCGGGCCACGACGGGTGCGCCATCATGGCGCCATGGCAGCTGAAACGATCACCGCTCGCACCATCGCCGACCGCCATCTCGACCAGGTCGCCGCCCACGACCCTTTGCAGGCCGCCTGGTTGGGGCTGCACCCGGGGGACGACCGACAGCCGGACCTCTCACCGGAAGGACTCGAAGCGCTCGCCGACCTCGCCCGCCACACCCTCACCGCACTCGACGCCGCCACCACGGACCCCACTCACCCCACGGACCCCGCAGCGGCCGCCGCCGACCGCGCCTGCGCCCGGTTGCTCCGCGAACGCCTGACCGCCGAACTGGCCGTGCACGACTCCGGCGAGAACTTCCGCCAGCTGCGCAACATCGGCGCGCACGTCCACCGGGTCCGCGACATCTTCACCTACATGCCGACCGCCACCGACGACGACTGGGCCGCCGTGGCCGGCCGGATGCGCAACCTGCCCGCCGCGCTCGACGGGTACCGCGCGACCCTCACCGAGGGCATGTCCCGGCGCCTGCTCGTCGCGCCCCGCCAGGCCGCCACCGTCATCGACCAGCTCACCGCCTGGACCGGCGAAAGCGCCGGGACCGCCGCAGACTCCGGGAACACCGGGAACGCCTCGAACGCCGGCTGGTTCGCCGACTTCGTCGCCCCCGGCCCCGAGCGGCTGCGCGGCGAACTCGACGCCGCCGCGCTCCGGGCCACCGCCGCCGTCGCCGAGTTCCGCGACTGGCTGCGCGACGCCTACGCGCCGGCCACCGTCGGCACCCCGGACGCCGTCGGCCGGGACCGCTACCGGCTCGCCGTACGCCATCACACCGGAGCCGAGCCCGATCTGGACGAGGCCTACGCGTGGGCCTGGAGCGAGTTCCACCGGACCGCCGCCGAGATGCGCGCCGAGGCCGAGCGCGTGCTGCCCGGGGCGGGGGCCCTCCAGGCGATGCACCACCTGGAGCGGAACGGCCACGCGGTCGAGGGCGAGGAGGCGATCCGCGACTGGCTGCAGCAGGTCATGGACGGGGCGATCACCGCCCTCGACGGCACCCACTTCGACATCACCGGCCCGCTGCGCCGGGTGGAGTCCCGGATCGCTCCGACGGGCAGCTCGGCCTCGCCGTACTACTCCAGCCCCAGCCTGGACTTCAGCCGCCCCGGCCGCACCTACCTGCCCACCCTCGGGCGGGACTCCTTCCCGACCTGGCAGCTCGTCAGCATCTGGTACCACGAGGGCGTCCCCGGCCACCACCTGCAGCTCGCCCAGTGGGTCGCCCTCGCCGACCGGCTCAGCCGCTACCAGACCACGCTGGGCATGGTCAGCGCCAACGTCGAGGGCTGGGCGCTGTACGCCGAGCGCCTGATGGACGAACTGGGCTTCCTCGACGACCCGGCGCACCGCCTCGGCTTCCTCGACGAACAGATGCTGCGCACCATCCGGGTGATCATCGACATCGGCATGCACCTGGGCCTGGCCATCCCCGCCGACTCGGGCTTCCACCCCGGCGAGCGCTGGACCCCCGAGCTCGCCACGGAGTTCATGGCCACGTACAACGGCAGCCCCGCCGAGCTGCGCGACAGCGAGATCGTCCGCTACCTCGGCTGGCCCGGCCAGGCCATCGGCTACAAGCTCGGCGAACGCACCTGGCTGCGCGGACGCGAAGCGGCCCGCCGCCGCCAGGGCGCCGACTTCGACCTCAAGACCTGGCACATGAACGCACTCGCCCAGGGCTCCCTCGGCCTCGACGACCTCGACGAACAGCTCGCCGCCCTCTAGGAACGTCGCCGAGCCCCACCGGACTTCACCCCACCGTGGGGTTTGGCTCAACGAACCACCACCCCGGTGCCGAGAAGCCACAAGGGGTGGCGGCGCTGAGGGCCGCCACCCCGCTCCCCCCGTTGAAGCCGCCACGGAGCCGAGCCGTCACAGCGCCGCCGGGAACTCTCGACGTCTGCAACCCCGGCCAGTGGCGCCGAGAGCATCCGAGTATCCGTACGGATGCGGAGCACCCCCTGCCCGCCCAGGTTTCTGCGGGCGGGTACGGCGCACGCATCCGCACCCGGGGAGGGGAACCCACATGGGAGACAAGGACACGTCCGGCAGGATCGTGATCCAACCGGCCGACCTGCGGGCCCCGCAGGCATCGCCAAGACGCTGAGCGAGGAGCCGGAGAAGCCGGTCCAGGCCGCGCTGACCGCCAGGACCACCGTCTCGACCCAGCTCACCCAGGCCGAGTACGCCCACAGCCCCGTCCTGACCTGGATGCGACGCTGCGGCGCCGAGACCGGCAAGCTCGTCGACGACATCGCCCGGGCCTACACGCCGGTCGACCAGACAGCCGCTGTGCGCCAGGTTCTGCGCGGTCATGTCGCACGCATCACGGCTGACCGGGCTGCCGCGCGGCATGCCCCGGGAGAAAGCCCGTGGTTCCGCGCGGCAGCCGACCCTTTCCTGGGGTTCCAGGCCCGAGGGCCAAGGTCGGGCCTGGAGATCGGCGCCCTGCGCGGTTCGGCGCAGGGTCGGGGTTGGGGCGCGGCGCGGGCGGCCGGGGGGACTGTTCCGCCCGCGCGGCACCGTTTCCTCCGGGGCGCCAGGCCCGACGGGGGTCAGGCCCGGAGTTCCTTGCGGTCGCTGCCGCCGCTGATCTGGATCTTGCGGGGCTTGGCGGTCTCGGCGACCGGGATGGTGAGGGTGAGTACGCCTGCCTCGTAGGAGGCGGTGACGTGCTCGGCGTCGAGGGCATCGCCGAGGAACAGTTGCCGGGAGAAGACCCCGAAGGGGCGTTCGGAGAGCTGGACCTCGGCGTTGCCACCGCGCTCCGTGGGACGGCGCTCGGCCTTGACGGTGAGCGTGTTCTTCTCGACGTCCAGGTCGATCGCCTCCGGGCTGATGCCAGGAAGGTCGAACTGGACGTAGAACGTGTCGCCGTCGCGCCAGGCGTCCATCGGCATCGCGGACGGGCGCGACCACGTGCCGGTCGTGCCGAAGAACTGCTGGGTGAGACGGTCCAGCTCGCGGAAGGGGTCAGTGCGCATCAACATCGTCGAGTACCTCCTCGTCGAATCAACGGGCGACTTCGACGCGCTCACGCACCCGTCCTGACGTGTCACCTGTTCGGCGACAGGTGGGAATGTGTCGCCGAATGGATGACAGGACGGATGGTCAGGCGTCCTGAGGGAACAGGGCCCGGCGTCGGCGGCCTTCCGTGGACAGGCCACCGGCGACCGGGGTGCCGCGCGGACGGGCGGGCGCTGCCATGGCGCGCTCGCGGGCGGCGGCGCACCCGGGCGGTCGGCAGTGAACCCGGCAGTGAACGAAGGTCACCTGCGACAGGTCCGGCTCCGGCCTGCCGTGCCCGCAACTGAAGAGCTGCGGCCAGGGGGGCGGGGGGGCGACCTCGCGCGGGGGTCACGCCGCCGCGGGAACGGCCTGTCCGCTCTCCACGGGCGACGACTGTCCGGCCTCGCCGGCCCGGATGGTGATCTTGCGGGGCCGGGAGGCCGAGGTCACGGGGACGGTGAGGGTCAGGACGCCGTCCTGCAGGTGGGCCGCGATACGGCCCGGGTCGAGGCTGTCGGCCAGCTGGATCCGGCGCTCGAACACCCCGTGGGAACGCTCGGCGAGCCGGGTGCGCGCATTCTCGCCGCGCGGAGTGGGACGGCGTTCGGCCTTCACGGTCACCACCCGGCCCAGGACGTCGACCTCGATCGCCTCCAGCGGGACGCCGGGCAGGTCGAGCGCGATCACGAAACGGTCGCCCTCGCGCCAGGCGTCCATCGGAATCGGGGCCGGGCGCGACCAGGACCCGGGGGGCGCCTGGTGGGTCACCGCAGTGCGCATGGACATCGTCGGACACCTCCGGTCCAGAAGCTCTTGCTCGCACCGGTGCGGCGCGACACGAACCGTTGTAGCATGTCATCCTGACGATGACAAACTCCCAGTCAGCGAAAGAGTGACGACATGGATACGCAGGACACCGGTACGGCCGGGGTCGGCCCGGCCTCGTTCCTGGCCGCCGCCGCCGCGCTGGGCATGATGGACGCCGCCGCCCGCACCGCCCGCCACGCGCCCCCGGACAACGCGGACCAGAGCGACCCTCGGCAGGCCCTGTCCGCGCTCCTGCTGCTGCGCCACCTCCGCGAGGAACTCGCCGGCTGGGAGACCGGGCTGATCGAGACCGCCCGCGGCGCCGGGGCCACCTGGGCCGACCTCGCCGAACCGATGGGCGTCCAGAGCCGCCAGGCCGCCGAGCGCCGCTACCTGCGCATGCGCCCCGACGCCGAGGCCGGCACCGAGGCGGGCAGCACCGGCGAGCAGCGCGTCCAGGCCACCCGCGACCAGCGCGCCGCCGACCGCGCGGTGACCACCTGGGCCCGCGACAACGCCGCCGACCTGCGCCGCCTCGCCGGACAGATCGGCGCCCTGGACGGCCTCACCACCTCGGCGGCCCCCGCCATAGAACGCCTGCTGGAAGCGCTCGGCACCAGCGACCCCGCCCACCTGCTCGCCCCGCTCGCCGAGACCCGGCCTTTCCTGGAGGCGGGCCACCCGACGATCGCCGACCGCCTCGATGAGCTCACCGCCCGGACCGAACAGCTGCGCGCCGACAGCGGACGGCAGCGCCGCACGCCCCCGGCCGGCCCGTGAGCACCCCCGGGCGACCGCCATGACGACAGCACAGGAGGAACAGGACCAGCACATGCCCCCTCTGGGGACGGACCGGTTCAGCGACGGGCGAGCTGACGCTCTCCCGCGACGCCCTGCTGATAGGGGAGGCCGTAGTGCCGGAAGACGGCCTCCTCGTCCTCGGCGGGCAGGACGTCGTCGGTACCGATCGCAGGGCAGTCCTTGACCAGCGCCTTGGCGTAGGCCACTTTCACGTACCCGGGGCCGACCGAGGCCCCGTCGAGAGGGACGAAGACCAGGCGGTGGCGGGTGGGAAGTCCGATCTGGACCGTGGCCATGGCCGGCTCATCGGTGCTGGTGTCGACGTAGACCGCCTCCAGCGTCCCGATCTTGTGGCCGTCAGGGTCGACGACGTCATGGGTACGCCACTCACGGATGTCTTCTGCCCTGATCATCACGGCTCTCCCTTCGCCGGCACCTTCCAACGGTAAGCGCGGCGATCCGCCGTGTCGTCCGGACAGTAAGCACCCGCGCCGGGCGGCTTGCTTCGCCTGGTCGGGCCGAGCCCGAACACACGGTGATCGCCTCGACCAGGTCCGCCTGCCCGTCCCGGGCCGTCTCCGGTGCTGCCGGCACCGGTTCTTCCATTCCCGCCTCCCGGCGTGGTCTCGCTGGGTACGTCGGGCGCGCGGCGGCGGCTCGGGGGGTTGCCGCCGCCACACAGCGGGACAGGACCTCGCTCGCGGGCACCGCAAAATCTATGCGCGCCGGAGTAGACATTGCTCGCGGGTGGGCCTAACGTTTCTCTCGTAGACAGCAGTCGGCGATACCGGCCAGACACGAACTGGCCGGGGTTGTTGGACAGAAGTTCGCAGTTCGGTGCGGCAGTGGAGTTCCGAAGCCAGGCAGGTGCAGGGCGGCGACGGGGCTGACTGCCGGACCGGGTGGGCCGTCAGGGCCACCGATCAGCAGTACGCAGTTCAGTGAGTGCAGTACCAGCAGTACGAAAGTGACAGTTCAGTACAGAGGATGAACGGAGGGCGCAAGCGCCATCAGGATCGCCCGGCCCGTGAACACTCGTCCGGGCGGACACCGCGGACCCCAACGCAAGGACGGTGGTTTCCGGTCACGCATACGCGATCCCCGCACACCCCTCCCCCGGGGCAGTGCGGAAGTAGAAGGACCGGCCCAGGCCGGTAGATGGTGTTGTTCCCCCTTCGGGGCCCCGGAGCCGACACGGCCCCGGGGCCCCTCGACGCGTTCTCCCCGAGAACCAGAGAGGTGCAGTGACGACAACGGCCAGCCCCGACACACCCGACAAGCTCGACGACGACGACTACCCCGCCTACACCATGGGCCGCGCCGCCGAGATGACCGGAACCACCCCCGGCTTCCTCCGGGCCCTCGGCGAACACCGCCTCATCACCCCGCTACGCTCCGACGGCGGCCACCGCCGCTACTCCCGCTACCAGCTACGGATCGCCATGCGCGCCCGCGACCTCGTCGACCAGGGCACCCCCATCGAAGCCGCCTGCCGCATCGTCATCCTCGAAGACCAACTCGAAGAAGCCCTACGCCTCAACGAACAACTCCGCCGCACCCAACACCAGCAGGAGCCCACCGCGGACACCTGACCCGCCCGCCAGGCCGACGAGACCGGCCTGCCGTGAGCGGCAGGTGCTCACCGCAGGCCGCCCCGCGAGCGAGCAGCTCCGGCCACCGATCGCCGGGCGGCCCCGGGCCGCCCGGGGCCACGGCTCTGCGTCCTGGTGGAGTCACACAGGGCGTTTGTTCACCACGGTTCCGCCCGGGGCATGACGCGTGCCCCAGGTGGGCCCGGACCGGACTCCCCTCGTGAACGGGCCTGGCCCACCCTCCCACCCCCTGGGCCGACAGCCCCCGACGGCCCGTTCGCGACTCCCGCGTCGCGCGAGCGTTGGCAGCGGGCGGGACACCGAATCCGTCTGTGAGCGGGAATGGGCGGCCTGATTCCCGACCCGGTGGGCGAGCGCGACCGGGAGACCGGCCCGCTGCCGGCCGCCGTGGACAGCCCCTGGACGTCCCTTCCGTCCGGCCGGAGTCGGTGGTCGACGTGTTCCGGGTCGTGTTCTTCGACCCCGGCGGCCTCGACGCCCTCGTCCGCGCCCACCTGAAGGCCCGCGAAACGGGCACGGAACCCCACGTGCTGAACTCGCCCCCGCCGGTCGCAGTCCTGCTGCACCCCCACCAAGCCTCGACCAGGTGCCGCGGGTGAGCCCCGCCCCCGCGGAACCCGCTTCCGCGCAGAGGGGATTCCAGGATCCTGTGCCGCCCGGTCGTCCCGGCGCGTCCACGGTCTGGAGGAGGGTCATGGCGGCGAGGCACGGGCCGAAAGGGGAGGCGAAGTCTTCCCAGGCGGATGCGGCGGCTGTCGGTGTGCCCGGGCCGACGGGCTGGTCTAGAGGCCGAGCAGGCCGATGGCGTGGCCGTCGGGGTCGACGACCGGCCACACGGCCAGGCCTCGGGCGCGCATGGCGGAGGCTGCGGTGGCGGCGGGCATGTCGGCGGTGGCGAACGGGGCGCGGTCGAAGGCGATGTCGCGGACCGGGGTGCGCTCGGTGGACCGGGTGCGGGTCTGGAACGGGGCGAGGTGCAGGCGGGTCAGCAGCCCGGCGCAGCGGCCGTCGTCGTCGCGGACCAGGAGGTGGTCGGCGCCGGAGCCGTGCAGGATGTGGATCGCCATGTCGAGCATGACGTCGTCGCTGATCTGGAGCTCGGGGTGGGTCATGAGGTCGCGGACCGTGGTGGTGGTCGCGGGGCGTTCGAGGGTGAGGGCCATGGGGGCTCCGTGGTGTCGTTTCCGCCGGGGCCGGCGGTGGTCGGGTACTGGCGGCGGGACGGTCGACGGGGTCTGCCGGGGGGCCGCCGGAGGCGGGCCCGGACCGAGCGGGCGGCGGTCCGGGCCCACGTCTGCTTGCTAGGCGGCGAGGGCGACGCGTCGGGGTGCCCGGCGGCGGCCGGAGGGGCCCTGGGTGTCGCGGCTCGCTGCGGTGGCGCGGGTGTCGCCGCCGGTGGAGGCGGGGCGTCCGCGGCGTCCGCGCTTCGCGGACGCGCTGCGGCGGGGGCGTTCGACGACGGGGTCGGCGATGACGACGGGCACGCCGGTGGGGACGCGGGCGCCGGTGATGCGGGTCAGGTCCTCGTCGCCGGCGCTGACGCGCGTGGTGACCGGGGTGATGGCGGCGGTGGCCATCATGCGGGCCATCTGGCGGCGCTGGCTGGGCAGGACGAGGGTCACGACGGTGCCGGACTCGCCGGCCCGGGCCGTGCGCCCGCCGCGGTGGAGGTAGTCCTTGTGGTCGCTCGGCGGGTCCAGGTTGACGACCAGGTCGAGCCCGTCGACGTGGATGCCGCGGGCGGCGACGTTGGTCGCGATCAGCGCGGTCACCTGGCCGGTGCGGAACTGCTCCAGGGTGCGGGTGCGCTGGGGCTGGGACTTGCCGCCGTGCAGGGCCGCGGCCTTCACGCCGTTGGCGAGCAGGTCCTCCACCAGCGTGTCGGCGCGGTCCCGGGTGTCGGTGAACATGATGACCCCGCCGTCACGGGAGGCGATGTGGGCGATCGTGGCGTTCTTGTCGTGGTTCTGCACGTGCAGCACGTGGTGCTCCATCGTGCTGACCGCCCCGGCGGACGGGTCCACCGAGTGGGTGACCGGGTCCTTGAGAAAACGGCGGACCAGGCGGTCGACGTTGCGGTCCAGGGTGGCGGAGAACAGCATCGTCTGGCCTCCTTCGGCGACCTGGTCGAGGAGTTCGGTGACCTGCGGCAGGAAGCCCATGTCGGCCATCTGGTCGGCCTCGTCGAGCACCGTGACGCCGACGCCGTCGAGCTGGCAGTCGCCGCGTTGGATCAGGTCCTTCAGCCGGCCGGGGGTGGCCACGACGACCTCCGCCCCACGGTTGAGCGCCTGGGCCTGGCGTCCGATCGACATCCCGCCCACCACGGCCGCCATCCGCAGCCGCACCGCGTGGGCGAACGGGGTGAGGGCATCGGTGACCTGCTGGGCGAGCTCGCGGGTGGGGACCAGGACCAGGGCCAGCGGGCGGCGGGGTTCGGCGCGCCGTCCGGCGGTGCGGGCCAGCACGGCGAGGCCGAACGCGATGGTCTTGCCGGAGCCGGTGCGGCCTCGTCCGAGAACGTCGCGGCCGGCCAGCGAGTTCGGGAGCGTCGCGGCCTGGATGGGGAACGGCGAGGTGACGCCCTGGCGGGTCAGCGTCTTCAACAGGGCCGCGGGCATGTCCAGTTCGCCGAAGGACTCGACGGCCGGCAGGGCGGGGGTGGTGCTCACCGGCATCGCGAACTCGCCCTGCGCGGTGGAACCCTGGCGGGCGCTACGACCGCCGGTCGGCCGGTCGCCGTAGAAGGAGCTGCCGCCCGAGCGGGAGCCGTAGGCGGGGCCGGCGGATCGGGAGGAGGCCGAGGAACGGGAGTTGACGTTCTGGTACGAGGAGCGGCTGGAGCGCTTCATGGGAGACCTTCCTGGGCGGCACGTCGCGAGGCGACTCCGCAGCGCGAGGCGCCGGCAGGAGGCCGCAGGGAACGGGCCGAAAGTGTGGAGTGCGGGGCGTGGACGGTGAAACCGTGCGGCACGTCACCTCAGGTCGGCGCTCACCGCGGAGGGCGGGAGCGGAGAACCTCGAACCGTGAGCTGTCACGGCAGGGCGGCGATCCGGACGCGGCGCTGTGCGTCTCGCGTGGGGATGGCCGCCGGTGGCGGAGCCAGGGGGCCTGAACGGCCGGGGATGTGCGTGGTGGCGCAATGCCGAGGGGCCCGCACCGGGCATCGTGTACGCGGTGCGGGCCCCTCGCTACCAGGCGGGTGCCGTGGCGGGAACTACAGCGGGCGAATGTTCTCGGCCTGCGGGCCCTTCTGGCCCTGCGTGACGTCGAACTCGACCTTCTGGCCCTCGAGCAGCTCACGGAAGCCGTTGGCGTTGATGTTCGAGTAGTGGGCGAACACGTCCGGACCGCCGCCCTCCTGCTCGATGAAGCCGAAGCCCTTTTCCGCGTTGAACCACTTCACAGTGCCATTAGCCATAAAAAATCTCCTTCAAGGGGCTGTCCGGAACCCGCACAGCGCGGAATCCGAGTCGCCGCGATGAGCACCCACCCGGGGAAGAGCCGGGAAACAAAAAGGCGCCTGCGAAACATCAGCAGGCGCACACAAAGTTCATGGGAACCACTACTGCAACTGAAACGACTCTAGCAGGCCAAGGCCTGCCACGGGCGGAAATTCCACCCCCGGTTCTGCGGGGCCCCTTCCCGGAGGCGCCAGGGCGCGAGGCCACGGGACTGTCAACGTGACCGCATGGCAGCCCAGTTGGGCCTGCCATGCGCCCCCTTGGGCACCGACTGTTCACTCTCCCCGGGAGGGTGAATCGCGCAGGCGCCGAGCCCGCCCCTCGGCGCGGCAGACCCACGAAAGCGACGCACCGCGCCCACCGGCACCATCCGGAGGCACTCCGAGATCGAGTGTGCGAGGAAGGCGCGCTCCCGCGGTTTTCGAGCCATACTGCAGGAAATGACGAAATCTTCAGCAGCCCGCCGTGTCCTGCCCACCAGCCCCTTCAAGGCCCGGATCGAAGCACCGCGCAAGCACTTCGCCGTCGGTGACCGCGTCACCCACGACACGTACGGCCTCGGCCGGGCCATCGGCGTCGAAGGCGACAGTGACATCGCGGTACTCGTCGACTTCGGATCGCGACAGGAACGCATCACCCAGCCCTACGCCACGATGTTCAAACTCTGACACCGGACGCACGCGGTTCTCCGCCGAGTCCGGCGCCCGCGCATGGAGCGGGCCCTGCGGTGCACCCCTGGCCGGCTCGACGGCCGGGGCCGCGCGCCCTGACGGGGCCGACGAGCACCCGTCGCTGCCCGCTGCCCAGGCCCGTGGGCCCCGCGGAGGCGGTGGCATATTCTGTGGGACATGTCGAACCCCGACGGGCTGCTCGTCGACATCGCGGCGATGGTCGAGTCCGAGCGCAGCAACCAGATGTCCCTGACCGTAGTGGTCCCCGGAGCCGTGATCACCGGCAGGCTCGCGCCGGTGACCCTGTGGCTGGAGCGGGTGGCCGAGGTCCTCCAGGCCTCGGAACACCTGAAGCCCTTCGCCACTCTCTTCGCCCCGCCCGCCGACGGCTCGCCCGCACGGCCCACCCATCTGCATCTCCACCGGGCGAAGATCCTGCAGGGCGACTTCGGGCTGCCCCACACCGGCGGCATGTACCGCATCGCCATCAAGGACGTCAGCAGCTGGACGGTCGGGGACCTCAGCTACTCCGACTCCTGATCGCCACGGCAGGCCACGTGGCCGCCCGGCTCGGTGACTTGCCTCCCCGCAGCACGAGTCGCTGAGCCCTGAGCGGGGTGTAGTGACCGCCGGCCCGGGTGTCGGGGCGGATCCACGGGCGGCCCAGGCCGAGGAGACGACCTCGCGCACGTGTCACCGCCGCCGACTGGGTCGGCGGCGGTGTCGGCGTGCGGGCGTTGAAGGTAATCGATGATTCCGCCCTGCAGCCGGATGATGCGGTGTTCTGCGGCCTACCAGTAGTGGCGGTGGCCGGCGACCTCGTGGCCGACTGCGCCCATGACCCACAGGCTGACGCCGATGAGTGCCAGGACGATGCCGATGGTCCACAGGAAGGGCCAGGCGGTGACGAGTCCGATGATGAGGAGGATGACTCCGAGGATGATCACGATGAGCTCCGGTTGATTCCTGTGCCCCGTTGGTGTGGTTCTCCGCTGATGCGGGGGAATTGCTGTGCCCTTCCGTTTGGGTAGGTGTTACGGGATCGGGGCGAGTGTGGCGGTGAGGCCGGTGAGGATGTCGAGGCCGGTTTCGAGTTCGGCGGCGCCGCCGTAGGTGGCGAGGGTGGTGGCGAGGCTGCGCAGGAGGGGGAATTCGGTGATCGGTAGCCGGTGCAGGCCGAGCCTCAAGAGGTCGTCGGTCTCGTCGGGGTTGTCGACGAGTTCCTGGAGTTCGTTGAGGACGTGGCCGTGGAGGAGTCCGAAGAGGGCGCGGTAGATGTGCAGGGCGTCGGCTCCGGTGAAGCCGGCTCGGGTGAGCAGGGTGAGGACGGCTTCGAGGGGGCGCAGGGTGCCGCGGGGGCGCAGGACGAGCGGGGTGGCAAGAGGGCGGGTGACCAGGAGCGGTACGACGTTGGGGTGGGCGAGCGCGATCCTGCGGTAGTCGCGGGCGACGGCGCGTAGGCCGCGTCCCGGGACGCCCGCCGCGAAGCGGGCGCACACCCGAGTACGACCCCGACGTCCACAAGGGCGACACCTGCTACAGCTCCCACGGACGCCGAGCTCACGCCGCCCGCCGCGGGGCAGGAGGGGGCACGACCGGCGGCTCCGGTGAAGCGCCGCTCGGCCGGACGGCGGTCGGTCGCGGCCTGCAGGAGGTCGTAGAACTCCGCGGAGACCGCATAGTCGCCGGTGCCGCCCACGTCCGCGCGTTACCTGGACGGAGACGTGATGTCCGCCCCTCTTCGACGCTACGGTCCGCCCCCACCGACCGCACGGCCGTCGCAGCGGGGCCCGTGCTCTGGTGCCGTCACGGGTCAGCCCGGGCTCAGCGCAATCTGCGTGAGCTCCGCCCGCGGCCCAGGCGCACGCCCCCGAGCACCAGGGCGGCGACGAACAGCACGGCGCCGATCACGAGCAGCCACAGCAGGCCTTTCACCAAGGCGCCGACAAAGCCGAACACCACGGCGATGAGCAGAATGACCAGGAACACGGCCATGACGGTGCTCCCTTCCTTCGTCAGTCGTTGCGCTTCAGGGCGCCCTTTGCCCGGTCGGCCGCGGCCTGTGCTGCGTCCTCGACGTCGTCCGCGGCCTGCTTGACCTTCGACTCCACCTGGTCGGCCTGGCCCTCGCCCTCGAGTTCCTCGTCACCGGTGAGTTCGCCGGCCTTCCCCTTCGCCTTGCCGGCCAGTTCCTGCGCCTTGTGGCGAAAGGTCACTCATCGGCTCCTCCAGTCGTCCACCGGCAGCGCATCAGCACCACTCGTTCGTCACCTTTTTACCGATATTTACCCGTTCATGCGCGCGGTACGGATCTCCGGTCGTCCTGGCCGGTGCGGGTCAGGCGGCGGCAGGGGCGAGGTCGGCGCGGCCGAACAGGAGCGCGTAGCCGCGGGGGAGGCAGGCGAGGAGGCGGTCGGTGAGCTCCTCGCCGGCGAGATCGGTGAGTGCGGCAAGGACGCAGGAGGCGTCCCAGCGGGCGACGGCGAGGGTGGTGTTCAGGTTGCGGGCGACGGCTTCGACGAAGGCGGGGGCGGTGACCGGTTCGGTCAGGGGGATCGGGGCGACGAGCACGGCGCGGGCGCGTTCGGGCAGGGCGGCGGCCATGTCGCAGCGTTCGTCGCCGGTGAGCTGGGAGCCGAGCAGGCCGAGGACGGCGTCGAGGACGTGTTCGGCTTCCCGGTCGCCGTCATAGCGCCCGAGGTCGCGGACCCGCTGGACGAGGTGGTGCCAGGTCATGTCGAGTGCCTTCCGTACGTGCAGGCCGCTTCGGGGCGGCACGCGTGGGTCAGGGCCGCCGGCCGGGCTGGGGCCGGCCGAAGAGGACGTCGTAGCCGGGCGGCGGCAGCTGGAACAGGACGCGCTCCACGAGGTCGTCGCCCGCGACGTCGGCGGCTGTGGACAGCACGGCGCCGATGTGGCGCCCGCCGTCAGGCTTCGACGATCAGCCGCCGGTTCAGGCCGGTGAGCTTGAGCAGACGCAGTACCCGGGGGCCGGCCCCGCGCAGGATCAGGCGCGCGCCGAGGCGGTCGGCCTGGTTCTGGGCGTGCACGAGCGCTCCCAGGCCCGAACAGTCCATGAACTCCACGCCGGCCAGGTCGAGCACCACCTCCCGATAGGCCCGGAGTGCGGCGCTGAGGCGCCGGCGCAGTTCGGGGGCGGTACAGAGGTCGAGGTCACCGCGGGCGGTCACCAGGGCGGCTGCCGTGTGAAGGGTGTGCATGGCGCTCTCGGTGTCAGGTCGGCCTGCACAACGCTCGGCGTGCTCGGGGACGGGTTCGGGTGGGGCCCGGCGGTGGGCTGTCCCGCGCGGCACGGGGGAAGCCGCGCGGGACAGCCCGGCTTGCGTGGGGTCAGGCCTGGATCTGCTTGCGCTCGCCGTGGTGGCTGATCGCGATCTTGCGGGGCTTGGCCTTCTCGGCGACCGGGATCTTCAGCGTCAGCACCCCGGCGTCGTAGTCGGCGCTGATTCCCTCGGGATCGAGGGTGTCGGAGAGCATGACCTGGCGGGAGAACACGCCGAGCGGGCGCTCGGACAGCTCCCACTTCACGTCCTCGCCTTCGTGGCGCGGGCGGCGTTCGGCCTTGACGGTCAGCATGTTCCGCTCGACGTCGATGTCGATCGCCTGCGGGTCCACCCCGGGCAGGTCGAAGGAGATCACGTACTCGTCGCCCACGCGGCAGGCGTCCAGCGGCATCGGGGCCGGACGCGACCAGGTGCCGTTCGTGCCCAGGAACTGCTGGGTCAGGCGGTCCAGCTCGCGGAACGGGTCAGTGCGCATCAGCATCGCGAAACACCTCCAGCGGCTAAGGGTTGCCAGTGCGCTTCACCTGAATCCGTTCTAACACGTCATCCATCCGGTGACAAGTTTCCGAGCCATCCAGAGGATGACGCCGTCCGGGAAGCACACGCGGCTCAGGTCGAGGTCCAGGCGGCCGCCGCAGGCCCGGGCGGCGGCACGGAGGAGTCCGCCAGGTGCGGCGGTGTCGAGTTCGTCCTCTCCGGTGAGCACGGGGTCGCCTGCCGTCCTTCGGCTGCCGCCTCCGCCTCGTTCTCCGATGCCCCCTCCGACCGGGACTGCGCCCTGAGGGGCTCGGCGATGCCATGTGCACGGGCGGCATGGGCTCGAGACCCGCTCACCGGCGAAGGGCTCACGGTCACCGAGTGTCGGAAGATCCCCGCCGGCAACCCCGCCGCCCAGCCCATCGCCGCCTTCTCCGCCCGGCACCCCAGCAGCCGGTACGTCGTGGACGTCGACAGCACCAAGGGGCATGACCGGATGTCCCTCGCCGTCCGCACCCCCTGCCTGGTTCCTCCGTCCGAATCGCCCTTTCCCGCGCCCTCCGCGACGGGTGCTCCCTAGCCCTCCTCCCGGCCTCGGAAGGCCCGGCGGTATTCGCGGGGTGCCACGCCGACCCGGGCGGTGAAGACCGGGCGGAGGGAGACGGCCGAGCCGAAGCCGCAGCGGGTGGCGACGGTGTCGACGGGGAGGTCGGTCTCCTCCAGGAGGCGCTGGGCGGTGAGGACGCGCTGGTCGAGGAGCCAGCGGGTCGGGGTGGTGCCGGTGGTGGCGGTGAAGTGGCGGGCGAAGGTGCGTTCGGACATCAGGGCGGCGGCGGCCATCCGGGGGACGGTCCAGGGGGTGTCGAGCGAGGCCAGGATCTCGGCGCGGACGCGGGCGAGCGGGTCGTCGGCGGCGGGGGCCGGGACCGGGGTGGGGATGAACTGGGCCTGGCCGCCGGCCCGGAAGGGGGCGGTGACCATGGCGCGGGCGACGGTGGCGGCGGCCCGCTGGCCGTGGGCGGTGCGGACCAGGTGGAGGCAGAGGTCGATGCCCGCCGCGACGCCGGCCGAGGTCCACAGGCCCTCGCCGCCGGTGAAGAGCACCTCGGGGCGGACCGTCACCGCCGGGAAGCGGCGCGCGAGTTCGGAGGCGACGGCCCAGTGGGTGGTGGCCTCGCGGCCGTCCAGCAGGCCGGCCTCGGCGAGGACGAAGGCGCCCGCGCAGAGCGAGGCGATCGGGACGCCCCGGGCGCGGACGGCCCGCAGGGCGGCGAGGACGGCGGGGTCGCGGTCGGCGCCCGGGTCCTCGACGCCCGGGACGACGACCAGGTCGCAGTCGGCGAGCGCCGCCAGCCCGTGGTCGGGGACCCGTTCCAGTCCGCCTCCGAGCCGCACCCGGGTGCCCTCCGGGCCGCAGACCCGCAGGTCGAAGGCGGGCAGCCCGGGGCGGGTGGTGGCGCGGTTCGCCCACACCTCGCCGATCACCGCGTAGTCGAAGGCCCGGACACCGTCGAAGATCAGACAACCCACGGTTCGCATGGCACCAACCTATGGCAGGAATCCATCGATGGGTGGCGTCCCTGCCCATCACGGCCCCGCCACCCGGGCGAGCACGATGGACGCATGACGAACACCGACGCCTTCGACGCCCCGCTCACCCTCGACCCCGACGCGGTCCTGCTGCTCATCGACGTCCAGAAGGGCTTCGAGGACCACGAGTTCTGGGGCCCCCGCGACAACCCGCAGGCCGAGCAGCGGATGGCCGAACTGATCGCCGCCTGGCAGGCCACCGGCCGCCCGATCGTCACCGTGCAGCACGCCTCCGGCGGTGGGCCGCTGGTCAAGGGCACGCCGGGGTACGAGCTGAAGGACTTCGTCGCCGGGATCACCCCGGACCTGCACGTCACCAAGACCGTCAACAGCGCCTTCTACGGCGCCCCGGACCTGCACGCCTGGCTCCAGGCGCGCGGCGCCCGCCAGCTGGTGGTCACCGGGATCATCACCAACGTGTGCAACGAGACCACCGCCCGGATGGCCGGCAACCTCGGCTACGACGCGATCTTCCCGACCGACGCCATGCACGCCTTCGACATGACCGGCCCCGACGGCACCACCCTCACCGCCGCCGAACTCGCCCGCGCCACCAGCACGGTGCTGCACGCGATGCGGTTCGCCAAGGTGGTGACCACCGAGACGGTGCTCGAAGCGACCAAGGCCTGAGCACCTCAGGCCCCGAGCAGCGGCTCGTACGCGGTGCCCTCCTCGGCGTTGAGCAGCACGTACGACGCCCCGAGGCCGACCGCGACCTCCCGCAGCCGCGCCAACGCCTCGGCCTCGGTGGGGACTTCGAGGCCGAGCGCGGCGGCGGCCGCGGCCAGGGCGGCCGCCGTCAGCGCCCGACCGCGCCGTCCAGTTGCTCGCGGATGATGTCCGCGTGACCGGCGTGCCGCCCGGTCTCCTCGATCATGTGGACCAGCACCCACCGCAGCGACGGCCCCTGGGCGACGTCGGGTCGCAGCGAGCGCACGCCCGGCCGGTCGAGGTCCGGGGCGGCCGCGGCCACCGCGTTGGACCGGGCGATCGCGTCCCGGTACGCGGCGACCTCGGCGGCCACGGTCGCGCCGTCCAGCGGGACCTCGTCCGACTGGCGCGGCTTGTCGCCCGCGCCCTGGTAGGCCCACTCGAACCAGTTGTGCTCGACCACGGCCAGGTGCCGCACCAGCCACAGCAGGCTGGTGCCGGAGGCCACCCCGGGGCGCCGGGCGTCCTCGTCGGAAAGCCCGTCGACCTTGGCGATCACCGCCCCGCGCAGGTAGTCGAGGAAGGCCAGCAGGGTGGTCGGCTCGTCCGCGTCGGTGCTCGGCGGGCGGGTGTCGGTGAGCTTGCTCGGCGCGACGGGCGCGGCGTTCTCGGTGTTCTCGGTGTTCTCGGTCACCGCGCCACCCTAGCCATCACCCCTGCTCCGGGACACCGGGTTTGAGCCTCCGTCACCAGCCTCGGTCACCGGCCTCCGCCGGTGCCCACCGTCACCGGCTCCCGTCACCACCCCTGCGCGGTCACCCAGCCGGCGAGGTGCCGGGCGCAGTCGTCCACCGACTCCCGCCAGCTGTGACCGGCACCCTCCCCGGCCTCGTCGCTGACGTGCTTGACCAGCCGCACCGGCACCCCGGCCCGGTGCGCGACGGTGGCGACGGCGTAGCCCTCCATGTCGACCAGGTCGGCGTGCTCGGCGAGCCGGTCGCGGGCGGCCGGGTCCGAGACGAACAGGTCGCCGGTGGCCAGGACCGGTCCGTCGCCCTTGCCGATCACCAGCGGCGCGCCGTACTGCCGCCCGGTGAGCGCCTGCAGGGCGGCGGTGTCCAGGTCGTGCTGGATCACCTGGACCACGTGGTGGGTGCCCTCCCAGCCGGGGCGCAGCGCGCCGGCCGTGCCCAGGTTGATCACCTCGGAGGGCTTCTCGCCCTGGGCGAGGACGGCGGCCAGCGCGGCGGCGGCGTTGACCTTCCCCATCCCGGTGAGCAGCACGGGCAGCCGATCGTCCAGGTGGGCGGCTTCCTCGCGGACGGCGACGACGAGCAGCGGGCGGTCGGGCGAGATCGTTCCAAGCAGGCGCATGTGCTCATCGTACGGAGCGCGGGGGTGCCGCACCCGGGAGCGCGCGCCCACGAACGGACCCCCGCGCTCCGCCCGATCGGGGGAACCGCGCGGGGTGCGGAGCGCGTCGGACGGTTCGCCACCTCTCGTACGGGTGACGCCACGGACCACGACCCGGACGGCACCACAGCGGCGGACGGGCAGCGGACGGGCGACGAACGAGCGGGGACGAGCGGCGCAGGAACGGCGTACGCGCGGCGTACGCGCGGCCCGGGCGGCGCGTACGAACCGTACGAGGGCGTGCGGGAACCGTGCACGACATTCTCAAGATCGGCGCAAGTCGGGTGTGGCCGGGGGGAGTCGCGGCCATACTGCTGCCATCGGCCGGGCCCCGGGGAACGGGTCCGGCCCCAGGGGAGGATGAGGCGGGTGGCGACACCAGTAGGCAGCGGCGCACCGGGCGCCGCGGTCCCGGCCCGGCCCGGCCGGCCGCCGGGAGCACCGGCACCGGGGGCACCGGCCGCGACCGGGACACCGGTACTCGTGAGACCCGGCGGCGCCCCGGCGCCCGGGCCCGGCGGCGCTCCGGCCCGGCGCCCCGGGGCGGTCGCCGCCACCGGCGTCCGCGCCCGGCTCGCGCAGGCCACCCGGACGGCGCCCGGCCGGTTGCGGCTGGCCGGGGTGGTGCTCACGGTGGCCACCGTGGCGTTCGGCGCGCTCACCGCCTGGCAGTTGGAGACCAGGGCACAGGCCGCCGACCGGGTGGTCTCGTACAGCCAGCCGCTCAGCCGGGACGCCGCCGAGATCCACCGCAACCTGGCCGACGCCGCCACCACGGCCGCGACCGGCTTCCTGCTGGCCGGCGCCGAGCCGAAGGCCGTCCGGGACCGCTACGAGCAGGACCTCGCCACGGCCGCCAAGCTGGTCGCCCAGGCCGCCGCCCGGACCACCTCGACCTCTCCCGGGCAGGACTCGCTCGCCCGACTGAACCAGCAACTCCCGTTGTACGCAGGCCTGGTGGAGACCGCCCGGGCCGACAACCGGCAGGGCATCCCGCTCGGCGGCGCCTACCTGCGGCACGCCTCCGAGCAGATGCAGACCGTCCTGCTGCCGGCCGCCGCCGAACTGGCCGCCACCGAGAACGACGAACTGGCGAAGGACTACGCCGAGGCCAAGTCGGTGCCGTGGGGGGCGTACGGCCTGGCGGTGATCACCCTGGCGGCGCTGGGCTGGGTGCAGCTGACGCTGTTCCGCCGCACCAACCGGGTGTTCAACATCGGGCTGCTGGGCGCCACCGCCGCCGTGCTGGCCGGGGCGCTGTGGCTGACCGTCACCGGGCTGACCACCAGCGCGGCGCTCAAGCGCAGCGACAGCGAGGGCGCGTCCCCGCTGCGGGCGCTCAACTACGCCCGGGTGGACGTGCTGACCGCCCGGCTGGCGGAGAACCTGCACCTGGTCGCCCGCGGCTCCACCACCAAGTACGCCGACCAGTGGACCAAGGCCACCGAGCACCTGGACGGGGCCGCGGTCAAGGGCGACCTGCTGGAGCGGCGCACCGGCTCGCTCCCGGAGGCCGTCCGGCTCGCGCCCGCGGCCGCCGAGCAGGACGTGCGGGACGCGGTGCGGCAGTTCGACGACTGGCACCAGAAGCACGACGCGGCCCGGAAGCTGGAGGTCGACAACGCCGACTACCAGGGCGCCCTGGACGCGACCGTGTCGGCCGCCGCCGACGCGCCCACCGCCGACGCCGCCTTCAACGCCACCGACCGGGCGCTCGCCCGGGCCGCCGACATCGAGCAGGGCCGGTTCGAGCAGTCCGCCGAGGGCACCGGCGGGGACCTGCGCACCGCCGCCGTCGCGGCCGCGCTGCTCGGTCTGGTGGCCGCGGCCGCCGCGCTGCGGGGCCTGGGCCGACGACTGGCCGAGTACCGGTAACCGGTAAGGGGGAAACGGACAGATGCGCACCAGAACCGTACGGACCAGGCCCTTCGGCGCCCTGGCGCTGCTGGCGGCCGGCGCCGTGGTGCTCGCCGGGGGCGGCCCGGTCGGCGCCGCACCGACCACCGCGACGACCGGGACCACCGCGACCGCCGGGGACGCCGCGCAGCGGGCGGCGCAGCAGGAGACGGGCGCGGCCGACACCTGCGACGTCACCAAGAGCGTGCCGCCGAGCACCGAGGACGGCCCGGCCGTGAAGGCCATCAAGGCCAAGCGCAGCCTGGTGATCGGCGTCGACCAGAACAGCTACCGCTGGGGCGCCCGCAACCCGAACACCGGCCAGATCGAGGGCTTCGACATCGACCTGGCCCGGGCGATCGGCGCCGCCGTCATCGGCGACCCGGACAAGGTGGTGCTCAAGCCGGTCGCGACCGCCGACCGGATCGACGCCATCAAGAAGGGCCGGGTCGACCTGATCGTCCGCACCATGACGATCAACTGCAAGCGGATGGAGGACGTCGCCTTCTCCAAGCCGTACTTCAACATCACCCAGCGCGTCCTGGTGCCCAAGGCCTCCCCGGCGAAGACCATCGACGAGGCGGTCAAGGGGCGGACGGTCTGCGTCGCCGACGGCTCGACGGCCCAGACCGTGGTCACCGGCATGAAGACCGCCGGACAGGTCGTCACCGTGGGGAACCAGCTGGACTGCCTGGTGCTGCTGCAGCTCGGCAAGGCGGACGCCGTCATGACCGACAACGGCCTGGCGGCCGGTCAGGCCGCCCAGGACCAGACCGTCCGGATCGTGGACGGCGAGGCGCAGCCGGAGGTCATCGGCGTCGCCATGCTGAAGGAGAGCCCCGACCTGACCGCCCGGGTCAACCAGGTGCTGGCCGACTACTACGCACGCGGCGACTGGACCCGTTCGTACGAACACTGGCTCAAGCCGTACATGCTCAACGAGGCCGACCACTACTGGCCCGGCACGCACTGAGCGGCGCGCAGCGCACGGCGCAGCCGGCCGGCGGACGCAGTGCCAACCGCAGTGGGAGGCGCACGGACGAACACGGGAACGAGCGGCGGGGCGGACCGGCCCGGGGCGTTGACACGGTCTTGACGCCCCGCGCCCGTTCCGCCCGAACGGTCACCGGCTATGGTTCGGGACGATCACCGCGGGGAGACCCGTGGTGGACACGGGGGTTGTCGTGGGATCGCACGTCACGCACGTCGGGATCGCACGCGAGGAAGGAAGGACACCGCGGTGGCGGCATCGGCTGGCCCGGTACTGAGCCGGGAGGAGGTGGACCGCGCGCTGGCGCGCCTCGGCGCGGAGCGGGACGCGGTCGAGTCGGCGCTGCTCGCCCTGCAGGACCACCCGGGTCTGCGGCTGCTGGACGGCGCCGAGCTGGCCGGGCGCACCCTGGAGCGCTGGTCGGTCGCCGGGAAGGGCCTGCCGCTGCTCTGGGCACTGTTCGACCGCTACTCCGAGGCGCTGGCCTCGGCGCGCGCCGTCCGGGCCCGCAAGGCCAAGCCCGGCGGGCCCGAACTCGCCGAGCTGAGCGAGCTGTTGACCGGCGACGCGGTGACCGTCCCGGGCGGCGCGGTGCCGGACGGTCCGCAGTTGCTCGGCGCGCCCGCCAAGCTGGTCGAGCGGATCAGCCTGGACGCGCTGATGGCGCGGATGAACTCCTGGTACGGGACCGTGCTGGAGGTGGTCAGCGCCGCCGACGCGGTCTGGTCGGCGCTGCCGGCCCGGATCGACCTGCTGCTCGCCGAGCTGAACCGGGTGCGGACGCTGGCCGGCTCGCTCGGCGTACGGGCGGGCGCCCACCCGTTGGGCGACGACCTGTCGGCGATCGAGAAGGACCTCACCGAGCTGCGCACCGAGGTGCACGGGGACCCGCTGGCGCTGTGGCGCCCGGCCCGGGTGCCCGCCCAGCGCGGCACGGTCCCGGAGGGATCGGCCTTCGCCGGCCCCGCCGGGGTGGTGGACACCGAGCGGTTCGACCGGGCCGGGCGGGCGCTGGACGGCGTCCGGCTGGAGCTGGAGGACCTGCTGCGGCTGCGCGACGAGGCCGAGGAGCGGCTGCAGGGCGTCGGCGACCTGCTCCAGCGGGCCGACGCCACCCTGGCCGAGGCCCGCCGGGCGCGCGGCGAGGTGCTGGCGAAGATAGCGTCCAGCGACGTCCCGGCGGTGCCCGGCCCGGCCTCGGCGCTGCGCGAGCGGATCGTCGCGGCGCTGGACCTGCGCCAGGCCGGACAGTGGGGCCGACTGGCGCCGCTGCTGGACGCGCTGGAGGACGCCGCCGCCAAGGAGTTGGCCCGGGCCCGGCAGTCGCTCACCGAGGTGACCCAGCCGCTGGCCGTCCGGGCCGAGCTGCGCGGCCGGCTGGACGCCTACAAGGCGATGGCGGCACGGCTGCGGGTCTCCGAGGACCCGGAAGTGATCGAGCGGTACGAGAAGGCGCGCTGGCTGCTGTGGAGCGCGCCGTGCGACCTGCGGGCGGCGGCCGCCGCGGTGGCCCGGTTCCAGCAGTCGCTGCGGCCGGCCCAGACCGAGGCCGGGACCGCGCAGGCTCAGGAGGCGGCCGGCCGGCCGCCGGTCGACGGACAGGTTCAGGGGGGCTGAGGTAGATGGGCGAGACGTGCGCACGGTCGGACTGCTCAGGCGGCGGCCGGATCGACGCCGACGGCTACTGCGACGAGTGCGGACTGGCCCCGGAAGGCGGGACCACCGCGACGACCGGGGCACCCACGACGGGAGCGGCGGGGGCGAAGGCGGGGGCGGAGGCGGGCACACCGGCGGGGGCCGGTGCCGCCGGCCCCGGGTCGGCCTGCCCGCGCGACTGCTCCGGCACCATCGACCCGGACGGCTACTGCGACGAGTGCGGCCTCACCCCGCCCGGCCCCGACACCGGCGTCACCCAGCCGTACGTCCCGTCCGCCCGGGCCTCCGCCCCGGACTCCGGCCGCAGCGGCTCGGTCCGCTCGATGTCGGCCCGCACCGGCTCGGCCCGCTCGATGTCCGGCCGCTCCCGTTCGCACCGCTCGACCCGCACCGGCAGCAGCCGCTCGGTCTCGGTGCGCTCGACCCGGGGCAGCACCAGCGCGGGCACCCGCAACCGGCTGGGCGCCGGCCTGGTCACCGTGCCGACCGTCGAGACGGCCGACCCGGCCCGGGCGGTGCTGGACAACCCGGAGGTGCCCGAGCGCAAGCGGTTCTGCTCCAAGTGCGAGGCCCCGGTGGGCCGGGAGAAGAACGGCCACCCGGGCCGCCCGGACGGCTTCTGCACCAAGTGCGGCACGCCGTACTCGTTCACCCCCAAGCTGCGCCGGGGCGACCTGGTCGGCGGGCAGTACGAGGTGGTGGGCTGCCTGGCGCACGGCGGGCTCGGCTGGATCTACCTGGCGGTGGACCGGCGGCTCGACGACAAGTGGGTGGTCCTCAAGGGCCTGCTGGACACCGGGGACGAGGACGCGCTGGCCGCGGCCGTCGCCGAACGGCGCTTCCTGGCCGAGGTGGACCACCCGAACATCGTCCGGATCATCAACTTCGCCGAGCACCCGGACCTGCGCACCGGCGCCACCGACGGCTACATCGTCATGGAGTACGTCGGCGGCAAGTCGCTCAAGGACATCGCCAACGAGCGCCGCACCCCGGACGGCCGGCGCGAGCCGCTGCCGGTCGAGCAGGCGATCGCGTACGCGCTGGAGGCGCTGCCCGCCCTGGGCTACCTGCACGGCCGGGGCCTGGTGTACTGCGACTTCAAGATCGACAACGCGATCCAGAGCGGCGACACGCTCAAGATCATCGACATGGGCGCCGTCCGCCGCCTCGACGACGACGGCCCGATCTACGGCACCATCGGCTACCAGGCCCCGGAGATCGCCACCGAGGGCCCCTCCCCCGCCTCCGACCTGTACACCGTGGCCCGCACCCTCGCGGTGCTCACCTTCGACTTCCAGGGGTACAGCGGCACCCACCGCGACTCGCTGCCCGGCCCGGAGGACGTCGAGGCCTTCGCCCGGTACGAGTCGTACTACCGCCTGCTGGTGCGCGCCACCGACCCGGACCCGGCCCGCCGCTTCGCCTCCGCCGAGGAGATGGCCGATCAGCTGACCGGCGTGCTGCGGGAGATCCTGGCCCTCCAGAACGACCGCCCCTACCCGGCGCTCTCCACCCTCTTCGGCCCCGAACTGCGCGTCGTGGACACCGAGTTGGTGCTGCCCACCGAGCAGGCCGGGCAGCTCCGGGTGGCCGGCCTGGACCCGGCCGGCGCCGCCCTCGCCCTGCCCATCCCCCGGGTGGACCCGGGCGACCCCAATGCCGGCTTCCTCGCCACCCTGCTCTCGCCCGACCCCGAGGAGGCGCTCGTCGCCCTGGCCGGCGCACCGGCCGTCTCGGTGGAGAGCCGGCTGCGCGAACTGCGCGCCCTGCTCGAACTCGGCCGCCACCGCGAGGCCGAGACCCGCCTCGACGAACTGGAGCGGGACCAGCCGGACGACTGGCGGGTGGTCTGGTACCGCGGCCTGGCCGCCCTGGTCGGGGCCGCCCAGGAGCCCTCCGGTGACTCGGACCCCGAGCACCCGGAGGCGGGCGGGCGGATCGCGGCCCTGCGGGCCGGCGCCGAGGCCTTCGACGCGGTCTACGACGCCTTCCCCGGCGAGGCCGCGCCCAAGCTGGCCCTCGCCATCTGCGCCGAACTGCTCGGCGACGCCGGTGACGCGGCCGAGTTCTACCGGCTGGTGTGGGCCACCGACCAGGCCTACCTGAGCGCCGCCTTCGGGCTGGCCCGGGTCCGGCTGGCCGAGGACGACCGACCCGGCGCGGTCCGCGTCCTGGAGTCCGTCCCGGCCACCTCCAGCCAGTACACCGCCGCCCGGATCGCCGCCGTCCGGGCCCGGCTGCGCGAGCGCCCCGCCACCGACGAACTGGCCGCCGACCTCGGCGCGAGCTCCGCGCAGCTGACCGCACTGCGGCTGGACGACCGCCGCCGCGAGGAGCTCTCGGTCGAGGTGCTCGGCACGGCCCTCGGCTGGCTCGGCGCCGGGTCGGCCGGGGTGGCGAAGGCCGCCGACCTGGTCCTGCTGGGACGTCCCGCGCAGGAGCGGGAACTGCGCTTCGCCCTGGAGCAGTCCTACCGGGTACTCGCCCGGTTGGCCGACCGGGCGGAGACCAGGATCGAGATGGTGGAGCGGGCCAACCGAGCCCGTCCCAGGACGTGGGTGTAGCCGATGCCGCAGCAGACCGAGTGCCCGAGCTGTTCCGAGCCGATGGACCCGGAGGACGCCTACTGCGGCTCCTGCGGGGCCGGTCGGAACGGCCGGGCCGCCCCGGGCGCGATGCCCACCGGCTGGGCCACCGCCCGGGGTGAGGCCGTGCCCCAGCAGCGCGGGCCGGTCTGCGTGCACTGCGGGCAGCCGCAGGTCGCCGCGGACGGCTACTGCGAGGGCTGCGGCCAGGCCCAGCCGCGCCCGCGCGACCACATGGAGAAGGCGCTCGCGGGCGTCGCCGGGGTCAGCGACCGCGGCGTGCGCCACCACCGCAACGAGGACAGCTTCACCGTCGCCGCGAGCTCGCTGCCCGGCGGCGGGCCGGTCGTGGTCGCCGTGGTGTGCGACGGCGTCTCCTCCTCCGACCGTCCGGACGAGGCCTCGGCGACCGCCGTCGACGCCGCCTCCGAGTCGCTGCTGACCTCGCTGGAGGCCGGCCGGGACCCGAACGAGGCGATGCGCGCGGCCGTCGCCGACGCCGCCAAGGCCGTCGCCGACCTGGCCACCGGCGGCTCCGGCCCGGTCCGGCCCGACCTCAACGCGCCCGCCTGCACCTTCGTCAGCGCGATAGCGGCGGGCAGCCGGGTCACCATCGGGTGGGTCGGCGACACCCGGGCGTACTGGATCCCGGACGACCGCGCCGCCGCCGAGCCCTTCCGGCTCACCCAGGACGACTCCTGGGCGGCCCGGATGGTCGAGGCCGGGCTGATGAGCGAGGCCGAGGCCTACGCCGACCCCCGCGCGCACGCGATCACCGGCTGGCTCGGCGCCGACGCCGAGGAGGTCGTACCGCACACCCTCGACTTCACCCCGCACGTCCCCGGAGTGGTGCTGATCTGCACCGACGGACTGTGGAACTACGCCGAGGCGGCCACCGACCTGGCCCACTACGTCCGCCCGGACGCCCGCACCGAGCCGCTCGCGACGGCCCGGACCCTGGTGAAGTTCGCGGTCGCCGCCGGCGGCCACGACAACATCACCGTCGCGGTGCTGCCGATCGACCCGCCCGCCGTGCCGGTCGAGGAGACCGAGCGGAGCCCCACGGCGCTGGACCTGCCGGTGCCGGGACGGGCCGCGCACCCGGCCCCGGAGGACGACGAGGACCACGACCCGACCCTGCCGGACCTCCCGGTGATCGGTTCCCCCGCCGCCCCGCTGCCCCCGGCCCCGCCGCTCCCGCCGGCACCGCCCGCCGCACCGCCCGTCCCTCCGCAGCCGCCGCAGCCGCCGACGGCCTGACCCGCCGTCCTCCTGACCCGCCGTCCGCCCGACAGCACGGCGCCACGACAGCGCGACACCGCGGCACCACGGTCCGCCGGCCCACCGGCGGACCGCCCCACCGTCCTGATCGCATCCACCCCCTCACCCGACGGGAGCCGACCGCCCCATGGCAACACTGGCGAAGCCGAACCTGCCCAGGTTCGACGTGGAGATCTTCCAGAACGAGTACCTGGCCGACGGCGCCCGCGAGGTCAACGCCATCGTCACCGTCACCTCGACCGGCGGCGGCACCTCCGGCGGCCGCCCGCTCGGGATCACCGACGCCGGCCCGGCCGGGACCGGCACCGGGGCCGAGGCGGCCGCCGCCGTGGTGATCCTGGTGGACTGCTCGGGGTCGATGGACTACCCCAAGACCAAGATCAACGGGGCCCGCGAGGCCACCGCCGCGGCCATCGACGCGCTGCGCGACGGCACCGCCTTCGCCGTGGTCGCCGGCACCCACGAGGCCCGCGACATCTACCCCGGCGACGGCACCCTCGCCACCGCCTCCGCCACCACCCGCGAGCGGGCCAAGGAGTCGCTGCGCCGCCTGACCGCGGCCGGCGGCACCGCGATGGGCACCTGGCTGACCAAGGCCGACAAGCTCTTCCTGACCCGCCGCGACATCGCCATCCGGCACACCATCCTGCTCACCGACGGCAACAACGAGCACGAGTCGGCGGAGGACCTGGCCCGTACCGTCGAGCGGGTCACCGGCCACTTCACCGCGGACTGCCGGGGCGTGGGCACCGACTGGCGGGTCGACGAACTGCGCACCATCTCCTCGGCGCTGCTCGGCACCGTCGACATCGTCGCCGAGCCCTCCGGCCTGGCCGAGGACTTCCGCTCGATGATGACCGGGGCGATGGGCAAGCAGGTCGCCGACGTCGCGCTGCGGGTCTGGACCCCGGCCAACGCCACCGTGAAGTTCGTCAAGCAGGTCGCCCCCGCGGTCGAGGACCTGACCGCCCGCCGGACCGAGGCCGGGCCCCGGGCCGGCGACTACCCCACCGGCTCCTGGGGCGACGAGAGCCGCGACTACCACGTCTGCGTCCAGGTCCCGGCCGCCGCGATCGGCAGCGAGATGCTCGCCGCCCGGATCAGCCTGGTGCTGCCGCAGGTCGGCGGCGGCACCCCCGAGGTGCTCAGCCAGGGCCTGGTCAAGGCGGTCTGGACCGACGACCTGGCCTCCTCCACCCGGATCAGCCCGCAGGTCGCCCACTACACCGGGCAGGCCGAGCTGGCCTCCTCCATCCAGGAGGGCCTGGAGGCCCACCGCGCCGGGGACGTCGACACCGCCACCGCCAAGCTGGGCGCCGCCGTCCGGATCGCGCACGCGACCGGGAACGAGGGCACGTACAAGCTGCTGCAGAAGGTGGTGGACGTGGTGGACCCGAAGGAGGGTACGGTTCGGTTCCGTAAGAACGTGAGCGAGGCCGACTCGATGACCCTCGAGACCCGGTCCACCAAGACGGTACGTGTGAAGAAGTGACCGCTGAAGACGTGACCGGACCGGCACCCCGGCGCGACGCCGCACCCAGCCGGCCCGAAACGAGGGGGACCTGATGCCGATCTGCCCGAGGGGCCACGAGTCGCAGGCCGAGGACTGGTGCGACTTCTGCGGCTTCCCGATGACGCCGCCGGCCCCGAACCCCGGCGCACCCGGTGCCCATGGCGCTCACGGGGGCTACCCGGGGACGCCCGGCGGCGACCCCTCGCCCGGCGCACCCGCCGGGCACCCGGAGCACGGCGGGGCGCCCTTCGGTGCGCCGCCGATGCCCCCGCCGCCGCCCGCGCCCTTCCCGCACCCGGGTCCGACTCCCCCGCCGGGCGCCTTCCCGCCGCCCGGCGGCTACCCGCCCGCCGGCCACCCGGCGGCGCAGGGCCTCACCGAGGGCCTGACCGTCTGCCCGATCTGCCGCAGCCCGCAGACCGGCCGGTTCTGCGAGGACTGCGGCTACGACTACGAGCTCGCCACGCCGTCGCGCCGCCAGGCCCCGGCCGCCGGCGCGCCCGCGCCCGGCCCGGCCCAGCCGCCCCCGCTGAACATCCCGGCGGCGTACGGCGGTGCCCCGCAGCAGCCGCAGGCCCCGGCGCAGCCGCACACCTACGGCTACCCGCCCGCCTTCGGCCAGGAGGGGCCCACACCGGAGGGCGCGTTCCCCGAGGGCACGTTCCGCGAGGACTCCGGTCCGGTGTACGCCCAGCCGGCCGGCCCCGGCCCGAACAACCGCGGCGGCGACTTCGGCACCTCCTTCCACCTCGCCCCGCCGCAGCCGCAGCAGCCCCAGCAGGAGGCCGCCCCGGCCGAGCCGGTGCGCACCACCTGGATCGCCGTGGTCGCGGCCGACCGGGACTACTTCACCGACATGATGGCCCGCAGCGGCCCCGAGGCGGCCGGCCTGTTCTTCCCGCCGTACTGCCCCGAGCGCCGGATCCCGCTGACCGGCCGCGGCCAGCTGCGGATCGGCCGGCGCAGCCAGCACCGGGGCACCGTGCCGGAGATCGACCTGTCGGTGCCCCCGGAGGACCCGGGTGCCTCGCACCAGCACGCGCTGCTCGCCGAACAGGCGGACGGCAGCTGGGTGCTGGTGGACCAGGACTCGACCAACGGCACCACCATGAACGGCGGCGCGGACCCGGTCTCCCCGCACACCGCGGTGCCGCTGAACGACGGCGACCGGATCCACATCGGCGCCTGGACGACCATCACGGTGCACCGCGCCTGACGCCCCCCTGAGCGCGCGTCAGCAACAACTCCGGCCGGGCCGGGCGGAATTCGACATTTCGCCCGGCCCGGCCTTTCTCCCCGGCTCCTCAAAGGATCTGCAAATCCCGCCCCCGCGGTGTGCACAGGACACCCCGGGACCCCTATTCTCAGGGCCCATGACTGCAGCTATATCCGCCGACGGCATCCGTCAGCGGTACGGGGATGTGCAGGCCGTCGACGGGGTGTCCCTCACCGTCGAGGCCGGCGAGTTCTACGGGATCCTGGGCCCCAACGGCGCCGGGAAGACCACCACCATGGAGATCCTGGAGGGCGTCCGGAAACCGGACGAGGGCCGGATCGAGCTGCTGGGGATGGCTCCCTGGCCGCGCAATCCGAAACTGCTGCCGCGAATCGGCGTGCAGTTCCAGGCCTCCGCCTTCTTCCGGAAACTGACGGCCCGGGAGACCATCCGCACCTTCGCGTCGTTCTACGGGGTGGGCCCCAGGCGGGCCGACGCGATGCTGGAGCGGGTCGGCCTGGCCGACAAGGCCGGGACGCTGACTGACCAGATGTCCGGCGGCCAGGCCCAGCGCCTGTCGATCGCCTGCGCGCTGGCCCACGACCCGGAGCTCGTCTTCCTGGACGAGCCCACCACCGGTCTGGACCCGCAGGCCCGGCGCAACCTCTGGGACCTCCTGCGCGACATCAACGCCGAGGGCCGCACGGTCGTGCTCACCACGCACTACCTGGACGAGGCCGAGGTGCTCTGCGACCGGGTCTCGATCATGGACCACGGGAAGATCCTGCACACCGGCGCCCCGGCGGCGCTGATCCGCGAGATCGACGACACCGTCCGGATCAGCGTGGCCTCCGGCCAGCTGCCGGTCGACCGCGCCCGCGAGCTGCTGACCGCGGCCGGCGCCGACATCGCCACCCTGGAGGACGACACCGTCTCGCTCTCCGTCTCCACCCGCCTTCCGGCCCCGGTGCTCAGCGTCCTGGCCGAGCAGAACGCACTGCGCGGCCTCGAAGTGCGCGGCGCCACCCTGGAGGACGTCTTCCTCCAGCTGACCGGACGGGAGTTCCGCGCATGACCGCCACCACCCCCGCCGAGCCGAAGGTCCCCGCCCAGCGGGGCGGTCCGGCCGGCGCCGCCGCCGGCGAGCGGGAACGGGTCAGCGCGTTCTGGAGCCTGTCCCGCGCGATGCTGCTCGGCATGAAGCGCGACCGCACCGCGACCTTCTTCATCCTGCTCTTCCCGCTGGTGTTCCTGGTCTTCTTCGGCACCGTGTCCAAGGGCTCCGGCAGCCCGCACGCCAAGGTGGCGCAGGTCGGCGCGGTGAAGCTGTTCGACTCGATGCAGGGCCAGGCCCGGACGGCGCTGACCGACGTCCTCACCATCACCAGGACCGACGACGAGTCGGCCACCCTGGAGAAGGTCCGCAAGGGCGACTACGACGCGATGATCACGCAGGGCCCGGACGGCAAGGTCGAACTTCGCTACAGCGCCGCCGACACCGTCCGCGCCGGCGCGCTCCAGGGCATCCTCGACTCGGTGGTCCAGAGCGCCAACCAGGCCGCCACCGGCCAGCCCCCGGCCTACGTGCTGGACGCCCGGCAGGTCGAGGACAAGTCGCTCAAGCCGATCCAGTTCCTCACCCCCGGCCTGCTCGGCTGGGCCATCGCCACCGGCGCGGTGTTCGGCGCCGCGCTGACGCTGGTCAACTGGCGCAAGACCAAGGTGCTGCGCCGGCTGCGGCTGGCCCCGATCAACGCGGGCACGGTCGTCAGTTCCCGGATCGTGGTCTCACTGCTGACCGCGCTCCTGCAGAGCGCCGTCTTCCTGGTCGTGGCCACCAGCTTCTTCGGGCTCAAGCTCACCGGCGACTGGTGGCTGATCATCCCGCTGGTGGCCTGCGCGACGCTCGCCTTCATGTCGATCGGCCTGCTGGCCGGCTCGGTCGCCAAGACCGAGGAGGCCGCCAACGGCATCTCCCAGGTCATCGTGCTGCCGATGTCCTTCCTGTCCGGCTCGTTCTTCCCGCTGGACGGCGCTCCGGGCTGGCTGCAGACCGTCTCCAAGGTCATGCCGCTGCACTACCTGGTCAACTCCGCCCAGTCGGTGCTGACCCGCGGCGGCGGCGTGATGGACGCCCTGCCGACCATGGGCGGCCTGCTGCTCTTCGCGGCGGTGCTGACCGGCATCGCCTGGAAGCTGTTCAAGTGGGAGGACGCCTGACCGTTCCCCGCCTGACCGTTCCCCGGCGGCCCTCGCCCGCCGACGGCTGACCCCGATGGGGTCGTACGCCTCCGGACCCGCGCCTTTGGTCCTGGTGTACGACCCCGTCGGCGTCTGCGACCATGGTCGGGTGAGAGAGATCCGGCGGGGCACGTTGAGCGAGGAGACCTTCTACGACCAGGTCGGCGGTGAGCCGACCTTCCGACGTCTGGCCCACCGTTTCTACGAGGGCATCGCCGAGGACGAACTGCTGCGGCCGATGTACCCGGAGGACGACCTCGGCCCGGCCGAGGAGCGGATGGCGCTGTTCCTGATGCAGTACTGGGGCGGCCCGCGCACCTACGGCGAGCGGCGCGGCCACCCCCGGCTGCGGATGCGGCACGCGCCGTTCAAGGTCGACCGCGCGGCCCACGACGCCTGGCTGAGGCACATGGGGGCGGCCGTCGCGAGTCTGGAGCTGACGGCCGACCACGAGCGGCAGTTGCTGGACTACCTGACGTACGCCGCCGCCTCGATGATCAACACCGAGGGCTGAGCGGGGCCGCCGGTCGGCGGCGGGCCGGTGCGGGCCGCCTGATCGGGCCGCGCTATCCGACCGGGCTGAGCCCGAGCCCCGCGCCCGGCGCGGCCACGGTGCGCACCGCCACCGAGCCCGCTGGGGCGCTCAGCCGCAGCCAGCCGCCCGCCCGGTGCGCGGAGAGCGGGGCCCCGGGCTTCAGGAAGCCCATCACGTACGCGGCGTGCACCGCCCGTAGCGGCAGCTCCGGCAGCGCGGACACCGGACGGGACCAGATCTCGTCGGCCAGCGCGTCCAGCACCGTACGGGTCCGGTGGTGCGCTGGCACGGCCTCGCTGCGCTCGCGGAACTCCCGCACCCCGGCCATGAGTTCGGGGTACACCTCGGCCACCGGCGGGGCCCCGGCGGGCCGCCAGCCGGTGCGCGGCGGCAGCAGTCCGGCCCAGGCCGGGCCGGTCACCGGTGCGGGCAGCGCGACGCTGCCCCGCTCGCCGTCCACACCGTCCAGCAGTTGGCCCGCCGAGACGGTCAGGTCCACCGGCTCGTCGAGGCCGCCCAGCCGCGCGGTACGGATCGCCAGCGCGCCCGAACCGCCCAACGGCAGTCGCCCGAAGACCGCCAGCACGCCGTCCTCGGCGCCCGGCCCCACCGCCTGCAGGCGGACGGCCGCCGCCTTGTCGAAGCGCAGCAGGCGCAGCAGGAAGGCCGAGAGGTCGGCGGCCTCCCCGGCGTCGGTCAGGGCGAGACGGGCGGTGACGGTCAACGCGGTTCAGCTCTCATCATCACGTGGCGTTCGGACGGGGGTCAGCCGGCGGTCAGACCGCTGCGGGAACGGCGGCAGCGGGCACGGCGGCGGTCTTCGCGCTGCCGGCCTTCGCCTCGGCGTCGGCCCCGTCCAGGAAGCGGCCGAGGAACTCCCGCTCCACGGGCGAGATCCGGCGCGGCCGGCCCTCGGCCAGGTCGTAGGGGACGACCACGGTGGACGCCCGGACGTACACGGTCTCGGTGCCGTCCTCGGCGACGTCCTTGATCTCGTAGGAGACGGTCAGCGAGGCGCCGCCGATCTTCGTCACCCAGGTCTCGATGGTGACCGGCTCCGGCCGGTGCACCAGCGGGCGCTTGTAGTCGATCTCGTGGCGCGCCACCACCGAACCGCCCGCGAACTCCCCCGCACCGGCCGCGGCGGCCTGGGTGAACATGAAGTCGATCCGGGCCTCCTCCAGGTAGCGCAGGAAGACCACGTTGTTGACGTGCCCGAAGGCGTCCATGTCGGACCAGCGCAGCGGGCAGGCGTAGATGTGGCGAGCCACGGGTGTTCTCCTCGGTTCCGGTGGTCCGCCGCCGCCGTCGCCTCGCGGGCGACGGACGGTGGCGACGGGCCGCGGCCCGGCAGGCCGCCCCGGAGGGCAGTCTGCCGGGCCGTCGTGACAGCTGGGTGTCAGCCTCGGGTCAGCTTCTTGTACGTGGCCCGGTGCGGACGGGCGGCGTCGGCGCCGAGCCGCTCGATCTTGTTCTTCTCGTAGGACTCGAAGTTGCCCTCGAACCAGAACCACTTGCTCTCGCCCTCGTAGGCGAGGATGTGGGTGGCCACCCGGTCCAGGAACCAACGGTCGTGGGAGATGACCACGGCGCAGCCGGGGAACTCCAGCAGGGCGTTCTCCAGCGAGGAGAGCGTCTCGACGTCGAGGTCGTTGGTGGGCTCGTCGAGGAGCAGCAGGTTGCCGCCCTGCTTGAGGGTGAGCGCCAGGTTCAGCCGGTTGCGCTCACCGCCGGAGAGCACGCCGGCCGGCTTCTGCTGGTCCGGGCCCTTGAAGCCGAAGGCCGACACGTAGGCGCGGGACGGCATCTCGACCTGGCCGACGTTGATCCAGTCCAGACCGTCGGAGACGACCTCCCAGAGGGTCTTCTTCGGGTCGATGTTGGAGCGGGTCTGGTCGACGTAGCTGATCTTGACGGTCTCGCCGACCTTGACCGTGCCGCTGTCCGGGGTCTCCAGGTCCTGGAGCATCTTGAACAGGGTGGTCTTGCCGGCGCCGTTCGGGCCGATGATGCCGACGATGCCGTTGCGCGGCAGGGTGAAGCTGAGGTCGTCGATCAGGACCTTCTCACCGAAGGCCTTGTTGAGGTTCTCGACCTCGATGACGACGCTGCCCAGGCGCGGGCCCGGCGGGATCTGGATCTCCTCGAAGTCCAGCTTCCGCATCTTGTCGGCCTCGGCCGCCATCTCCTCGTAGCGGGCCAGGCGGGCCTTGGACTTCGCCTGGCGGCCCTTGGCGTTGGAGCGGACCCACTCCAGCTCTTCCTTGAGGCGCTTGGCGCGCTTGGCGTCCTTCTGCCCCTCGACCTTGAGACGGGACTGCTTGGTCTCCAGGTAGGTGGAGTAGTTGCCCTCGTAGCCGATCGCGCGGCCGCGGTCGAGCTCCAGGATCCAGCCGGCCACGTTGTCCAGGAAGTACCGGTCGTGGGTGACGGCGACGACGGTGCCCTTGTACTTGGCGAGGTGCTGCTCCAGCCAGTTCACCGACTCGGCGTCCAGGTGGTTGGTGGGCTCGTCGAGCAGCAGCAGGTCGGGGGACTCCAGCAGCAGCTTGCAGAGCGCCACGCGGCGCTTCTCGCCGCCGGAGAGCTTGGTGACGGCCCAGTCGCCGGGCGGGCAGCCCAGGGCGTCCATGGCCTGCTCCAGCTGGGCGTCCAGGTCCCAGGCCTCGGCGTGGTCCAGCTCCTCCTGGAGCTTGCCCATCTCGTCCAGCAGCGCGTCCGAGTAGTCGGTCGCCATCAGCTCGGCGATCTCGTTGAAGCGGTCGAGCTTGCCCTTGATCTCCTTGACGCCGTCCTGGACGTTCTCCAGGACCGTCTTGGACTCGTCCAGCGGCGGCTCCTGGAGCAGCATGCCGACGGTGAAGCCGGGCGAGAGGAAGGCGTCGCCGTTGGAGGGGTGCTCCAGGCCGGCCATCATCTTCAGCACGGTGGACTTACCGGCGCCGTTGGGGCCCACGACGCCGATCTTCGCTCCGGGGAGGAAGCTGAGCGTCACGTCGTCAAGGATGACCTTGTCTCCGTGAGCCTTGCGCACCTTGCGCATCGTGTAGATGTATTCCGCCACGTGAGATCGCTCCGGCGTCGTCGGGAGTAATTCGGCTTGCAGCCTTCCATTGTGCCGCACCCGGCCGCGGGCCCCGAACCGCCGGGGTGCCCCTCGGGGGTATCCCCGGTCCCGCCCGCACGAGCCCTCCCGCACTCCACCGGCCGCTGACCGGCCGACCCGCCCCGCCCACCGGTGCCCGGCCACGGAAAACACGGGAGCTCGCCCCGGGGAACCACGGAACGCCCCGGGAAACGCGGAAGCCCGGCCCCCCGCAGTGATCGCGGGGGGCCGGGCCGGGCTCTGCGTCAGGGCCTCAGGAGGTCAGTGCCCCCGGGGCCGGCGGAGCCGGGTCAGGCGGTGGTGCGGCCGTGGCGGCCGCGGCGGCGCAGGACGAAGACGGCGGCGCCACCGGCCACGACCAGGCCACCGGCGACGGCGGCGAGGATCGGGGTCGAGTCATTGGCACCGGTCTGGGCCAGGCCACCGGTGCCCGGGGCGGTGCTGGTGGGCGCCGGGGACGGGTGGCCGGCGCCGGTGCTCGGGGTGCCGGACGGGGTGCCGGTCGGGCTGCCGCTGCCGGTCGGGGCCGGGGTGGTCGGGCCGGAGGTCGGGGTACCGGTGCCGGTCTTGCAGTCCAGGACGCCCTTGAACTCGCGGCTGTAGCCGTTCGGGCCGGTGACGGTGATGTCGTAACCGGTCTTCTCGGCGACCTGGACGATCACGCTCTCGGTCTTGCCCGGCTGGACGGTCACCTGCTGCTTGCCGACCGTGACGGTGCCGGCCTCGTCGCCACCGTTGGTGACGGAGACGCGCACGCCGTTGTTGGCGCACTCGACCTTGGCGGTGCTGTCGATCAGCGCGCCCTTGCCCTGCTTCCAGGTGGCCTTGGCGGCGTCCGCGACGTTGAGCTTGGTGGAGCCGGCCAGGATCATGGTCTGGCTGTGGTCCTCACGGGTGTAACCCTTGCTGAGGAAGACCCGGCCGCTGGAGACCACGGTGGAGGCGCTGGCGTTCACCGTCACCGAGCCGTCCGGGGTGCCGGCCGGCACGTCCAGGAACAGCTGGGTGTCCTTGGCGATCGGACCGGCCAGCGAGCCGCCGACCGGCTTGTTGTCCTTGTCCAGCAGCTTGACCTTGTCGGCGGCGTCGCCGCTGACGGCCAGCTTCACTTCGGAGGCGCTGGAGTTGAGGGTGAACGGGCCGAGCTTGGCGCCGGACTTGCCGGAGACCGAGTCCGGGCTGAGGCTCAGCGAGGGCTTGGGCTCGGCGGCGATGCCCTTGTTGGCGGCGCCGGTCAGGTAGTCGCGCAGCTTCGTGGCGTCGGCGCTGCGCGGCGTGGCGTTCTTGTTGTCCGAGTACTTCCAGATCGCGGCCTGGGTGCCCGCGGCGGCGTCCTCGGGGGTCAGGTTGCCCGCACCGGCGGCCTTGGCGAGCGCCGTGAGGTCCTTGACCTGGGGGTACGAGTTCTCCAGGATCCAGCGGATCTTGGCGGCGGCCTCGACCTTGTTCTTGTCGCCGAGGGAGCTGGAGGCCCAGTCGGACTCCTGGTACTGGATCTTCTTCCGAATGTCGACCGGGAAGCCGAAGTCGATGCAGTAGGTCTGCAGCTCGCCGTCGGCGGTCTTGAGGGTGAACAGGCCGCCGTCGACCGTGTCGCCATCGACGTCGATCTTCTCGCCGAGCATCGTGGGCTGCACCACGGCGGTCACACCCGAACCCGGGGTGTCCGCCGCGACCGCCGCACCGGCCGCGAACAGGCCTCCACCCAGCGCCATGCTGGCCGTGAGCATGACAGCGCTTATCCGGGACAGACTCCGCCCCTGCCTCTTGAACATCTGGGATCCCTCCGGGTCGGGCCGCGCCGAAGGGCAGCCCGCCGACTTGCCGTGCCGCGCGTGCCCCCTGTGGCACTGCTGCGGGTATGAACCAGACGAATCCTATTGACCCCCAGAGGCCCCGAAACCCCCATGCGAAATCAGGACGATTCCGTATCTGGATCGTTATCAATCCTCCCAGGTTCCACACAAGCTGACGGACGACCAGAAAATCACCACCCACTTTTCGTTATCCGGTCGGGATTGCGCGTGCGGGCACACCAACCTTCTCGATCAACATATTTGTCGACAGAGAAGGTCGCCGACCGGTCAGTTCGGCGCAGCCGTACCGACACCTCCCCGTTCCCCCTCGGACACCTCCTCCTGGCCGTCCGTCACCGACCGCGGACCCGGCGGCAACGCCCGCGGACCGGGCGCCGGGGCGACCGCCGGCACCCCCGCCGGGGCGACCGAGGCCGCCGCGGCGGCCCTGCGCGCCTCCAGTGCGCTCACGATCCACTCCGGCACCACCTCGTCCCCCGCGGCCGCCCCGACCTCCGCCCCGACCGCCCGCGCGCCGCCCGCCGGCTGCCCGCGCACCCCGGTCGCCCAACGGAACGCCGAGGTACCACGGGTGAGATCGTGTCCGACCGATCGGGCGTCGATCTCGGCCCGGCTGCGCTTCACCTCCCCGTCCGCCCACTCCCGCACCCGCAGCCGGCCGCTCACCAGCACCGGATCGCCCTTGGACAGCGAGCCGATCAGGTTCACCGCCAGCGCCCGCCAGGCCGTCACCGTCACCCACTGCGTCCCGCCGTCCACCCAGCACTCGCGCTGCCGGTCGTACCGCCGCTCGGTGCAGCCGAGCCGGAAGGTGGCCATCGGCACCCCGCCGGCGGTTTCCCCGTAGCTCACCTCCGTCGCGACATTGCCGAGCACCGTCACCTGCATCTCGCTCACAGCGCACTCTCCGTTCTCGCCGACGCACCGTACGGAATCGACCGGTGCGCCTTGAGCGTGCACCGCAGGAGAAATTCGGGCCAGTGACTTCCCAAATCCTGTGGATAACTCGGCCCTGCGGAACGGTTGTCACTCGCAGGGGTGAATTTCAGCCCTCGGGGGGGCACTTCCACCCCGGCTCCCACCCCACCTCTTCGCGGCCATGACAACAAACCCGCTGATCGACGCCCGACCGGGGCGCGCCGGAACACCCCCCGGGGACCGTCCGCGCACGTCATCCGACCGGCAAGGCCGCGATTACCGCCCCCACCCACGCCGACGGCGGCACATTCTCCGTGTCGAATCCATAACGGGTGAGGAGGCAGCCCCGTAACGACTGCACAACGTCCGGCGTCGAAGTCTCCCAGACCGCTGCACACACGGCCTCCACCTGCGATTATCGGACCGCTCCACCGAACCGACACACCAACGACGGCGTCGTCACACTCGGCCGAGGAACTGGACACCCTTATCCTGTCCCCGACAGGGCCAGGGCCCACCGACCCCCACCCCCACCCTCAGGTACGGGGCGGACAACGCGCGCCCCGGCGCTCGTCGCCCGATCCCGGCCACGGTCACGCCCACACGGGCGTCGCCCGTCCCGCCCCCATAGCTCAGCGGATAGAGCACCCGCCTTCTAAGCGGTAGGTCGCAGGTTCGAATCCTGCTGGGGGCACCACCCCGCAATTCCCGCAGGCCGCCGCGCCATTCGCGACCATGCGTAGCCGGACCGGTCCGCCCGGTAATGTCGGACACCCACCGCGCATAACCCGTGACAATGCGTGTCATGCCCGCTGCGAAAAACGCGCCCGGCCCTTTGCCGTCGACTCCGGGATTCACGCGGCGGGAATCGCCCGGCCCCGGACGGTCCCGCCAGGCACCGCGAACGGCGGAAATCCCGGGCGAATCCCCCGCACCCGGGAGCATTCCGGCAGCCCTCCGGCGGCCGGTCGGCCCACCGGCCGACCCACCGGTCAGCCCGCTCGCCCCGCCAGCCCGGCCAGATGGGCGTCCAGCAGCGCGATCTGCCGCCCGGGCGGGAACTCGGCCGGGGCGAACAGCGCCTGCACCACCAGTCCGAGCACGAAGGCCTGCGCCCCGGCGGCGACCTCGGCCGGATCGGCCTGCGCCGGGAGCTCCCCGAGCCGCTGGGCGTCCGCGACGAGCTCGGTGAGCGCCACCCGCGAGCGGGCGTAGCGGCCCGCGTGCGCGTCCGCCAGCTCCGGATCGGCCAGGGCGTGGTCCCAGGAGCCGACCCAGATCCGGTTGCCGGCCGCGGCGTCCGCGTCCAGCGGCAGCACGTCCAGCAGCGCCGCCCGCAGCCGGGGCAGCCCGGCGGGCGGCGGCGGGCTGCCGTCGGCGGGCGCGGTGCGGCGGGGCCGTTCGCCCGAGCGCCGGTCCAGCTCCTCCAAGGCGTGCCTCAGCAGCGCCCGCTTGTTCGGGAAGTAGTGCGTCAGCAGTCCGGTGGAGGCACCCAGTTCGGCGGCCACCGCGCGCAGCGTCAGCCCCTCGAAGCCCCGGGCGGAGAGCACCCGCCACACCCCCTCGGACACGTCCGAGCGGCGGGCGTCATGGTCTCCACGGGCCGGTGTCATGGGGGCTATCGTACATACCAAACGTTTGTTATGAATGATGCCGACCAGCCCGCGCACCCCCTGCGAAAGGCCCGCCCGTGTTTGCCGTACAGCTCACCGACCACGCCGAACTGCGCCCGCTGGAGCCCTGGCAGGCCCCGGAGTTCCTGGCCCACATCGACCGGGCCCGCGCCCACACCGATCCGTGGATCCCGTGGGCCACCTTCTCCACCGACCTCGACTCGGCCCGCGCCACCCTGCAGCGCTACGCCGACGGCCAGGCCGCCGACCGGAAGCGGATCTTCGGCATCTGGCGGGACGGCACCCTGGTCGGCGGCGTGATGTTCGTCGGCTTCGACAGCGCGTCCGGCGTCTGCGAGATCGGCGCCTGGACCGAACCGGCCGGGGAGGGCGGCGGGCTGATCACCGCCGCCGTCCGGCACCTGCTCGACTACGCCTTCGTCACCCGCGGCCTGCACCGGGCCGAGTGGTGGTGCACCTCGGTCAACGCCCGCAGCCGTGCCGTCGCCGAGCGGGTCGGCATGAAGCGGGACGGCGTGCTGCGCGAGTGGTACCTGCACAACGGGGTCCGCCTCGACAAGGAGATCTGGGCGATCCTGGCCCACGAGTGGTCCGCCCAGGCCTGACCGCCGCCGGCACTCGGGCCGCCGCGCCCGCCGCGGCTCTGCCGTGCCCGCGCCCCGGTCGAGCGGGGGCTCCGGGACCACCGCGCCGGCGCCGCCTGAGAGAGTGGGCGCACCAACCGACCGGAGGTGCGCATGGACCAGCCGCTGCTCACGCGGGACCGCTCCGCCCTGCCCGCCGAGGCGGAGGGCCTCAACGCGTACGTCGGCGAGGACGGCGTCGCCGTGCTGGAGTTCGCCCGCCCGCACCGCCGCAACGCGGTGACCCTGGCGATCTGGGAGGCCCTGCCCGGGGTGCTGGAGCGGCTCGCCGGCCACCCGGGCGTGCGCGCCCTGCTGCTGACCGGCGCCGGCAACACCTTCAGCGCGGGCGCGGACATCGGCGAACTCGCCGAGGTGTACGGCGAGCCGAAGCACGCGGACGCCTACCACGCGGTCAACGTCGCCGCCGAGGAGGCGCTGGCGGCCTTCCCGCACCCGACGATCGCGGTGGTGCACGGCGCCTGTGTCGGCGGCGGCTGCCAGCTGGCCGTCGCGTGCGACCTGCGCTTCGTCGCCGAGGACGCCCGCCTGGGCATCACCCCGGCCAAGCTCGGCGTGGTCTACCCGGCGGTGCCGGCCCTGCGGCTGGCCCGGCTGGTCGGCCCGGCCCGCGCCAAGTACCTGCTGTTCTCCGGCGAGTTGGTGCCGGGCCGGGACGCCCTGCCGTTGGGCCTCGCCGAACGCGTCCTGCCGGACGCCGAACTGGACGCCGCCGCGCTGGACTTCGCCCGCCTGCTGACCCACCGCTCGCCGCAGACCATCGGCGCGGTGAAGGCCGCCCTCGCCGTCCCGCCCGAGCGGGCGGCCGAGGCACTGGCTCCCTGGGAGCGCCGCTCCCGCGAGGCCCCGGACGTCCACGAGGGCCTCGCCGCCTTCCTGGAGGGCCGCCCGGCGCGCTTCTGAGCCTTCAGGCCACGCCCCGGCCCCACCATGCGGTGCGCAGCGGGAAGCAGCGGGAAACCGTTCCGCGCCGAGCCCCCACGGATTCGGCGCGGAACGGCCGGCGCACCGCTCAGCGGATCGGCACCCCCGAGATCGCCCGGGCTATCACCAGGCGCTGGATCTCACTGGTCCCCTCGAAGATCGAGTAGATCGCGCTGTCCCGGTGCATCCGCTCCACCGGGTACTCCCGGGTGAAGCCGTTGCCGCCGAGGATCTGCATCGCCTGCGCGGTGACGTACTTGGCGGTCTCGCCCGCGTACAGCTTGGACATCGAGCCCTCGGCGGCGGTGAACGGCTGCCGGGTGGCCGCCATCCAGGACGCCCGCCACACCAGCAGCCGGGCCGCGTCGATCCGGGTCCTCATGTCGGCGAGCTGGAAGGCCACGCCCTGGTTGTCGATGATCGGGCGGCCGAACTGCTCGCGCGTCCTCGCGTAGTCCAGCGCCACCTCGTACGCGGCGCGGGCGATGCCGATCGCCTGCGCGCCGACGGCCGGACGGGAGGCCTCGAAGGTGGCCATCGCCGCGTTGCCCCTGCCGCCCGGGCGCTTGACGCCCTCGCGGGCCCGGGCCAGCCGCTCGTCCAGCTTCTCCTTGCCGCCGAGCAGGCAGCCGCCGGGCACCCGGACGCCGTCCAGCACCACCTCGGCGGTGTGCGAGGCCCGGATGCCGTGCTTCTTGAACTTCTGGCCCTGGCTCAGCCCCGGCGTGCCCGGCGGGACGACGAAGGAGGCCTGCCCCTTGGCGCCGAGCTCCGGGTCGACGGTGGCGACCACGACGTGGACGGCGGCGATCCCGCCGTTGGTGGCCCAGGTCTTGGTGCCGTTGAGCACCCACTCGTCCTTGGCCTCGTCGTACACGGCGCGGGTGCGCAGCGCGGAGACGTCGGAGCCGGCGTCCGGCTCGGAGGAGCAGAAGGCGGCCACCTTGAGGTCGTCCGGGGTGCCGAACATCTGCGGGGTCCAGGTGCCGATCTGCTCGTCGGTGCCGTTGGCCAGCACCGCGACGGCGGCCAGCGTGGTGCCGACGATGGACAGCCCGATGCCCGCGTCGCCCCAGAACAGCTCCTCCATCGCGATCGGGATGCCGACGCCGGAGGGGTCGAAGTACTGCTGGGCGTAGAAGTCCAGGGAGTAGATGCCCAGTTCGGCGGCCTCCTGGATGATCGGCCAGGGGGTCTCCTCGCGCTCGTCCCACTCGGCCGCGGCCGGGCGCATCACGTCGGCGGCGAAGCCGTGCAGCCAGTCGCGTACGGCGAGCTGGTCCGCGCCCGGGTCCAGCGAGAACGTGCTGCTCATGGGTGCTTGCCTCCAAAGACGGGTGCGACCGGCCGGGGTGTTACCTCGGGTAACATCGTCGGAGTCTGCTACTGATTGGTAACCGGTGTCAACGCCCGTGCCGGTGCCGACGCCGAGCCGACCCCCGACTCCGAGGAGCAGCGCATGTCCCGAGAGCCCCGCCGCGAGCAACTGCTCAACGCCGCCGACCGGGTCATCCAGCGCGAGGGGCCGAGCGCCAGCATGAACGCCATCGCCGCCGAGGCCGGCATCACCAAGCCGATCCTCTACCGGCACTTCGGCGACCGGAACGGCCTGATCAGGGCCCTCACCGAGCGCCACACCGGCGGTCTGCTGGCCGCCGTCCGGGCCGCCCTCGCCGAACCGCTGGAGCGCCGCGACCGGGTCGAGCACGTGCTGGACACCTACCTCGCCGGGATCGAGGCCCGCCCCCAGGTCTACCGGCTGCTCACCCACCCCGCGCCGGGCGACCCGAGCGGCGCCGGCAACGCGCTCGCCCCCGCGCTCCGGCAGATCGCCGAGGAGATCACCCGGGCCGTGCAGAGCCAGGTCGACCTCGGCGCCGACCGCGACCTGCTCGCCGAGGCCTGGGGCCGGGGCATCACCGGCATGGTGCTGGCCGCCGGGGACTGGTGGCTGGAGACCAAACCCTGCTCGCGCACCCGGATGGTGCAGGCGCTGGCCGACCTGCTCTGGGGGCGGCTGGCCGCCGCCGCGGACCTGCCGACCGCCGTCCTCCCGACCGCGCCGACCGAGCCCGCCGCGGACTGACCCGCCCGACCGGGCCGCCGCGGACCGATCCCTTCGGCCGAACTCCCCTTCCGCGCACGACCCTTGTGCGGCGGGCGGCACCCCGGGCATCATCGGGCCCCCCGTCCCCCGCCGTGCGAGGTCCCCGATGCGCCTGCGCCGCACCGCCGTTGCCCTGCTGCTCGCCGCCACCGCCGTCCTGACCGCCGCCCCGGCCCACGGCGCCCCGGCCCCGGGCACCCCGGCCCCGGCCGACGGCGGACACCACCGGGACCGCTTCCCCACCGGCACGGCCACCACCCCGGACGGCCGCACCGCCCTCACCGACGCCCGGGGCCGCCGGCTCCAGCTGCGCGGCTTCAACCTCGACAAGTACGCCGAGGCCACCGCCGCCGACCTGGACGCCATCGCCGCCCAGGGCTTCACGCTGGTCCGGCTGCCGGTCTCCTGGACCAGGCTGGAGCCCCGGCGCGGCCGCCTCGACCCCGCCGAGCTGCACCGCCTGCGGCAACTCCTCGACCGGGCCGACCGCCTGGGCCTGCTCGTCCTGGTCGACTTCCACCAGGACGTCTACGGGCCCGCGTTCGGCGGCGGCACCAACGGCATCCCGGTCTGGGCCACCCGGGACGACGGCCTGCCCTTCACCCCGGACCCGGCCGACTGGTTCGCCGGCTACTTCCAGCCCGCCGTCCAGGCCGCCTTCCGCCACCTCTACGACGACCCCGACCTGCGCGCCTGGCAGGCCGACTTCTACACCCGGCTGGCCGGCGAACTGCGCGGCCACCGCTCGCTGTTGGGCTACGACCTGTTCAACGAGCCGTTCGGCCCGGTGGACGGCGACCCGAGCGACCCGGCGGTGCTGGCCGCCGCCTCCGCCGCCCTGGAGCAGGGCCGGCTCGCCGACCTGTACCGCCGTCTGATCACCGCCGTGCGCCGGGCCGACACCCGCGCCTGGCTGTTCGTGGAGCCGACGGTCCTGGTCGGCCAGGGCGTGCCGACGCGGTTGCCCGGCTTCACCGACCCGCGCCCCGGCGCACCGCGGCTCGGCTACGCGCCGCACTTCTACGACACCGCCGTCGAGAACGGCGCCGACTGGGACCCGTCCGACGGCTTCGTCGAGCAGTACACCGCCGCGATCACCGGCTACCCGGCCGCCCACCGCCTGCCCGTCCTGGTCGGCGAGTGGGGACCGCCGAACTCCCGCACGCCGGGCAACCGCGAGCTGGTCCGCCGGCAGGTCGCCGCGCTGGACGGCTTCGCCGAGGGCTGGACGATGTGGTACTGGTGCCGGGGCACCGGCGGCTACTGCGCACTCGACCCGGCCGGACACCCCGCCCCCGGCGACGAGCCCGCCTTCGGCCCGTACCCGGCCGCCGTGGCCGGCAGCGGCGTGCGCACCGACGGCGGTGCCGCCGGCAGCACCGTCCGCTGGACCGCCGACGGCACCGGGCACGAGAGCGAACTCGTCCTGCCGCCCGCCGCGTTCCCGCACGGCGCGGACCTCGCGGTCTCCCCAGCCGGCGCCCGCGTCGAGGTCGAGCAGCCCGCGGCCGGACGGCCGGGAACCGTCCGGATCCGGCTCCCGCACGCCCGCCCGGGCACCCCCGTGACGGTCACCCTCACGACGCGCTGACCCCCCGCCGCGCGGGCTCACCGGCCCGCGACGGCGGCCCCGGACGGCCCCGGGCGGTCACCGGCGACTACCGCAGCCCCCGGCGGGCCAGCAACGGCCCGGTCTCCGGCGCCCGGCCGACCACCGCGCGGAAGGACTCCAGCGGGTCCCGGTTGAACCCGCGCGCCAGCAGCTCCCGCCGGAACAGCTCGCCGCTCTCCCGCACCGGCCGCCCGTTGCCCTCGAACCACTGCACCGTGTCGGCGTCCAGCACCTCCGACCAGATGTAGGCGTAGTACGCCGCGCTGTAGCCGCCGGCGAAGACGTGCTGGAAGTACGCCGTCCGGTAGCGCGGCGGGACGGCGTCCACCGCGATCCCGGCCGCCGCGAGCGCCCGCGCCTCGAACTCCTCGGCGTCCGCGATCTCCTCGCCCCTCGGCACGGTGTGCCAGGCCCAGTCCAGCAGCGTGGCCGCCAGGTACTCCACCGTCCGGAAGCCCTGCCCGAAGCCCTCGGCCGCCGTCATCCGCTCGACCAGCCCGGCCGCCGGCGGCTCCCCGGTCTCGTGGTGGCGCGCGTAGTTGGCCAGCACCTCCGGCCGGACCATCCACGCCTCGTTGACCTGCGACGGGAACTCCACGAAGTCCCGCGGCACCGAGGTGCCCGAGAACAGCGGGTACCGCACGTCCGAGAACAGCCCGTGCAGCGCGTGCCCGAACTCGTGGAAGAGCGTGCGCACCTCGTCCCAGGACATCAGCACCGGCTCGCCGGGCGCCGGGCGCGGGATGTTGAGGTTGTTCAGCACCACCGGCCGCTGCCCGGTCAGCCCGGACTGGACGACCAGCGAGTCCATCCAGGCGCCACCGCGCTTGGACGCCCGGGCGTGGAAGTCGCCGATGAACAGGCCCAGCGCGGTGCCGTCCTCCTCGAACACCTCGAATACCCGCGCGTCCGGGTGGTGGGCCGTCAGGTCCGGCCGCTCGGTGAAGCTCAGCCCGTAGGCCAGGTTCGCCGCGAAGAAGACACCGTCGCGCAGCACCCGCTCCAGTTCGAAGTACGGGCGCAGCACGGCCGCGTCCACCTGGAAGGAGTTCTGCCGGACCTTCTCCGAGTAGTACGCCCAGTCGTGCGCGGCGATCTCCGCGATCCCGTCCGCGGCCGCCGCCGCGGCCAGCTCGGCGGCCTCCCGCCGGGCGTTGGCCACGGCCGGCCCGACCAGGCGGGCCAGCAGGGCGGAGACCGCCTCGACCGTGCTGGCCGTCTCGTCCGCCACCACGTACGCGGCGTGGCTCGGGTGCCCCAGCAGCTCGGCCCGCTCGGCGCGCAGCCCCGCCATCCGGATCGCGATCGGACCGTTCTCCGCGATGCCCCGGCCGAGCGAGGCGGCGAGCAACCGCTCGCGCACCGAGCGGTCGGTGAGCTGGGACAGCTCGGGCTGGGTGGAGGTGTTCTTCAGGCTCAGCACGTACTTGCCCTCGTGACCGAGCACCCGGGCGTTCTCCGCCGCCCCCGCGATCGCGCCCTCGGACAGCCCGGCCAGCTCCTCGGCGGAGTCCAGGACCAGCGCGGCGGCGCGGTTCGCGGCGTTCACGTTCTGCTGGAACGTGGTGCCCAGCGCGGCGAGTTCGGCGTTCAGCTCGCGCAGCCGGGCCTGCTCGGCCTCGCCCAGCCGGGCGCCTGAGCGCACGAAGCCCGTGTAGCGGCGCTCCAACAGCCGCAGCGACTCCGGGTCCAGACCGAGCTCGGCGCGGGTCCCGTGCAGCGCCTCGACCCGGGCGAACAGCGCGCGGTCCAGGTGGATCGCGTCGTGGTGGGCCGCGAGCAGCGGGCTGACCTCGGCCTCCACCTCGTCCAGCCGGTCGCTGGTGTCCGAGGAGGACTGGTTGCGGAACACCGCGTCCACCCGCCGCAGCAGCTCCCCGGAACGCTCCAGGGCCACCAGGGTGTTCTCGAAGGTCGGCGGGTTCCGGTCGGCGGTGATCGCCGCGATCTCGGCCAGCTGCTCGGCCGTCCCACGCCGGTAGGCGGGCAGGTAGTGCTCCTCCCGGATCTCCGCGAAGGGGGGCAGCTCGTAGTCCAGCGGGCTGGGCCGGAAGAACGGATTGTCGGTCATCTCGCCGACCATACGCGGTGTCACCCACCCTGCCCATACGGCCCTCCAGCCGTTGTCGTAGCCACCCGCTAACGTCGGCGCAGGACACCCGCAAGCCCGCACATCCGTGCCCGTACCCGCACGCCCGACCGCGCGCCGGAGAGGAGCAGCCCCCGTGGCACCCAGGACGGCCCTCGCGCCCGACCCGCACGGCCCCGGCGGCCGGATCCAGCCGCTGGACGACGCCGGCGCCCCGCTCGGCCCGCCCGAGGCCGTCCGCGACCTCGCCACCGCGGTCGCCGCCCGGGAGGCGGCCGGGCACCCGCGCTGGGTCTGGGCCGCCGCCGACTCCGGCTACGCCCCGCTGCTGGCCCGCCTGCCCGACCGGCTCGCCCGCTGCCACGACCTGCGGCTGGTCGAGGCGCTGCTGCTGACGCACGAGGGCCGGTACGGCGCGCCGCGCTCGCTCGGCGCCGCCTGGGCCCGGCTGCGCGGCCTGCCCGTCCCGGCGGACCTGCCCGAGCCCGGCCCGGCCGACGCCGACGACGGCCAGGACACCCTGTTCGCCCCCGACCGGCTGCAACTGCCGCCCGGCGCCGACCCGCTGGCCGCCGTGGTCGCCGTGCACGCCGAGCAGCAGCGCCGGATCGCCGCGATCGCCGACCCGGCCGCCCGGCAGCGGTTCCGGCTGCTCGTCGCCGCCGAGTCGGCCGGCGCCCTGGTGGCGGCCGAGATGGCGTACGACGGCCTGCCCTGGCGCGCCGACGTCCACGACCGGCTGCTGACCGAGCTGCTCGGCCCCCGCCCCACCGTCCCCGGCACCCAGCCCCGGCTGCTCGCCGAGCTCGCCACCGAACTCCAGCGGTCGCTCGGCGCCAAGCCGTTCAACCCCGACTCGCACACCCAGGTGCTGCGCGCCTTCGCCGACGCGGGCATCCAGCTGGGCACCACCCGCTCCTGGGAGCTCAAGGGCATCGACCACCCGGCCGCCGACCTGCTCGTCCGCTACAAGGAGCTGGCCCGGATCCACGTCGCGCACGGCTGGGCCTGGCAGGACGCCTGGGCCCGCGGCGGCCGCTTCCGGCCCGAGTACGTCGTCGGCGGCGTGGTCTCCGGCCGCTGGGCCAGCCGCGGCGGCGGCGCCCTGCAGATCCCGCGCATCCTGCGCCGGGCCGTGGTCGCCGACCCGGGCTGGCTGCTGGTGGTCGCCGACGCCGCCCAGTTGGAGCCCCGGGTGCTCGCCGCGCTCTCCCAGGACGCCGGGCTGGCCCGCACCGCGGCCGGCGGCGACCTGTACGAGGCGCTCGCCGCCACCGCCTTCCACGGCGACCGGGAGAAGGCCAAGCTCGGCCTGCTCGGCGCCATGTACGGGCAGACCAGCGGCGACATCGGCCCGCTGCTGAACACCCTGCGCCGGCGCTACCCGGCCGCGATGGCCTACGTCGAGGCCGCCGCCCGCACCGGCGAGGACGGCGGCGTGGTCGCCTCCCGGCTCGGCCGGGTCTGCCCGCCGGCCACCGCCGACTTCCTCGACCTCACCGAGGCCGACACGGCGGGCGAGGCCGGCGGCCGCACGGCCCGCGCCCGCGGCCGCTTCACCCGCAACTTCGTCATCCAGGCCAGCGCCGCCGACTGGGCCCTCGCCCTGCTCGCGGCGTTGCGCCGGCGGCTGGCCGAACTCCCGGCGGCCGGCCCGGCGGACCGCCCGCACCTGGTGTTCTTCCAGCACGACGAGGTGGTGGTGCACACCCCGGCCAACCTCGCCGACGCGGTGGCCGCCGCCGTCGCCGAGGCCGCCGACGAGGCCCGCCGGCTGGTGTTCGGCGACACCCCGGTGCGGTTCCCGCTCACCACGGCGGTGGTGGACTGCTACGCCGACGCCAAGTGACCCGTACGGCTTCCGGACCCCCGCGCGTCTACAGCTTCCGGAAGCCCCGCGCGTCCTCGGCCGCCGCGACCACCTCGGCCAGCCCCGCCCCGGTCGAGGCGGTGACGGCGGCGGCCACCGCGCCCTCCACGAACGGCGCGTCCACCAGCCGCACGCCCGGCCGCGGCTCGTCCTCCAGCACCGTGACGGCGGTGAGCACCGAGCTGCCGAGGTCCGGCAGCACGACCACGCCCGCCCCGTCGTCCGCCTGCGCGATCGCCCCGGCGATCAGCTCGTAGCTGGTGCCGAGCCCGCCGTCCTCCGTCCCGCCCGCGACCACCACCCGCACGCCGTCCGGGGCGAGTTCGCCGAGCAGCTCGCGCAGCCCCTCCGCGAGCCGGGCGCTGTGCGAGACCAGGACGATGCCCACGTTTCCGCTCATGCCGACGACCCTACGGCCCGGTCCCACTACTCCGGGAGAGTGACCGGAATCGCGCGTGTCGCACCCCGTGCCCACCACCCCCGTCTGGCGTAGCGTCGGGTCCGGGCCGGCCCCGCGCGACCGGCCCGCCCGGCGTCCGCGGCCGTGGTGTCCCCCACCGAGATCACCGAGGCCACCGGGGTCACCGGGGTCACCGAGGTCACCAAGGGAGCGAAGAGCGTTGAAGAAGCTGATCAACACCCCGGAGAGCGTCCTGGAGGACGCCCTGGCCGGAGTCGCCGCCGCCCACCCGGAGCTGACGGTGGACATCCCGAACCGGGTGATCTCCCGGGCCGTCCGCCCGGCCGGGCCCAAGGTCGCGCTGATCTCCGGCGGCGGCTCCGGCCACGAGCCGCTGCACGGCGGCTTCGTCGGCCCCGGCATGCTCGACGCCGCCTGCCCCGGCGAGGTGTTCACCTCGCCCGTCCCGGACCAGATGCTGGCCGCCGCCCAGGCCGTGGAGAACGGTGCCGGCGTCGTCTTCGTCGTGAAGAACTACACCGGCGACGTGATGAACTTCGAGCTCGCCGCCGAACTCGCCGCCGAGGAGGGTCTGGAGGTCCGCACGGTCCTGGTCAACGACGACGTCGCGGTCGAGGACTCCACCTGGACGGCCGGGCGCCGGGGCACCGGCGCGACCGTCCTGGTCGAGAAGACCGCCGGCGCGCTGGCCGAGCGCGGCGCCCCGCTGGACGAGGTGGTCGCGCTGGGCGAGCGGGTCAACGCCGCCTCCCGCTCCTTCGCGATCGCGCTCACCGCCGCCACCGTCCCGGCCGCCGGCAGGCCCGGCTTCGACCTGCCCGAGGACGAGATCGAGGTCGGCGTCGGCATCCACGGCGAGCCCGGCCGCCGCCGGGAGAAGCTCCGCCCGGCCCGTGAGCTGGCCACCGAGGTGGTCGAGACCATCCTGACCGACCACCACCTGACCGCGGGCGACGAGGTGATCGCCCTGCTCAACGGCCTGGGCGCCACCCCGCTGCTGGAGCTGTACGTGGTCTACGGCGAGGTCGCCGCCCGGCTCGCCGAGCACGGCATCACGGTGGCCCGCAGCCTGGTCGGCAACTACGTCACCAGCCTCGACATGGCGGGCTTCTCGCTCACCCTCACCAAGGCCGACGCCGAACTGCTGGACCTCTGGGACGCCCCGGTCGACACCCCCGCCCTCAAGCAGGCCTGAGGAGGACTCACCATGGACCCCGACACCCCGCCGTCCGACGCTCCCCGGTCCGACCCGGCCTCGCCCGACCCCGCGTCGGCCGACCCGGCACTGTTCGGCCCCCGGCTGGCCGAGGCCTGGATCCGCGCGCTCGCCGCGGCCGTCGAGAAGGAGGAGTCCCGGCTCACCGAGTTGGACTCCGCGATCGGCGACGGCGACCACGGCAGCAACCTGCGGCGCGGCTTCACGGCCGTGCGCACCGCGCTGGACGGCCTCCGGCCGCTCGGCCCCGGCGCCGTCCTCTCCAAGACCGGCACCACGCTGATCTCCAAGGTCGGCGGCGCCTCCGGCCCGCTCTACGGCAAGGCCTTCCGCGCCATCGGCGCCGCCCTGCCCGAGCCCGCCGGCCCGGCCGCCGTCGCCGAGGCGCTCTCCGCCGGGCTGGACGCCATCCGCCTGCTGGGCAAGGCCGCACCGGGCGACAAGACCATCGTGGACGCCTGGACCCCGGCGGTCGCCGCCTTCCGGGCCGCGGCCGCCGGCGGAGCCGCCCTCCCCGGAGCCGCGGCCGCGGCCGCCGACGCCGCCGAACAGGGCGCCCGCGACACCGTCCCGCTCCAGGCCCGCAAGGGCCGCGCCTCCTACCTCGGCGAACGCAGCATCGGCCACCAGGACCCCGGCGCCACCTCCACCGCCCTCATCTTCCGCACCCTCGCCGACACCACCGCCGACACCACCGCCGGCTGAGCCCCGCCCACGGCCCGGACGCACCGCCCGTCCGCTGCCCCCCCCTGCTCCCCTGCTCCCCTGCTCCCCTGCTCCCCACGACCCGACCGGTCGCGGGGAGCGGCGGGGAACCGACGGTCCCGCCGCTCAGCCGTCCGTCCGCACCAGCGCCCCCACCCGCTCCGCCAGCGGGTAGAACTCCTCGCTCGTCCGGTGCCGCGCCTCGATCACCCCGTCCGAGCGGAGCACCAGCACGTCGTCCGGCCCGAACGGCTGCCCCCCGGCCGGCCGGTTCCCCCGCGGCCAGCCGGCCGAGGCCGAGCGGCACCCACGGGTCCGGCGATTCCAGCACGTGCGCCCGCCCCTCGCCGTCGACCCGGACCGGCGGCACGTGCTCGAACTGCAGCAGCTCCACCACCCCGGGCGTAGGGACGATCACGACGCGCACTCATCGGCCCACCCCCTCCCGGCCACCACGCCGACCACCGCGCCGACCCCGGGCGCCCACGTTCGACGGCCGGGACGCGCCCGCCGGTGTGCCGCACCCCACGGATCCGGCTGATACCCCAGAGGGGTACGGTGTCGGCAGGGCCGTCGGCAGAGTCCGTCGACAGGCTCCGTTGACAGCGTCCGATCCCGGGCCGACGCCCGGGCCGTCCAGCCCCCGGAGGCCCCCGATGTCCACCACCATCACCTACACCGTGTCCGGCATGAGCTGCGGTCACTGCGAGAAGGCGATCAGCGAGGAGCTCTCCGCCCTGGCCGGTGTCACCGAGGTCGCCGCCGACGCCAAGGCCGGGACCGTGACGGTCTCCTCGGCCGCGCCGTTGGACGAGGAGCAGGTCCGCGCCGCCGTCGACGAAGCCGGCTACGAGCTGGTCGGCCGCAGCGCCTGAACCGCCGAGGTACGGCGGGGCCGGACCAGCGGCCCCGCCGCACGCCCCCAGCAAGGAGCTGATCCGCATGAGCACGTCCGCCCCGGACGTCGAGGCCCGGGACCGGGTCGAGCTGTCGATCGGCGGGATGACCTGCGCCTCCTGCGCGGCCCGGATCGAGAAGAAGCTCAACCGGCTGGACGGCGTCGAGGCGACCGTCAACTTCGCCACCGAGAGGGCCCGGGTCGACTACGGCCCCGGGGTCACGGTGGCGGAGCTGATCGCCACGGTCGAACGCACCGGCTACACCGCCGAACTCCCCCCGCCCCCGGCGCCCGCCGCCCCCGAACCGGCCGGCCCCGCCGGCGCCGCGCCCGAGGAGCCCGCCGCCGACCCGCTGCTCGACCGGCTGCTGAACAGCGCCGTCCTCGGCCTCCCGGTGGTCCTGCTGTCGATGGTCCCGGCCCTCCAGTTCGCCAACTGGCAGTGGCTGGCCTTCGCGCTCACCGGCCCGGTCGTGGTGTACGGCGGCCTGCCGTTCCACCGCGCCGCCTGGACCAACCTCAAGCACGGCGCCGCCACCATGGACACCCTGGTCTCGCTCGGCACCCTGGCCGCCTTCGGCTGGTCGTTCTGGGCGCTGTTCTGGGGCCACGCCGGCATGCCCGGCATGCACCACGACTTCTCGCTCTCGGTCGGCGACACGGACGCCTCCTCCACCCTGTACCTGGAGACCGCCGCCGCCGTCACCGTGCTGATCCTGCTCGGCCGCCACCTGGAGGCCCGCGCCAAGCGCCGGGCCGGGGCCGCGCTGCGCGCCCTGCTCGACCTCGGCGCGAAGGACGTCGCGGTCCTGCGGGACGGCCGCGAGGTACGCCTGCCGGTGGACCGGCTGACCGTCGGCACGCGCTTCGTGGTCCGCCCCGGCGAGAAGATCGCCACCGACGGCGTGGTGGTCGAGGGCAGCTCCGCCGTGGACGCCTCGATGCTCACCGGCGAGTCCGTCCCGGTCGAGGTCGCCGTCGGCGACGACGTCACCGGCGCGACCGTCAACGCCGGCGGGCGTCTGGTGGTCGAGGCCACCCGGGTCGGCGCGGACACCCGGCTGGCCCGGATGGCCGGGCTGGTCGAGGAGGCCCAGAACGGCAAGGCCGCCGCCCAGCGGCTGGCCGACCGGATCTCCGCCGTCTTCGTCCCCGTGGTGATCCTGATCGCCCTGGCCACCCTGGTCGGCTGGCTGCTGGCCACCGACAGCCCCACCGAGGCCTTCACCGCCGCCGTCGCCGTCCTGATCATCGCCTGCCCGTGCGCGCTCGGCCTGGCCACCCCGACCGCCCTGCTGGTCGGCACCGGCCGGGGCGCCCAACTCGGGATCCTGATCAAGGGCCCGGAGGTCCTGGAGACCACCCGCACGGTGGACACCGTCGTCCTGGACAAGACCGGCACCGTCACCACCGGCCGGATGACCCTGCTCGCCGTGCACACCGCCGAGGGTGTCGACGAGGCCGAGGCGCTGCGCCTGGCCGGCGCCGTCGAACACGCCTCCGAGCACCCGGTCGCCGCCGCCGTCGCGGCCGCGGCCGTCGCACGGACGGGCGAGCTGCCGCCGGTCGAGGGCTTCCGCAGCGTCGCCGGCCGGGGCGTGGAGGGCGTCGTGGCGGGCCGCACCGTGGTCGTCGGGCGGGCCGCCCTGCTCGCCGACCGGGCGCTGCGCCTGCCACCTTCCCTGGCCCGCGCGGAGGCCGTCGCCGAGGCGGCCGGCCGCACCGCGATCGCGGTCGGCTGGGACGGCGAGGCGCGGGCGGTCCTGGAGGTCGCCGACGCGGTCAGGCCGACCAGCGCCGAGGCGATCGGCAAGCTGCGCGACCTGGGCCTGCGGCCGGTGCTGCTGACCGGGGACAACCGGCCGGTCGCCGAGGCGGTCGCGGCCGAGGTCGGCATCCCCGCCCGGGACGTGATCGCCGGGGTGCTCCCCGAGGAGAAGGTCGAGACCGTCAGACGGCTGCAGGCCGAGGGCAGGGTCGTGGCGATGGTCGGCGACGGCGTCAACGACGCCGCCGCGCTCGCCCAGGCCGACCTGGGCCTGGCGATGGGCACCGGCACCGACGCCGCGATCGAGGCCGGCGACCTCACCCTGGTCAGCGGCGACCTGCGCTCGGCGGCCGACGCCATCCGGCTCTCCCGCCGCACCCTCGGCACCATCCGGGGCAACCTGTGCTGGGCCTTCGGCTACAACGTGGCGGCGATCCCGCTGGCCGCCGCCGGACTGCTGAACCCGATGATCGCCGGGGCCGCGATGGCCTTCTCCTCGGTCTTCGTGGTCACCAACAGCCTGCGGCTGCGCCGCTTCGCACCCGCCTGAAGCCCTGGGAAACGGCGCTGGGAACCGCGAGGGCCCGGACCGAGGCCGCGGCCTCGGTCCGGGCCCTCGCCGTACGTCAACGTCCCAGCAGCTCGCCGCCGTTGCAGTGCAGGATCTCGCCGGTGATGAACCCGGCCTCGGGCGAGGCGAGGAAGTGCACCGCCGCCGCGACCTCGCCGGTCTCCCCGATCCGGCCGAGCAGGGTGCGGGCCGCCCGCCGGGCGACCTCGGCCTCGTCCAGCCGCGGCCCGAAGAACTCGGTGCCGCTGACCGTCCCCGGCGCGACGATGTTGGCCGTGATCCCGGAGGTGCCCAACTGGGCGGCCAGGAAGTTGTTCCAGGCGTGCAGCGAGGCCTTCGCCGCACCGTAGGAGCCGGCCCCGCGCAGGGCGGCGATGGAGCTGATGGTGACCACCCGGCCGGAGCCCGGGGGGAGCCGGTCGCGGACCGACTCGGTGAGCAGCACCACGGTCAGCACGTTGCGCTCGAAGTCGCCGCGCCAGCGGGCCAGCAACGCGTGCGGCCCGCCGCCGATGACGGTCTCCCGGCTGCCGGCGTTGTTGACCAGGACGTCGATCCGCTCGGGCAGTCGGCGCAGCGCGGCCTCCACGGCGTCCGGGTCGGCGAGGTCGCACACCAGCGGGGTGACGTTCGGCCCGAGGTCGGCCGCGGCCTTCTCCAGGACCTCCCGGCGGCGGCCGACGATCACCACGCGGTCGTCCGCCCCGGCGAACCGCCGCGCGACTTCGTACCCGATTCCCGTGCCACCGCCGGTGACGACGACGTTCCTGGCCATCTGCGCACTCCCTCCCCAGTTCCGCCGTCGCGCTGCGAGTGTGCGCGACGGTCCGTACCGGAATGCCACGATTCCTATCACGCTCGGTTGCCGTGACTGCGGGGAGGGTGACGTCCGGCGCGAGAGAAGGTGTGGTATGGGCGGGGTACGACGCGCACACGGAGCGTGGCGAGAGGCAGCTCACACCCCCCGGGCGTAACTTCTCGCACCCTGATACGTCTTAGGTTGGTAGTGCGGCAGTTTTTCCGACGGGCGAGGGCACGCTGAACGGCATCGTGTCCCCGCGCTTCCATCGGCTGCCGCCGACGGGGCTCCGGCGGGCCCCGGGAACGGTCGTCGTCCTGACGGCCTTCGCGCACGACGCCGGGGTTCTGGCGGGCCTGGGACGCTTTGAGCGGCCGTCCCCGGCTGCGGCCGACCCCGGAGTCGTGCGTCGTACGGTTCCGTCTCCGCGCGGACCCCTCCGGGGGTGCGGTGCGGGGACGCGAAGGGGCCCGGCCGCTCGAACAGCGGCCGGGCCCCTTTCAGCTTCCGTCCGGGTCGGTGCCCGGCGTCGGCGTCGTCGCGCGTCGTCAGCGCCCGTCGAGCGGGACGTAGTCGCGGATCGCGGTGCCGGTGTAGATCTGGCGCGGGCGGCCGATCCGGCTGGTCGGGTCGTTGATCATCTCGTGCCAGTGGGCGATCCACCCGGGCAGCCGGCCGAGGGCGAACAGCACGGTGAACATGCTGGTCGGGAAGCCCATGGCGCGGTAGATCAGGCCGGTGTAGAAGTCCACGTTCGGGTACAGCTTGCGCGAGACGAAGAAGTCGTCCTTGAGGGCGTGCTCCTCCAGCTTGAGCGCGATGTCCAGCAGCTCGTCGCTCTTGCCGAGCTGGCCGAGGACCTCGTGCGCGAGCAGCTTGACCTGGGCGGCGCGCGGGTCGAACGCCTTGTAGACCCGGTGGCCGAAGCCCATCAGCTTGACGCCGGCTTCCTTGTTCTTCACCTTCGTGATGAAGGCGTCGACGTCGCCGCCGTCCTTCTGGATGCTCTCCAGCATCTCCAGCACGGCCTGGTTGGCGCCGCCGTGCAGCGGGCCCCACAGCGCCGAGATGCCGGCCGAGATCGAGGCGAACAGGTTGGCGTGGCTGGAGCCGACCAGGCGCACGGTGGAGGTCGAGCAGTTCTGCTCGTGGTCCGCGTGCAGGATGAGCAGCTTGTCCAGGGCGTTGACGATGACCGGGTTGAGCTCGTAGTCCTCGGCGGGGACGGCGAAGGTCATCCGCAGGAAGTTCTCGACGTAGCTCAGGTCGTTGCGCGGGTAGACGAAGGGCTGGCCCATCGCCTTCTTGTACGCGTACGCGGCGATCGTCGGCAGCTTGGCGAGCAGACGGACCGTCGACAGGTGGCGCTGGGCCGCGTCGAACGGGTTGTGGCTCTCCGGGTAGAACGTGGACAGCGCGCCGACGACCGAGGACAGCATCGCCATCGGGTGGGCGTCCCGCGGGAAGCCCTGGAAGAAGCGCTTGACGTCCTCGTGCAGCAGGGTGTGCTGGGTGATCTCGCGGTTGAACTCGGCCAGCTGGTCCGCGTTCGGCAGCTCACCGTTGATCAGGAGGTACGCGGTCTCGATGAAGCCGCCCTGCGAGGCGAGCTGCTCGATCGGGTAGCCGCGGTACCGCAGGATGCCGTTGTCGCCGTCCACGAAGGTGATCGCGGACTTGTACGCGGCGGTGTTACCGAAGCCGTTGTCCAGGGTGACCAGGCCGGTCTGCGGGAGCAGCTTCGAGATGTCGAAGCCGGCGTTGCCCGCAGTGCTCTCGACGACGGGGTACTCGTACTCGCCGTCCTGGTACCGCAGTACTACCGAGTTGTCGCTCACGTCTTCCTCACCGACGAAATGAATCCTCTTCCAAGGTGCCCTGACTGTCTCTACCATCCCCCATCCGGAGGACAGTCGCGCACCCGGGGTGGCCCGAAAGGGCCCGCCCCTACAAAACCTGCCGCCGCAGCCGGTACGAACCGGACAAGATCGGCACCACCCTAGGCTCTGCCGTAAATCTCTTCACGTCAAGAGAACATTAGAGGCAACCATCCTGTTGGATAATCATCCAGTAGCCAGTCGGTGATCGAGCGCGGTATGCCTCCGACCTGCGCTGACGGCCCGTACGGCCTGCGCGATCGCCTTCCGTGACCCGACCAGCACCACGAGTTTCCGTGCCCTGGTCACAGCGGTGTAGAGCAGGTTCCGCTGGAGCATCGTCCAAGCGGACATGGTGACCGGAATCACCACCACCGGGTACTCGCTCCCCTGCGAGCGGTGGATCGTCACCGCGTACGCGTGCGCCAGCTCGTCCAGTTCGTCGAAGTCGTAGGCCACCTCCTCGTCCTCGTCGGTCAGCACCGTCAGCCGCTGGTCGTCCACACTGAGGGCGGTCACCACTCCCACTGTGCCGTTGAAGACCCCGTTCCGCCCCTTGTCGTAGTTGTTGCGGATCTGCGTGACCTTGTCCCCCACCCTGAACGTGCGGCCGCCGAAACGGCGCTCGGCCAGACCCTCCCGGGCCGGCGTCACCGCCCCCTGCAACAGGGTGTTCAGGTTCCCCGCGCCCGCCGGGCCGCGGTGCATCGGGGCCAGCACCTGGACGTCCCGGCGCGGGTCGAAGCCGAACTTCTGCGGGATCCGGCGCGCCACCACGTCCACCGTGAGCCCGGCCGCCAGCTCCGCGTCGTCCTCCGCGAACAGGAAGAAGTCCGCCAGACCCTCCGTCAAGGGCGGCTTGCCCTCGTTGATCCGGTGCGCGTTGGTCACCACGCCCGACTGCTGGGCCTGCCGGAAGATCCTGGTCAGCCGCACCGACGGGATCGGCCCGCCGGCCGCCAGCAGGTCCCGCAACACCTCCCCGGCACCCACCGAGGGCAGCTGGTCCACGTCCCCCACGAACAGCAGGTGCGCCCCCGGCGGCACGGCCTTGACCAGCTTGTTCGCCAGGATCAGGTCCAGCATCGAGGCCTCGTCGACCACCACCAGGTCCGCGTCCAGCGGCCGGTCCCTGTCGTACGCGGCGTCCCCGCCCGGCTTCAGCTCCAGCAGCCGGTGCACCGTGGACGCCTCCACCCCGGTCAGCTCCGACAGCCGCTTCGCCGCCCGGCCGGTCGGCGCCGCCAGCAGCACCTTGGCCCGCTTCGCCAGCGCCAGCGTCACGATCGACTTCACCGTGAACGACTTGCCGCAGCCCGGACCGCCCGTCAGCACCGCGACCCGCTCGGTCAGTGCCAGCCGCACCGACTGCTCCTGCTCGGGCGCCAGCTCCGCCCCGGTCCGCTTCGCCAGCCAGTCCAGCGCCACCCGCCAGTCCACCCCGGCGAACCAGGGCATCCGGTCCGCGTCCGAACGCAGCAGCCGCAGCAGCTGGTTGGTCAGCGAGATCTCCGCCCGGTGGAAGGGCACCAGGTACACCGCGGTGATCGGCTCGCCGCCCTCCCCCGGCACCTGCTCGCGCACCACCCCCTCCGTCGCCACCAGCTCCGCCAGGCAGTCGATCACCAGCCCGACGTCCACCTGCAGCAGCTTCACGCCGTCCGCGATCAGCCGCTCCTCCGGCAGGAAGCAGTGCCCCTGGTCGGTGCTCTGCGACAAGGCGTACTGCAGCCCGGCCTTCACCCGCTCCGGACTGTCGTGCGGGATCCCCACCGCCTGGGCGATCCGGTCCGCCGTCAGGAAGCCGATGCCCCAGACGTCCCCGGCCAGCCGGTACGGCTCGTTCTTCACCACCCCGATCGAAGCGTCGCCGTACTGTTTGTAGATTCGCACAGCCAGCGAGGTCGACACCCCGACCCCCTGGAGGAAGACCATCACCTCCTTGATGGCCTTCTGCTCCTCCCAGGCCGCCGCGATCTTCTTGGTGCGCTTGGGCCCCAGCCCCGGCACCTCGATCAGCCGGCCCGGCTCGCTCTCGATCACCTCCAGGGTGTCCACCCCGAACCGTTCCACGATCCGCTCGGCGAACCGCGGCCCGATGCCCTTGATCAGCCCCGAGCCCAGGTACCGCTGGATGCCCTGGATCGTGGCCGGCAGCACCGTCGTGTAGTTCTCCACCGTGAACTGCCGCCCGTACTGCGGGTGCGAGCCCCACCGCCCGTGCAACCGCAGCGACTCCCCGACCTGCGCCCCCAGCAGCGCGCCCACCACGGTCAGCAGGTCGTTCCCGCCCCGGCCGGTGTCCACCCGGGCCACTGTGTAGCCCGTCTCCTCGTTGGCGTAGGTGATCCGCTCCAACACGCCCTCGACCTGCGCGAGCTGGAGCGGCTGCTGCCCCGACGGCGCTTGCTTGCTCACCGGGCCCCCTTCGACCGGTACGGGTGGATCATTCCGCTACGCACCGTACCGCCCGGCCCCGACAAGCCCACAGCCCCGCACCTCCGGGACCCGGGCCCGCAGCCTGCCGTGCAGCGCCCCCGCCGAGGTGCCAGGCTGTGAGGAGGGAGGCAGGGGGACCGTCGACCGCGCCCGCCCGGGCCGGCCCCGTCCGAGGAGCAGTGCCGACATGCTCAACACCGCCTACCACCCCGGCTCCCCGGACTGGCTCGACCTGAGCAGCCCCGACACCCGGGCCTCCGTGGACTTCTACACCGCACTGTTCGGCTGGACCTTCGACTCGACCGGCCCCGAGACGGGCGGATACGGCTTCTTCCAGCTCGACGGCCGGACCGTCGCCGCCCTCGGCCCGCTCGCCGAGGAGGGCTCCCTGCCCGGCTGGACCCTCTACTTCGCCACCCTCGACGCCGACCGCACCACCGAACTGGTCGAAGAGGCCGGCGGCCGCGTCCGGTTCACCCCCTTCGACGTCTTCACCTCGGGCCGGATGGCCGGCTACACCGACCCCACCGGCGCCGACTTCGCCGTCTGGCAGGCGCACGACACCCGCGGCCTGGACCTCGTCGACCAGGAAGGCAGCCTCTGCTGGGCCGAGTGCCACAGCGTCGACGCCGAACTCGCCAAGTCCTTCTACCGCACCGTCTTCGGCTGGCAGGAGCAGGACGTCCCGGTCGGGAACTCGCTCTACACCGTCCTCACCCCGGCGGGCGGCGGCACTGACGACGCCCACGGCGGCATCGTGCAGCTCAGCCCCGAGCAGACCGCCGCCGGCACCGCCTCGCACTGGCTCCCCTACTTCGAGGTCCCCAACGCGGACGCCAGCCTCGCCATCGCCGGCACCCTCGGCGCGACCGTCCGCCTCCCGGCCACGGACGTCCACGGCGTCGGCCGCCTCGCCCAGCTGGCCGACCCGCACGGCGCGGTCTTCGCCGTCATCACCAGCGCCGGGCCCGGAGAGTGACACCGGTTCACCCCCATCCCGTTCGCCCGTTTTTCCCGGAAACGCGAAGAACCCCCATCCGAAATCCGGATGGGGGTTCTTCTCAAGAATTGTTCGGCGGCGTCCTACTCTCCCACAGGGTCCCCCCTGCAGTACCATCGGCGCTGTAAGGCTTAGC
>NZ_JBFBOC010000034.1:0-67071 GCF_040685975.1 Kitasatospora sp. NPDC086791 | reverse complement strand
CCAGGCCGAACTCCTCGCCACCGCCGACGAATCGCTGGTCAAGCTCACCCGCCTGGTCGACAACCTGCTCGACATGAGCCGCCTCCAGGCCGGCGCGCTCACCCTCCACGTGGCGCCCACCGCTCTGGAGGACGTCCTGATGCGCGCCGTGGACTCGCTGCCCGATCCGTACGCGCCGGTCCAGCCGCTGGACCTCGACACGGCCCCGCCGGTCCTCGCCGACCCGCCGCTGCTGGAACGGGTGCTGGCCAACGTCATCACCAACGCGCTGCGGTACAACGCTCCCGGCGCGCCCGTCCTGGTCACCGGCAGCCACCACGCCGACCAGGTCGAGATCCGGGTGATCGACCGCGGCCCCGGCATCGCCCCCCAGGACCGCGACCGGGTCTTCCTGCCCTTCCAACGCCTCGGCGACACCGACAACACCACCGGCGTCGGCCTCGGCCTCGCCCTCTCCCGCGGCCTCGCCGAGGCCATGGGCGGCAGCCTGGAGGTCGAGGACACCCCCGGCGGCGGCACCACCATGCTGCTCACCCTGCAGGCAGTCCCGCAGACGCGGATCGAGGAACCCGGCATCGCAAGGCTGGAGAGGAGCGCGGAGCGGTGAGCCACATCCTCGTCGTCGACGACGAACCGGCGCTGCTGCGCACCCTGCGGATCAACCTCCAGGCCCGGCACTACTCGGTGCTCACCGCGGCCACCGGCCAGCAGGCGCTGGACTCGGCGGGCCAGGCGCCGCCCGACGCCGTGCTGCTCGACCTCGGCCTGCCGGACTTCGATGGGGTGGACGTGATCGAGGGCATCCGCTCCACGCTGGCCGTGCCGATCATCGTGCTGACCGGGCGGGCCGATATCGCGGACAAGCTCCGCGCATTCGACGCGGGCGCGGACGACTACGTGACCAAGCCGTTCGTGATGGACGAACTGCTGGCCCGGCTCCGCGCCGTCCTGCGCCGACCCGCCGAACCCGAGCCCTTGCCGCAGACGCGGATCGGGCCGAACGCCGTTGACCTGGTCGCGGGCACGATCACCGGCCCGGACGGTCCGATCCGGCTGACCCCGACCGAGTGGAAGATCCTCGCACTGCTGCTGGCCGACCCCGGTCGGCTGGTGCCCGGGCAGCGGATCCTGACCGAGGTCTGGGGCCCGGACGCGGCGAACCACAGCAACTACCTGAGGGTCTTCTTCTCCAGCATGCGGCGCAAGCTCGAACCCGACCCGGCCCGGCCGCGCCACCTGATCACGGAGCCCGGGATCGGCTACCGCTTCCGGCCCTGAACCAGCCGTACCCGGGACGGCCGGATCCGGCGGTCGCCTCGCTTCCCGCCTGCTGGTACGGGGTTCCTTTGCGTGCCAATGGCCTTGCCGGGAGGGAAGTTCGAAGGAATTCGCGCTTTCTTGATCCCGCTCGCACGGATCCCGTAAGGATCACGGACGGAATCCCGGACCTGCGACGGATCCGCCTAGCAGCAGCGGACGATCACCCACGGAGAGCCACTGGCCCCGCACGCACCGTGCCATGGCGGAGCACCCGGACGGATTGTGCGCCAATGCCTCGTCAAGATGACCGTCGGCCGCGTCAAGGAGTCGTCAGGGCAGGCGGACGGGTGTTCGGCCGCACCTAGTGTGAGCTGCGAGGAAACGGTTCGCTGCCCGGGCGTGGGGCCTGGCGGCGGACCGTTTGCCGAATCCCGACTCCCGGCGGGTTCCTCCGGGGAAGGTTCGGCGGCCAGTGAAAAACAGGGGAGGGGGCGCGCGGCGATGCCAACGGGAACGTCGGGCGGTACGGCTGTCATGGGGAAAACAGTCGCGTCGGAGACGGCGCGACAGGAGACAGCCGTACCACTCCCCGCGCCGCGCGCCCCCCGCCACCTGTTCGGCAGCTCCTGGCGCAGCCGGGCCTGGTGGACCACCCCGCGCCTGGTGCGCGCTCTCACCGGGCTCTGCCTGGCCGCACTGCTCGTCGCCGCAACGGTGATCGCCGCCGTCCTGGGTGGGGCCCGGGACGGTACGGACGTGATCGGCCACCAGGCCGCCCCGCAGGTGGTGCGCTCGGCGGACCTGTACTTCGCGCTCAACGACATGGACGCCCAGGCCGCGAACCTGCTGCTGTTCGGCGCGGACCCGGACTACGCGGCGCTGCGCAGGGAGACCCTGGACACCTACGAACAGCGGCGCACCCAGGCCGACACCGACCTGCAGCGCGTCGCGGAGGCGGTCACAGGCGATGCGGCCGGGCAGCGGGCCGTGCAGACCGTCATCGGTGAACTCGGCCGGTACGAGGCCCTGGTGGCCCGCGCCCAGCTGCTGGAGGAGCAGGCCCGCGCCCAGGCCGGCCGCCCCTCGGCGGACGCCCTCGCGGCCTACCGGCAGGCGACCGACCTGCTGCGCCAGCAGCTGCTACCGGCGGTCGACGAGGTGACCAAGGCCAACGCGGCCGTCGTGGAGGGCAACTACACCGACCAGCGCGCCGCCCTGGCCGGCGGCTGGTGGTGGATCCTGTTCACCGGCCTGACCACGCTGATCGTGCTCGGGCTGCTGCAGCGGGTGCTGGCGGTGCGCTTCCGGCGGCTGGTCAACGTGCCGCTGGCCGCGGCGAGTCTGCTCACCGTCGTCGGTCTGGTCGCCGCGCTGTCGCTGGCCTCGCGTGCGGACGACCAGCTGGTGGTCGCCAAGAGCGACTCCTTCGACTCGGTGATCGCCCTCAGCCGGGCCCGCGCGGTCGCGTACGACCTCAACGCCGACGAGAGCCGCTACCTGACCGACCCGGCCCGGGCGGCCGCCTACGAGCAGAGCTTCCTCGACAAGACCCAGTCCTTCGCCCGGGTCGACGGTGCCACCCTCGCCTCGTACGACGACCGGCTGGCCGCACTGGCCGACAAACACCGGGCCGACCATGGCCAGGTGGGCTTCGGCGGGTACCTCGGCGACGAACTGCGCAACATCACCTTCACCGGTGAACAGGACGCTGCGGAGCGGGTGCTCGCTGCCTTCCAGCAGTACCAGCGCGACGACCGGAAGATCCGCGAGCTGAACGCCCAGGGCAAGCTCAAGGAGGCCGTCACCTACAACACCGGCCTCAACCCCGGTCAGTCCAACGCCGACTTCGGCGTGCTCAGCGCCGCCCTCGACGACAACCAGGCGATCAACCAGCGAGCCTTCGAGGCTGCGGTCGCCACGACCGACGACGACCTCGCCGCCACCGCCGCCGCCCTCGGCGCGGCGGCCCTGGCGGCGGCGCTCGCCCTGACCGCGTCGGGAGTGCGGCCGCGCCTGCGCGAGTTCGCCTGAACGGGAGGGGAGACCAGGGGGGGCCGGAACGCCTCAGGTCTCGTCCGGCAGTGGTAGCAAGAACTCGTAGCCGTGTTCCGACCGGCCCTGGAGGAAGACGAGCCTCACGGTGAGCCGGCCAGCCTCGGCGGCGACCGCGGGCTGCCCGGAGATCGTGCCCTGCGTCCGTAGTCCGTCGGTGCTCAGGCCGTGGGCGCCGCCGTAGTCGGTGTACTGGTTGCCGAGGTCGTCGGTGGCTTCCAGCCAGAGAAACAGTGGCGGTTGAGCGTGGGATAGGGGAGGCACGTCGTCCGGGAGGGGCGGGGTGACGGAGTACGTCACGGTGAACACCTCCGCCGTCCGGGTGAGGGAATCGACCGTCAATTCGTACTGCCTGTCCAGGACCTCGATCCGCTGCTGCCGAGACTCCGTTGCTCGGCCGGAGGTTGGTCCTGCGGTGCGCGCTCGGCGTGTCGGAACACCCAGCTCGGCGCTCCGTCGGGCCCGCGCTCGATCACCTGCCAGGGCCCCACAGACCGCGCCACCTCGGCGGCCTGCTCGGCCCCGACTGCCGGATACTTCGCCTTCAGCAGGTCGAACAGCACGGTGTTGCTCGGTGCCGCCGCCAGTTCGGCGCGCAGCTCCGCGAGTTGCTGCTCCACGGGCACACCCTCGCGCTGCCGGCGGAGCCTGCGGACCGTGATCAGCCGGTAGAGCCACCACAGGCTGCCGAGGCCCACCAGGCCGAGCAGGACCATTCGCACGTCCAGCAGGAACCGCATCACGCCGAACCTCCTCTCCCCGCCGGCCGAGCACCGGCGGCTTCTCGCCGCCGGCTGAACACCGTCGTCAGCCGAACGCCTGCCGGACCCGCTCCTCCAGGCCGGTCGGCGGCTCGGCCGCCGGTGCCGGCGCGGCGGGGCGGTGCCGCTTCGGCCGGACGCGGCGCGAGCAGTGACAGGTTCCGCAGGGCGGTGCCCACCGCCGCCGCCCAGTGGTCCCAGTGCTGCCGGTGTTCGGTGCCGAGCGTCACCAGCACCAGGTGCTGCCCGGCCGGAGCGTCGACGCCGCCGGGCTCTCAGCTGCCATTCCGCCCTGACGCGTTCCATGCGGGTGGTTCGGAACCTTGACGTGGCTTTGACGGCGGTGTCGTGCGCGCGAGACCAACAGTTGTCCGAAACGTTTCCCGTGGACCGGTTTGCGGCGGTGGCGGAAGCCCGTGGTCAGCCGTCGCCCGCCGGAGGCCGACGGCGGTGCAGGAGACGGCCGTGGGCGGCTTCGGAGTGGGTGACGACGTAGACGTCGATGTCGTCGCCGGAACCCTCGATGATGGCCTCCCCGGTGCCGCGACCGAAGAGGTTCTTGAGGCGGCTACGGCGGGTGGCGCCGATGACGATCTGGGTGGCGTTGACCTCCCGCGCGAAGCCGAGCACGGCCTCGGCGGGATCGTCGCCCGCCACCGTGTGCCAGCTCCCGCCGAGGCTCTCCACCAGGGCGCGCTGGCGGGCCAGCAGGAGCGGCGACGCACCGGTGAGCCCGTCGTCGCGCGCGACGTGGACCGCCAGGAACTCTCCGCCGGCCCCGCGGGAGGCGGTGCGCTTGGCCCGCCGGATCAGGGTCTCGCCCTCGGGCCCGCCGGACAACGCGACCAGGACCCGCTCCCGGGTGCTCCACGGCTGCTGGATCCCGTGGTCGTGGCGGTAGCGCAGAAGCGCCTCCTCGACCCGGTCGGCCGCCCAGAGCAGCGCGATCTCCCGCAGCGCGGTCAGGTTGCCGGCACGGAAGAAGTTCGCGAGTGCCGCGTCGATCCTCTCCGGCGGATAGATGTTGCCGTGCGCCATCCGTCTGCGCAGGGCCTCGGCGGACATGTCGACCAGCTCGATCTGGTCGGCCCGGCGGACCACGTCGTCGGGGACGGTCTCGCGCTGCCGGATGCCGGTGATCTGCTCCACCACGTCGTTCAGCGACTCCAGGTGCTGGATGTTGACGGTGGAGATGACGTCGATCCCGGCCTCCAGCAGTTCCTCGACGTCCTGCCAACGCTTGCCGTTGCGGCAGCCGGGGACGTTGGTGTGCGCCAACTCGTCGACCAGGGCCACCTGGGGACGGCGGGCCAGCACCGCGTCCAGGTCCATCTCGGTGAAGGCGCAACCCCGGTACGACATCGTCCGGCGGGGTACGGTCTCCAGCCCCTCGGCGATCCGGCGCGTCAGCGGTCGGCCGTAGTCCTCCACGAACGCGATCACCACGTCCGTGCCCCGCGAGGCACGGCGCTGCCCCTCCGCGAGCATGTCGTACGTCTTGCCGACCCCGGGAGCGGCCCCGAGGTAGACCCGCAACCGGCCGCGAGGCATCACCGCCGTCCTTCCCGGCCGCCCGGTGGAACCCGGCACGGCTCGGACGCCGCCGCAGGTGAGCCCCACGGCTGACCACCTTCGTCTCCATGGTCGTCCTCACACGTACGGAGCCGCACCGGGAGAACGGCTGCGGCGCTCGCGCCCTATGTGCGCCGACCGTGCTCCCGGCGACGTGGGAATATGCCCTGACGCTCGCTCCCCGCTAATATCCCGATAAGATGACCATAGGTGTGCCGGGAAGCCTGGTCGGCTCGGGGGACGACTGCGGCGATCGGGCGGCGGTGACCCCGCTCGTCGTGATGAGGTCTTACCCGCCGATGCGCGTTGTCGGGATCGTTCTCGTCCTGGTGGTTCTGGCCACGACCGTGGCCACCTTCGCCCGGCGCCTGCGGGTGCCCGCGCCCTCGTTGCTGGTCCTGGCCGGTGTCGGGGTTGCGCTGATACCCGGTGTCCCCGCGCTGCACGTACCGCCGCAGATCATCGGCATGGTGGTCCTGCCGCCGCTGCTATACGCCTCGGCAGAGGAGCTGTCGCTGCGGGACCTGCGGACGGTGTGGCGGCCGGTGACGATCCTCTCCTTCGGCCTGGTCTTCGCCTCCGCCGCCGCTGTCGGCTTCACGGCCGTCGCCGTCGCCGGACTGCCGCCCGCGATGGCCTTCGTCCTCGGTGCCGTGCTGGCCAGCACCGACCCGGTGGCGGTCACCGCGCTCGGCCGCCGCCTGGCACTGCCCGGGCGGGTCCAGGTCCTGGTGCAGGCTGAGAGCCTGTTCAACGACGCCACCTCGCTCGTCCTGTTCAAGGTCGCCGTCGGCATCGCGGTGGCCGTCGGCGCCTCGGTGAGCCTGCCCGAGGCGGGCGGGGAGTTCCTGCTGCTCGGCGGGGGCGGAAGCCTGGTCGGCGCCGCCGTCGCGGGCCTGGTATGGCTGGTGCGTCGCCGCACCACCGACCCGGTGCTGGAGACCGTGATCGCCCTGGTCACCCCGTACGCCGCCTATGTGCTGGCCGAATCCGTGCACACCTCCGGCGTCACCTCGGTCGTGGTCGCCGGGGTTCTGCTCGGCCGCTCCGGCCACCGCCTCACCGACGCCCACATCCGCCTCCAGCTGCACGCCGTGTACGCGGTGGTGGTGTTCCTGCTGGAGAGCGTCGTCTTCTCCATCGTCGGCCTGGAACTGCCGACGCTGGTCCGGGACCTTCCTGCCGGCACCGGGCTCTGGCCGCTGCAGGCACTCGCGCTGGCCGCCGTGCTGATCGCGGTACGGGTGCTGTCCACGCTGCCGCTGACCCGCGCGATCAAGCCCACCCAGGGCCGCGGACGACTGTCCTGGCGGGTCGCCGGGGTGGTCACCTGGGCCGGCACCCGCGGCGTCATGCCGCTGGCCGCCGCCCTGTCCATCCCGCTGCTCGCCGACGACGGCACCAAGCTCACCGGACGACCGCTGGTCCTGGTGCTCACCACCGCCGTCGTCGTCTTCACCCTGGTCGTCCAGGGCCTGACCCTCGCCGCCGTGGTCAACCGCTCCGGACTCGCCCTCGAACCCGAGCACACCGCCCGCGAGGAGGACGACGCCCGCGACGCCCTCAACCGCGCCGCCCTCGACCACGTCGACCACCTCACCGAGCTGGAGGCCATGCCCGACACCGCCCTCGAGCGGGTACGGCGCGGCCTCACCGCACGCCTCGACCGCACCCCCGAAGCCCCCGACGGAAGCACCGCCGACGCCGCCTACCGGCAGCTGCGCCACGAGGTCATCGCCGTCCAGAGCACCGAGCTGCACCGTCTCTACGACGAACACCGCATCAGCGACACCACCCGCCGCCGCCTCCAGCACGACCTCGACCGCGAGGAGGCCGCCCTCGGCACCCCGTGACCCGTCGGCCTTCCGCAGGGGAGGTCAGCGGCGTCGTCGAGGTGGGAACATCGAGGTGAGCGTTGCGCACATGGCCGCCCCGAAGAGGAGCCCACTCCACGGCGCCGCACCGGCAGGGCGGTGCGTCACCATCCCGCAGACGAAGAGGCTGATCCCACCGCACACGAGGAAGAGAGCGAAGGCGCGAAGTGCCGACCGCCACCTGTGGCGGCCCATCTCTGAGGTCACGGAAGGGATTATCCACATGAGGCGGCAGGTGTCGGAGCCGGGCCCTGCCGGAGGGCGCCGTGCGTTCATCGCCGGACATCGGCAGTGCGTCAGCCGTCCGACCGGTAGCGGTGGATGAGGGCGACGGCCATGGCGCCCTCGCCGACGCCCGAGGCCACGCGCTTGATCGAGTGGGCACGCACGTCTCCGGCCGCGAACACGCCCGGGACGCTGGTCTCCAGGAGGTAGGGATCGCGCGCCAGCGTCCAGGAAGCCGGCCGTTCGCCGGAGCCCATCAGGTCGGACCCGGTGAGGACGAACCCGTGCTCGTCGCAGTCCACGAAGCCGTCCAGCCAACCGGTGCGGGGACGCCCGCCGATGAAGGTGAAGACGAACCCGGCCGTCTCCTCGGTCCGCAGGCCGGTGGCGTCGTCCAGGAGCGCGATCCGCTCCAGCCGTTCCTCCCCGTCCAGGGCGAGGACGCGGGTGTTGAGGCGCACCTCGATGTTCGGGGTCCGGCGGATCTCGTCGACGAGGTACCGGGACATCCCGGTCTCCAACGCGTCGCCCCGCACCAGCACGGTGACCCTGGCGGCGTACCGGGAGAAGTGGATCGCGGCCTGTCCGGCAGAGTTGGCGCCGCCGATGACGTGGACGTGGTGGGAGACGCAGGAACTGCTCTCGGCGGTGGCGGCCCCGTAGTACAGGCCCGCACCCTCGAACCGCTCCGCGCCCGGCACCCCCAGGCGGTTGTAGGAGATCCCGGTGGCCACCAGCACGGTCCCGGCGCTGATCTCGGAACCGTCGGCCAGCGTCAGGATCCGGGCGGGGTCGGCCCGTCGCAATCCGACGACGTCCACCGGGTGGAGCAGTTCCGCGCCGAACCGGGCGGCCTGGCTGACCGCGCGCCGGGCGAGGTCGCCGCCCGACAAGCCTGCGGGGAAGCCCAGGTAGTTCTCGATCAGGCTCGACGTACCGGCCTGTCCGCCGGGCGATTCCGCGTCCAGCAGCAGGGTGGACAGGCCTTCCGAGGCCGCGTACACGCCGGCGGCGAGCCCGGCCGGGCCGGCGCCGACGATGACCGTGTCGTAGTGCGGCCGGGAGGCGGTGGTGACCAGGCCGAGGCGGTCGGCGAGCTCGGCGGTGCCCGGGGCGGAGAGCGCGGCTCCCCCGGGGAACACCACCAGCGGCAGCTGCACCTGTGGGCGTTCGGCCAGTAGCCGCCGGGCCTCCGGGTTGTTCTCCGCGTTCAGGAAGCGGAAGGGCGTGCCGTTGCGGGTCAGGAAGTCCCGGACCGAGTGTGTTCCGGCGGAGACGGGGTGCCCGACGACACGGATGCCCCGATAGGCGGGGCGGCACGAGGCGACCCAGTCGGAGAGCAGGTCGTCCAGCACGGGGAACAGCCGCTCGGCGGGCGGGTCCCAGGGCTTCATCAGGTAGTAGTCGAGCCGCACCTTGTTGATGGCGGTGATCGCGGCGTCGGTCTCGGCGAACGCGGTGAGCAGTACCCGTTTGGCGTCCGGGAAGCGGCTCACGGCCTCCAGGAGGAAGTCGACGCCGGTCATGTCCGGCATCCGGTGGTCGACCAGGAAGAGCGCCGGGTCCTGGGAGCGTGCGTCCAGGGTGTCCAGGACGCTCAGCGCCTCGGCGGCGGAAGCGGCGCCCAGTACGCGGTAGTCGTCGGCGTACGCGGAGCGCAGGTCGCGGCGGACGGCGCGGAGCACCTGGGGATCGTCGTCGACCGCGAGGATCACCGGCTTCCGGGCCGCGTCGGTCGCGGCGGCGGTCATCCGGCGGACTCCAGGAGGAGCCGGTCCGGGAAGCACCAGACCCAGCTCTCGCCCGGTTCGTGGGAGGCGATCAGGGGGTGGCCGGTCGCCTCGTAGTGGCGGCTCGCGTGCTTGCTGGTCGAGGAGTCGCAGCAGCCGACGTGGCCGCACGTCAGGCACCGGCGCAGGTGCACCCAGACGGCGCCGGCCTCCGTGCACTGCCGGCAGGCGGCCGGTTCGGTGGAGTCGGCTGGGACGGCGGGCTCGTCGGCGATCGCGTCGAGGTGGGAGCAGGTGGGCATCGGGGGTCCTTTGCGGTGAGTGGCCCTCGGGGCGCGGGGAGCCGTGGAGCTCCCCGCGCCCCGGGCGGTCGCCGGGTGCGTCAGGCGAGCGTCTCGGCGAAGTGCCGGGCGGCGAGGGCTGCGGCCTCGTCGACGGTGGATTCCCGGTCGTAGAAGTCGAACTGGTTGCCCTCGGTCCAGACGAGGGTCTTCGGGCCGCCCAGGTCGGCGTGGAACTTCTCCGCGCCCTGCGGGATGGCCGCGTCATGGCTGGTGACGATCAGTGTCGGCGCTGTGATCCGTGCTGCCGCCGGGTGCGGGTCGAAGGTGAGCCAGTGCGGCCAGGACATCACCGCGAACCGGTTGTCCCAGGTCGGCACGGCGCCGCGCTGCGCGTCCAGGTAGTAGTCGAAGGGGCCGAACATGGCGGCCGAGGGGTCCGTGGTGCTCACGGCGGGGACGTAGTCCACCGGCTCGCCCAGCTCGTACCGGGACCGTGCGGCGAGCCCGAGGTCCATCTTCTGCCGGACCCCCTCCGCGCCGCCGTAAACGTCGCGGACCAGCGCGGCGTCGTGCAGCCACGGCGCGACCAGCGCCAGGCTCCGCACGCGCGGGTCGTTCGCGGTGTTGACGGCGGTGTACCCGGCCCCGGCGCAGATCCCCAGGGCGCCGATCCGGTGCGGATCGACATCGGTGCGCCGGCCGAGGAAGGTGACGGCGCTGTGGACGTCCCGGATCTTGCGGGCCGGAGACTCCACCTGGCGGGGCCGACCGCCGGACTCGCCGTATCCGGCCGGGTCGAAGGTCAGCGCGTGGAAGCCGGCCTCGGCCATCCGCCGGGCGTACGCGGCGGCCATCTGCTCCTTGACGGTCGTCCAGGAGCCGAGGACCACGACCGCCGGGCCCCGGCCCCGGTTGGCGGAGCGGTACAGGGTGCCGACGAGTTGGACGTCGTCGCTGTCGAAGGCGACGTGCTCGGTGTGGACGACATCGGTCATACCGCGGCCCCCTTGATGGCGCGCAGGATCTGCGACGGGTCGGTGAAGGACTTCCAGCGCACGATCTTCCCGTCCCGGACGGTGAGCCACTGGACGAACTCGATCTCGAACGCCATCCCGGTCTTCCTGACGGTGGACCGCTCCTGGAGCACGCCCATCGCCTGCTCGCCGTCGACGACCAGCTCGACCAGCTCCTCCTTCCCGAGCTCGACCACGCCGGCGAAGACGCCGAGGCTGTCCTTGACGGCGGCTTTGCCGCGCAGGGTGCCGATCCACGGCATCGCGTCGTTCCAGCCGGGCACCGGCGTGTAGTTGATCCACTCGACGTCGTCCGCCAGGTGGTCCAGCGCCCGCGCGAAGTCGCCGCTGGTGAGCGCGTCGAACCAGCCGGTGGCGATCTCCCGTGTCGTACTCATCGCTTCGTCCTCTCCAGGATCTGCCGGTTGCCCTCGGCCCACACGGCGGTCATCGTCAACCCGTCGATCCGCCACCCCGCCGCCGTGCGGCGGAGCGTGAACCGGTAGTGCCCGCCCAGCGTCCACAGCGGGTCGCCGAGAGCGTTGGGGAGTAGGTGCGTGGCCTGGAAGTCGGCCGTGGCGAGGGCGGTGTCGCCCTCGGTCCGCACCAGGTGGTTGGTCAGCAGGTGCTGCGTGGCGGTCAGGCCGGAGAGCAGGTCGCGCCAGGCGGCGATCAGGTCCTGCGCCGCCAGCTCGGTCGGCTCGCCGCCGTCGAGGCTGCTGTAGTCGACCAGGACCTCGTCCGCGAAGACGTCCGTCCGCAGCCGGTCCCACTCGCGCTTGTCGGTGTGCCAGCACATCCGGGTGCACGTGTCGACGACGTCGAGGCGGTCGCGGAGTTCGGAGCCGGTCATGCGCCGGCCTCGCGGCCCAGGACCCAGTGCTCCTCCACCAGGAGGGTGTGGACGTACCGGGGCTCGGCGATGCGGGCGAGGTCGGCGAGCAGTGTCCGGTACTCGGGGGTGCTGCGGGCGGTCTCGTACGCCCGCACGTCGTCGAACCAGAGCTGGTACGCGGCGTCCAGGACCGCCTCGCCCACCCCGTAGAAGGTGTCGCGGGTGTGGTTCTGGATGTACCGGCGCAGGCCCGGGACCTTCTCGGCGAGCGGAGCGTGCCGGGTGAGGCTGTCGGTCCGGAAGTCGGCGAGCGGCAGTCCCTCGCGGCGCTTGACCAGGATCATCACCTTGACCGCCGGCGCCTCGCCGCCGCCGGGCACGACCACGTGCGCGTCGGTGTCCAGGACGACCGTGCGCCAGAAAGCCGCCCAGCGGGGCTCGTCGAGACGGGCACCCTCCAGGAACTCCGGGCTCTGCAACGAGGCGAGCTGCTCCTCCTCGTTCTCCAGCCAGATCTCGGCGACGCCGCTCCACAGCGGGGCCTCCTCGTCGCCGGGCCTGGGGAGGCGGGTGTCGACGCAGTACCGCTTGATCTGCGGGATCTTCGCGGCGTACCGGACCGCGTGCTCCTCGACCCAGTAGCGCTGGAACTCCCGCTCGGACATCCCGGGCTTCGGGTGGGCCAGGATGATCTGATGGATCACGTCTCCTCCTTCGGACAGGTGTCGGGCCGTCAGACCCGGTAGCGCTTTGTGACGTCCTCCGCGAAGCCGAGGTAGTCGCGCAGCGGCCAGACCTCCTCGAACTCCAGGTACTCGCGCATCGGCAGCCGGCCCAGCGCGGTGCGGTCGAGCTCCTCGGCGTCGGGGGAGTCGATGATCGCGATCACCCGCTTCTGCGCCGCGACCTTCCAGATGCCGACGCAGAAGCCGGAGTCGATGGTGTCGACGGCGTGCTCGGCCTCCTCCTGCTCGACCTCCCACAGTTCGTCGAGCGAGATCCGGCCCTCGTGCTTCCACTTCATCTGGACGTAGAACAGCATGGTGCGCTCCTCAGCGGTGTTCGGTCAGGACGCGGGTCAGGGGGTGCTCGACGCCGAGGCCCTCGCGGGCGATGTCGGCCGGGAGCTTGCCGTCGTGGCCGACCAGGTCGAGCCGTGCGCCGGCGTCGATCAGGATCCGGGCGCAGTCCTCGTAGCCGTGCCAGAGCGCGTCGTGCAGCGGCGTGTAGCCGTTGGTGATGCCCTGGAAGTCCAGGTCGACGCCGGGTGCGGCCGCCAGCAGCGCGGTGATCCCGGCATGGCCGTTGTAGACCGCCTTGTGCAGGGGGACGGCGCCGAAGGTGGGCTCGGTGACGTTCACGTCGGCTCCGGCGGCGAGCAGCTCGCGGGCGATCTCCTGGTGGCCGTCGCGGCAGGCCACCAGCAGCGGGGTGTGCGCGTCGTTGAAGCCGTTGACGACCGGGAAGCGGGTGTCCACCTCGGCGCCCTCGGCGAGTAGCCGGCGGACCGCGCCGAGATCGCCGCCGACGACGGCGGCCATGAGTTTCTGCTCCTCGGCCGCCTCCTGGTCCGCGTGCGTGCGGGCGGTCAGCAGGCGCTCGGCCGCCAGTAGCCCGTCCTTGCCGCGGATGTTGACGTTGAGCTCGTACTCGAAGTGCTCGCGCATCGAGAAGCCGTAGTGCGTCGACAGGTTGAGCCCCGCCCGGTGCTCCAGCAGGACGGCGGCCACGGCGGGCCACTTGTACCAGAGCGCGTCCATCAGCGGGGTGTGCCCGGTGGTGGCCGCGACGGCGTCGACGAACGCGCCCGCGTCCAGTAGCGCGCGGACCGTCTCCGGGTCGCCGCCCTGGACGGCCTTGTGCAGCGCGGTGCCGCCGCCGCGCGAGTCCGCGGTGTAGAGGTCGGCTCCGGCCTCCAGCAGCTGCCGGACCAGCGCGGCGTTCCCACGGCCCGCGGCGATCATCAGAGCGGTCAGTCCGCTCCGGGTGTCGCGGGTGCCCGGGTCGGCGCCGGCGGCCAGCGACCGGCGCACGCCGTCGGTGTCGCCCCGGTGCACGGCCGTGAGGAATTCCTCGGACGGATTTCTCGTCATTCTCGAATTCGCCTGCCTTCTTCTCCAATGAGTCGACCGGGAGATTATCCAGGGTGGGGCGGGTCCATGCGGCGACCTGACAAACTCTGTTCCCGGGGGTCGCTTCTTGACGCTCCCCGAACGCGACCTCACCAAGTCGCGGCAACCTCACAAACTGGATCCGAGCCCTTTGACAGGCATCCCCCCCACCTTCAGGCTCAATGGCGGACAACCACCGGTGAAGGAGGACGGGGAAATGCCCAAGCACATTCTGATGGTTCTCTCGGAATACGGTTACTGGGCCGAGGAATTGGTCGGCCCGCTCAGCGAGTTCGACCAGCGCGGCTACCGCGTCACGTTCGCGACCCCCAACGGCAAGAGGGCCCGCGCACTGCCGCCGAGCCTCGACGAGGAGTACGTCGACCCGCCGCTCGGCCGTTCGGTGACCACCGCCGAGGTGGCCGCGCTGGGCCGCGCCGTGGACAGCGGCAACCGGCTCGACGACCCGCTCGACCTCAGCGCCTGGCTCCCCGAACGTCCCTACACCAGTTCGCCGGACCACCTGCGCAAGCTGGAGGAGTACCACCACGCGCTGGAGCGGATCGATGCCGACCTGCGGACCTACGACGCCCTGCTGATCGTCGGCGGCAGCGGCCCGATCGTCGACCTGGCGAACAACGAGCGGGTGCACGACCTGATCCTGGCCTTCCTGCGGGCCGGCAAGCCGGTCGGCGCCGAGTGCTACGGCGTCGCCTGCCTCGCCTTCGCCCGTGACTGGGACGACCGGAAGAGCATCATCCGGGGCAAGCACGTGACCGGCCACTGCAAGGAGTACGACTACAAGGACGGCACCGGCTTCCTCGGCACCGACTTCGTGATGGGCCCGCCGCCGTACCCGCTGGAGTACATCCTGCGCGACGCCACCGGGCCCGACGGCGCCTACCACGGGAATTTCGGAAAGCCGCTGTCGGTCATCGTCGACTACCCGTTCGTCACCGGCCGCTCGACCCCGGACTCCTTCCTCACCGGCCGGAAGATGGTCGAAATGCTGGAGAACGGACTCACCCGGTTCGGCTGGTAGGGAATCCGATCGCCGAGAAAGGACAGGAGTGATTCGGTGACGGGAAAGACAGGAAACGTCAAACTCATCGAGCAGTTCCAGGCGGCCGACATCCACCTGATGTTCGGGAACCCCGGAACGGTCGAGCAGGGATTCCTGGACGCGGCGGACCACGCCGAGGGGTTCCGGTACGTGCTGGCGCTGCAGGAGACCGTGGCGGCGGGCATCGCCGACGGCTACGCCCGGGCGACCGGCGGGCCGGCGCTGTTGCAGCTGCACTCGGGCGTCGGCCTCGGCAACGGGATCGGCATGCTCTACCAGTCGCTGCGCGGGCACACCCCGCTGGTCGTCATCGCCGGCGACGCCGGGGTGCGCTACGACGCCATGGACGCGCAGATGGCGGCCGACCTGGTCGCCATGGCGCGGCCGGTGACGAAGTACGCGACCCGGGTGACCGATCCCCGATCGCTGCTGCGGGTGGTCCGCCGTGCGGTGAAGATCGCGATGACCGAGCCGCGCGGCCCGGTGTTCGTGGCTGTGCCGATGGACGTCCTCGACGAGCTCAACGACGAGCCCGTCCTGCCCACGACGCTGCCGGTCACCGCCTCCGCCCCACCGGCGGAGGCGGTGGCCCGCGCCTCCGAGCTGCTCGCGGGCGCCGAACGGCCGCTGATCCTGGTCGGCGACGGCGTGGCGGTCGCCGGGGCGCAGCCGGAGCTGGTGAGGGTCGCCGAGACCCTCGGTGCGGACGTCTGGTCCGTCGACTCCTCCGAGGTCAACATGCCGGCCTCGCACCCCCTTTCACGCGGCCAGACCGGCCACATGTTCGGCGAGCGCAGCGCGGCCGTGGTCGCGGAGGCTGACGCCGTGCTGATCGTCGGCACGTACGTCTTCCCCGAGGTCTTCCCGGTGCTCACCAACCCGTTCCGGGCGGACGCGCGGATCGTGCACATTGACCTCGACGCGAACGAGATCGCCAAGAACCACCCCGTGGACCTGGGACTGGTAGCCGATCCGAAGCCGAGCCTGGCCGCCCTCGCTGCCGAGTTGTCGGCACGCATGACGCTGCGCCGGAAGCGCGCGGCCGCTGCGCGGTCGGCCGCCCGCAGGGCCGAGCAGCGGCCTGCCGAAGCCGGGGACACGATGCTGGAGCGGTTCGTCCAGGAGCTCGCCCGGCAGACCGGCGGTGACCTGATCGTCTTCGACGAGGCGCTCACCTCCTCCCCGGCCGTGGTCAGGCACCTGCCGCCGGACCGGCCCGGGGACTACTTCCTCACCCGGGGCGGCTCGCTCGGCGTCGGCATCCCCGGGGCGATCGGCGCCAAGCTGGCCCACCCCGACCGCACGGTGGTCGGCTTCACCGGCGACGGCGGCGCGATGTACACCTACCAGGCGCTGTGGACCGCGGCCCGGTACGGCATCGCAGCCAAGTTCGTGGTCTGCAACAACCGCAAGTACCGGCTGCTGGACGACAACATCGCCCAGTACTGGAAGGAGCGGCGGATCCCCGCGCACGAGTTCCCCTCCTCCTTCGACCTCTCCCGTCCGGACATCCGATTCGCCGAGCTGGCCCGCGCCCTGGGCGCCGACGGCATCCGCGTGGAGAAGCCCGAGGAGGCCGCGGCCGCCGTCGAGCGGATGCTCGCCGCCACCGGGCCCTTCCTGGTCGACCTCCAGGTCTGACGACACCCCAAGGAGTCTTCGCGATGCCGGAGCCCGGTTCCGCAGCGCCCCTCCTCACCGAGCGGGCCGTCCGCACCCTCGTCGAGCAGTGGTACGCCGCCCTGGACCGGCACGGCGACCCGGACGAGGTGAAGCGGTTCCTGGTCGATGACGGCCTCGAACTGCGCTTTCCCGAGGGCGTCTTCCGCGGTCATGCGGGTTTCGCCGACTGGTACGAGGCCGCCGTCCACCGGTTCTTCGACGAGGAGCACACCGTGCTCCGGGTCCGCGCCGCCATCGACGGCGCCGAGGCCGAGGTCCGCGTCAGCGTCAACTGGCAGGCCAGGGCGTGGCGGGCCCCGGCCGCCGACAGCCAGTGGCTGGGCTTCGACGCCGACCAGACCTGGACCGTGGTGGCCGGCGAGGACGGCCGCACGCCGCTGATCAAGACCTACACCTGTAACGCGCTGGAGCCCATGCCCGGCTCCGCCGCCCTGTGACCGGGAGGGGGACGATGAACGCCCGAGAGGTGCTTGCCGACTACTACGTCCACGCCAACGACGGCGACTGGGACAGCTGGTGCGACCTCTTCGCCGAGGACATGGTGATGGACGAACAACTCGCCGGCCGGATCGAGGGACGCGACAGACTCCGCGCGATGATGCGGGGCATGGGGGCGATGTACGCCTCGTTCGAGAACGTCCCCCGCTACTTCCTGGTCGACGTCGACGGCGAGGAGGCGGCCGTGGTGTCCCACATCTCGGCCCGCAGCTCCTCCGGCAGGCCGATCGAGGCGGACGTCATGAACTACTTCCGCATCCGCGCCGGCCGGATCACCTACATGTCCAACTTCCACGACACCCTGCCGTTCCAGGTGCTGTCCCGGAGCTCGGGGCTGTGATGAGGGAGGAGTTCGACTACGTCGTCGTCGGCGCAGGCACGGCCGGCAGCGTCCTGGCCCACCGCCTCACCGAGGACCCGAACGTGCGGGTGCTGGTCCTCGAAGCCGGGGCCGCCCGCGTCCCGGCCGAGGTGGACGACCCCACCGCCTGGATGCGGCTGCTCGGCAGCCGCATCGACTGGGGCTACCGGAGCATCCCGCAGCCGGGTCTGGACGGCCGGGTCACCCGCGAACCGCGAGGCCGGGCCCCCGGCGGCAGCAGCAACCTCAATCTGATGATGCACGTCCGCGGCCACCCGGCGGACTTCGACCACTGGGCCCACCAGGGTGCGGCGGGCTGGTCGTACCGCGACGTCCGGCCCTACTTCGACCGGACGGAAGCCGACCGGCCGCTCGCCCACGCCGGCCTCGACGCGGCCAACCCGGCCTCCCGGGCCTTCGTCGACGCCTGTGTCGAGCTCGGCCACCCGAGGCTCGCGGACTTCGCCGACGGACCGAGGCACGGCGTCGCCTGGCACCGCCTGGACATTGCCGGCGGCCGGCGCCGCGGTGCGCTCGCCGGCTACCTCGAACCCGCTCTCGGTCGGCCCAACCTGACGCTGCGCACCAGCGCCCAGGCGCTGCGGCTGGTGCTGACCGGAGGCCGCTGCGTCGGCGTCGAGTACCTCCAGCGCCCGGAGCCGGCCGTCCTCGACGGGCGCGCGGTGCGCGACGTGCACGGCGAGGAGCCCCGCGTCGGCATCCACCAGGCGTTCGCCGCCGCCGAGGTGATCCTCGCCGCCGGTGCGATCGAGTCTCCGAAACTGCTGCTGCTCTCCGGCATCGGGAACCCCGACCACCTGCGGAACCTCGACATCACCGTCCGCACCGCGCTGCCCGGGGTCGGGGAGAACTTCCACAACCACGTGCTGACCGCGGTGATGTCCGAGTCGCGCACCCCCGTTCCGCCCGCCGGGCAGAACCTGTCGGAGGCGGCTCTGTTCCTCGTCTCCGAACCGGGACTTGTCGCGCCCGACCTCCAATTCGCCTTCGTGCACGCTCCGTTCGATCCGGCCGTGAGTCGTGAACACCCGGACACGGTGAGCGTCCTGCCCGGCGTCGTGCGGCCCGCCTCCCGCGGCTGGGTCAGGCTGGCCAGGGCCGACGCGCTCGCCCGGCCGCTGGTCAACCCGAACTACCTCGGCGACCGCTCCGACCTGGAGCGGCTCGTCCAGGGCGTCAAGCTTGCCAGGGAGATCATCGGCACCTCCGCCTTCTCGCCCTGGCACAAGCAGGAACTGTGGCCCGGGCCCGCCGTCCGCGGCGACGAGCAGCTGCGCGCCTTCGTCCGACGCACCGCCGACAGCTACCACCACCAGGCCGGTTCCTGCCGGATGGGCACCGACGACCTGTCGGTGGTGGACCCGCGTCTGCGCGTTCACGGGGTGAGCGGGCTGTGCGTTGCGGACGCCGCCGTGATGCCCTCCGTGCCCTCCGCGAACCCCCATGCCGCCGTCGTGATGATCGCCGAACGGGCGGCCGACCTGATCAGGGAAGGGACCCATGGCTGACGTCGCCGTCCGGGAAGGACCGCTGACCGGCACCCGCATCGCGGTGCTGGTGGAGAGCGACTACTACGAGCCCGAGATCACCTACTACCGGCACCGCTTCGCCGAGGAGGGGGCCGAGGTCGACCTCCTCAGCCGCCTCTGGGGCAAGAGCGAACTCACCTTCACCGGGCACGAGTTCCGCGCACCGCTCACCGTCACCCGCGGGCTCGAAGACGCCGACCCGCGCCGGTACGGTGCGATCATCGTGCCCTCCGGCATGGTGGCCGACCGGCTGCGCTACAGCGAGGACGTCAACCGGCTGGCTCCGGCCACCCGTCTGCTGCGCTGGGCGCTCTCCGAACCGGGGGTGGTCAAGGGCATCATCTGCCACGGCATGTGGCTGGCCTCCGCCATCCCGCAGACCGTCAGGGGCCGCAAGGTCGTCTGCCACAACAACCTGATCGGCGACGTCCGGAACATGGGCGCCGAGTACGTGGACCAGGACGTCGTGATCGACGGCGACCTGGTCACCGCGCGCACCGGGGAGCACCACCACCTCCTCGCCAGGACCGTCATCGACCTGCTCGTCGACCGGAGGAGCCGGTGATGCGCTGGGCCCACGTCGGCCTCAACTGCCGCGACCAGCGCGTGACCGAGGAGTTCTACACCCGCTGGTTCGGCTTCCACCGGGCTCGGACCGTGCCGGTCCGCGGCGGCGAGATCCTCTTCCTGCGCAACGGCGAGGCCCACCTCGAACTCTTCCCGGCCCCGGACGGGCCGGCCGCCCCGAGCGCCACGGCCGACGGCCCGGCACAGCCGGGTGCGGTGCGCCACATCGCCTTCCGGGCCGAGAGTGTCGACGCCCTGCTCGCCGCGATGGGCGACGCCGCCGAAGTCACCCTCGGCCCGCTGGACTTCGACGAGGTCCTGAACGGCTGGCGGACGGTGTGGCTGCGGGACCCGGACGGCGTGGTCGTCGAGGTCAGCCAGGGCTACCGCGACCAGGACGTCATCGAGACCACCGAAAGGGAGATCCATGTCTGACACGGTGAACTTCACGTTCTCCGACACCATCGCGGGCTACGTCACCGCCCACGACCGCGACGCCAGGCGCTTCACCCTCCGCACCACTGACGGCCGGGAGTTCGAGATCTCCACCGTCGGTGAGGTCTCCGCGGAGCTGCTGCGCAACCTGGACGAGCCGTACGCCGACGCCGTCGGCCACCTCGACGCGATGCTGGAGCCCGGGCGCTACCTCCACGCCCACGTGGTCTTCTACCCGGAAGGCGGCACGACGCGGATCGAGGCCAAGCGCCTGCTGTTCCCCGGCCGCCGCCCCGGGGCGTACCGCTTCGAGGAGACCGACTGGTGGATCCGCCAGCTGGAGTCCATCGCCGGCTTCTACCGCCGCGCCCAGTTCGGCGACGGTCCGATCGACTTCACCGGCTACCGCACCCAGCTGCGCCTGGGCGGCGACAAGACCGCCAGCCACGTCCAGGAGACCGACACCATCTCCCGCCTGGTGTACGGCATGGCCTCCGCCTTCATGCTCACCGGCGACGACGAGTACCTGGAGGTCGCCGAACGCGGCACCGAGTACCTGCGCGAGCACATGCGCGTGGTGGACCCGGAGGAGGACGTCGTCTACTGGTACCACGGGCTCAGCGTGGACGGGGACACCGAGAAGAAGCTCTTCACCTCGGAGTTCTCCGACGACTACGACGCCATCCCGATGTACGAGCAGATCTACGCGCTGGCCGGACCGGTCCAGACCTACCGGGTCACTGGAGACCCGCGGATCAGGAGCGACGCCGACGCCACCCTGCGGCTGTTCGAGAAGTTCTTCCTCGACCGCGAGCACGGCGGCTACTACTCGCACATCGATCCGATCCTGTTCCGCGCCGACCACGAATCGCTCGGGCCCAACAAGGCGCGCAAGAACTGGAACTCCGTCGGCGACCACGCCCCCGCGTACCTGATCAACCTCTACCTGGCCACCGGCGACGAGTCCTACGCCCGGATGCTCGAGTACACCTTCGACACCATCGTCGACCGCTTCCCGGACCGCAAGAACAGCCCGTTCGTCCAGGAGCGCTTCCACCGCGACTGGTCCCACGACACCACCCACGGCTGGCAGCAGGACCGCGCGGTGGTCGGCCACAACCTGAAGATCGCCTGGAACCTGATGCGCATGCACGCGCTGCGCCCCAAGCGGGAGTACCTGGCGACGGCCACCGAGATCGGCGAGCTGATGCCCGCCGTCGGCAGCGACCGCCAGCGCGGCGGCTGGTACGACGTGGTCGAGCGCGTCCTCGCCGACGGGCAGGAACACCACCGCTTCGCCTGGCACGACCGCAAGGCCTGGTGGCAGCAGGAGCAGGCGATCCTCGCCTACCTGATCCTCCACGGCGTCACCGGCGGGCAGCGGTTCCTGCGCGACGCCCGCCACGCCGAGGCCTTCTACAACGCCTACTTCCTCGACCACGACGAGGGCGCCGTCTACTTCAACGTGCTCGCCACCGGCACGCCCTACCTGCTCGGTACCGAGCGGCTCAAGGGCAGCCACTCGATGAGCATGTACCACTCGGCCGAGCTGTGCTACCTCGCCGCGGTCTACAACAACCTGCTGATCGGCGGCCGGGGCATGGACTTCTGGTTCAAGCCCGACCCGGCCGGCCTCCCGGACGGCCTGCTGCGGGTCTCGCCCGACCTGCTGCCGGCCGGGTCGGTGCGGATCGCGGAGGTGGAGCTCGACGGCGTGCCGTACCCGGACCACGACGCCGACGCGCTCACCGTTCGTCTGCCGTCCGGCCGGGGCCGGGTGAAGGTCCGGGTCCGCCTCGAACCGGTGGGGAAGGCGTCATGACCGTCTCGGTCCGCTCCCGGGAGCAGGACGGCGTCACCGTCGTCGAGCTCGAAGGGGAGATCACCAGCGTGACCTCGGCCGAACTCCAGGCCGACATCCTGCCGTTGATCGGCGGTACTACGACCACCGTCATCGACCTCAGCGGGGTGCCGTACATCTCCAGCGCGGGACTGCGCACCCTCCTGCTGGTGCACCGGCAGGCGCTGCGCCGGCAGACCGTCACCGTCCTGGTCGGGCTCGCGGAGGAGGTGCGGTTCGTGATGGCCTCCACGGGCTTCCTCGACTTCTTCGACGTCCGGGAGAACGCGTCGGCCGTCCTCGGACCGGTCCGCGAATGAGCACCGCCGACCGCATCGACGCCTACCCGACCCGGACCATCGCCGGCTACGGCGTGCGCTCCGGCCGCCCGCTGCCCTTCGGAGCCACGACGGTGCCGGGCGGCGTCAACTTCTCGGTCTACTCGGACCGGGCCACCCGGATGTGGCTGGTGCTGTTCGAGGCGGGCGCCCCACGGCCGCTGGCCGAGCTGGAGTTCCCCGCCGAGTTCCGCACCGGCAGCGTCTTCGCGATGACCGTCTTCGGCCTGGACGAGGAGGACCTGGAGTACGGCTTCCGCGCCGATGGCCCGTTCGACCCCGAGCACGGCGACCGCTTCGACGCGAGCCGGGTGCTCACCGATCCGTACGCGCGGATGATCTCCGGTCGGGACGTTTGGGGCAGCCCACCGGACCGGGACCGCCCCTGCCCGTACCGTCCCCGGCTGGTGCGGGACGACTTCGACTGGGGCGACGACGCGCCGCTGCGCATCCCCACCGAGGACCTGGTCGTCTACGAGCTGCACGTACGCGGCTTCACCCGCCACCCGTCCTCCGGGGTCTCTGCCCCCGGCACCTTCGCCGGGCTGCGGGAGAAGATCCCCTACCTGGGGGAACTCGGCGTCAACTGCGTCGAGTTGATGCCGGTCTTCGAGTTCGACGAACACGGCAATCCGCGCCGCGATCCGGCGACCGGCGCCCCACTGGCGGACTACTGGGGCTACAACACCGTCGGCTTCTTCGCGCCCAAGGCCGGCTACGCGGCCACCGGACGCTTCGGCATGCAGGCCGACGAGTTCAAGACGCTGGTCAAGGGACTGCACGCGGCCGGCATCGAGGTGATCCTCGACGTGGTCTTCAACCACACCGCCGAGGGCAACGAACAGGGCCCGACGATCTCCTTCCGGGGCCTGGACAACGCGACCTACTACATGCTGACGCCGGAGGGTCACTACTACAACTTCAGCGGCACCGGGAACACCGTCAACTGCAACCACCCCGTGGTGCGCGACTTCATCCTCGACTGCCTGCGCCACTGGGTGTCCGAGTACCACGTCGACGGCTTTCGCTTCGACCTCGCGGCCATCCTCGACCGGGCGCCGGACGGCACCCCGCTGGCCAACCCGCCATTGGTGGAGCAGCTCGCCCACGACCCGGTGCTGCGGCACTGCAAGCTGATCGCCGAGGCTTGGGACGCCGCGGGACTGTACGAGGTCGGCAGCTTCCCCGACTACGGGCGCTGGGCCGAGTGGAACGGGAAGTACCGCGACACCGTGCGCCGGTTCCTCAAGGGGGACGAGGGCACGGTCGGCGAACTGGCCACCCGCCTGGTCGGCTCGCCCGACCTCTACAGCGGCCGCGGCACCGCCGCCTCGGTCAACTTCGTCACCGCCCATGACGGCTTCACCCTGCACGACCTGGTCGCGTACGACACCAAGCACAACGAGGCCAACGGCGAGGGCAACGCGGACGGCGCGAACGACAACCACAGCTGGAACTGCGGCACCGAGGGCCCGACCGGCGACCCGGTGATCCTCCGGCTGCGCGGGCGGCAGATGAAGAACGCCCTGGCGATCCTGCTCACCAGCCAGGGCGTGCCGATGCTGCTCGCCGGCGACGAACTGGCCCGAACGCAGTCCGGTAACAACAACACCTACTGCCAGGACAACGAACTGTCCTGGTTGGACTGGGGATTGCTGGAGGCCAACGCCGAGCTGCACCGCTTCGTCCGTGGCCTGATCGCATTCCGGCACGCCCACCCGCTGCTGCGCGGCGCCGACCATCCGGGCAGCGAGGTCAGCTGGCACGGCGTCCGCGCCGGGGAGCCCGACTGGTCCCCGGAAAGCCGACTGCTGGCGGTGCTCCGCGGCGGCGACGAGCAGATCTACGTCGTCATGAACGCCCACTGGGAACCGCACGACCTCGAACTCCCGCAGCCGCGCCCCGGCACGGCCTGGCACCTGGTGGCCGACACCGCCGCCGACAGCCCGCACGACCTCCACCTGCCGGGTACGGAACCGCCGTTGGAGGACCCGGGCCGCTACCGGATCGCCCCGCGCTCCACGGCGATCCTGCTCGCCCGCTGACGCCCGAACGCCGACGCCACCCAAGAGGCGCCGGCAACCGAAAGAACCGGAGATACCCCCCATGGCCCTCACCGTCTCGGTCACCACGTCCACCGACACCGCCACCATCAGCCTCGTCGGCGAGTTGGACGCGGCAAGCGCGCCCGCCTTCCACGACACCATCGAGCAGGCCGCGGCCGCCGGGGTCACCCATGTCCTCATCGAGGCGAACCGCTTGACCTACATGGCCAGCGCCGGCCTGCGCTCCCTGGTCTTCGCCCGCCAGAAGATGGGCGACGACGTCAGCATCATCGTGTCCGGCGCCAGCGCACCGGTGGCCCGGACCATCCGGCAGGCCGGCTTCGACCGCAGCGTCACGCTCGTCGACGAGTGAGACCGGAGAGACTCCCGCAGATGGACGCCCTGCGCATCGTCGCGACGCTGACCTCCCTGGAGGAGGTCGCACGCTTCTGCCACGAGCTCGCCGAGCGGGCGGGGCTCGCCCCCGAGGCGGCCTACCGGCTCCGGCTCGCCACCGACGAGCTCGCGACCAATGTGGTGATGCACGGCTATCGCGGCAGCGAGGGGGAGTTGCGGCTCGCGGGCGGGATGGACGAGGACACCGTCTGGATCCGTCTGGAGGACGACGCCCCGCCCTTCGATCCTGCCGCCGGGTGCAAGCCCCCGACGCCCGATGTCCCGCTGTCGCAGCGGACGATCGGCGGACTGGGGATCCACCTCGCCCTCACTGCCCTGGACGACTTCAGTCACCGCTACGCCGACGGCCACAACCGCAGCACCCTCGTGATGCGGCGGCACCGAACCGAATGAGGAATCCATGCCCGACGTGACCGCGCTCCTGGTCGACCAGGAGCGGAACCCGCCGCCCGAGCTGCTGGCCGCCCTCGCCCACGAGGACGTCGCCGTCGAGGTGCGCACCCCCCAGGAAGCCCTGGAGGGCGAGCCGACCTGGGCGGAAGTCCTGCTGACCCCCGCGGCGATGACGCCGCGGGCCGTGCGGGAGATCGGTCGGCGCCTCGCCGAGAGCGGGACCACCCCGATCACGGTGGTGTACGCGGAGGACGGCTTCGACGACATCGAGCAGCACATCAGGCTGGGCCACGACTACATCGTCCCGCCGTTCCTCCCACCGATGGTGCGGGCCCGGCTGCGCAGCTGCTACGAGCGGGCCAAGCTCGGCCGGGCGATGGAGGAGGTCGAGGCGCAGGCCGAACTCCTCAGCTACGAAAGGGAGCTGAAGATCGGCCGGCAGATCCAGGAGGGCTTCCTGCCGGAGGAGCTGCCGGGCCCCGACGGCTGGGACCTGGACGTCCGCTTCCGGCCGGCCCGCAAGGTCGCGGGCGACTTCTACGACGTCTTCGAGCTCGTCAACCGGCGCCGGCTGGCCCTGGTGGTGGCCGACGTGTGCGACAAGGGGGTGGGCGCGGCGCTGTTCATGGCGCTGATCCGCAGTCTGCTGCGGCACACGGCCGAGCACAGCGGCCTGCAGAGCCCGATGACGACCCACCAGGCCGCCGACCCCGCGCACGTGATCCCCGTGGTCGGGGCCACCCCGCTGATGAACGCCGTGGTCGGCACCAACGGCTACCTCACCCGCAATCACAGCGGCCAGGGCTACTTCGCGACGATGTTCTTCGCCGTCCTCGACCCGGCCACCGGCAGCCTGGTCTACATCAACGGCGGCCACAACCCGCCCATGGTCGTTCCCAGGGAGGGGGGCGAGCCGACCCCGCTGGAGCCCACCGGTCCCGCCGTCGGCGTGATCCCGGACTGCGTGTTCTCCCTCGGGTACGCGCAACTCCGGCCGGGCGAAACGCTGTTCGTCTACACCGACGGCGTCCCCGAGGCCCGCGACGAGCACGGCGCGTTCTTCGGCGACGAGCGCGTGCTCGACCTGCTGCGCGAGCCGACGCCGTCCGGACGGGCGCTGCTGGAGCGGATGGAGGCGGCACTGCGGGAACACTCCGGCGCTGCCGAGCAGCACGACGACATCACCATGATGGCCGTCCACCGGACCGCCGGACCGGGTTGACCCGGCGCGGACACCACCACGGGATCCCCGGACGATCGGACAGGAGAGATGGCACAGATCATCGCGATGCACTCCCACCGAGGAGGGACGGGAAGATCCACCCTCGCGGCCAACCTGGCCCGGCTGTTGGCCGACGGCGGCCACCGGGTGGCCCTGGTGGACACCGACATCCAGTCACCCGCCGCGCACGCGCTGTTCGGCGGCACCGAGGCGCCGGACCGCACCCTCGCCGACTACCTGGTCGGCCGGTGCGAGGTCGAGGACGCGGCCCTCGCACTGCCCAGTGCACCCGGCGGCGCCGGGCTCTTCCTCGTCCCCGCCCGGGCGGAGGCCTCCGGGATCCACGAGATCATCGCGCAGGGGTACGACGTCGGCCTGCTGCGCGAGGGCTTCGACCGGCTGATCGACGTGCTGCGCCTGGACGTCCTGCTGCTCGACACACACGCGGGCATCAACAACGAGACGGTCACCGCCGTGGCGAGCGCCGACACCCTGGCCGTGGTGACCAGGTCCTGCCTCCTGGATCTCGGCGGCGCCGGGGAGACCATCGAGTTCGCCGGCCAGCTCGGCTGCGCGCGGCGCGTGCTGCTCGTGAACATGGTGCCGCCGGGGGTGCCGCGGGAGCTGGCCGAGCAGCGGGCCGAGGCGGCGTACGGATCGCCCGTGGAGGCCGCCTTCCCGTACACGCCGGAGCTGGCCGTCGTCGCCGGGAGTCGACTGTTCGTCGACGCCCATCCCGACCACCCGTTGGTGAAACGTTTCCGCATGATCATCCCTTCCCTGGTGCACCGGAGGTGACGGCAACGATGGAGACCCTGTCCGCGATCGCCCTGGTCGGAGGCCGGGGAGTGCGGGCCCGGCCGCTGACCCTGAACTCCTCGGACTACCTGCGCAGCAAGGCCGCCATGAGCCTGGCCGGCCGCAGCCTGATCGAGTGGGCGGTCGGCATCCTCCGGGCCCAGGGCGTCGACCGCTTCTACGTCGCCGCCAACGGCGGGGAGAACCGCGCCCAGACCAAGGCCATCCTGGAGCACGGGGAGCAGCACGGCGTGTCCGTCCGCTACTCCAGGACCCGCTTCGACAGCTGCAACACCGGCTCCGGTGAGGCCACCCTGCGCTGCCTGGAGTACTGGGGCCTCTCCGGCCCCGCGCTGGTCTTCCCTTCCGACTCGGTCTTCGACTTCGACCTCGCCGCCATGGCCGGCGCCCACCGGGCGAACGACGCCGTGGTCACCCTTGCCACCGTGCTCCGGCCGGCCGCAGAGGCGGCGGGCAAGTACGGCGTGGTGCTGCGCGGTCCCGGCGGCGGGGTGGAGGGCTTCCTGGAAAAGCCGGACCTGGACGCCCTGCGGGCGGCGGGCGCGCTCGACGGCGCGGGTCGGGTCGAGACCAATGCCGGGATGTACCTGGTCGACTGCGACCGCCTACGGGTGATCGCCCGCGAGCCCGCCCTCGCCGCGCTCGCCCGCCGCAGCCTCGACTGGGGCGGTGACCTGCTGCCGTACCTGGCGGCCCGCGGCCACCGGATCGCCGCCCACCCCATCGCCAAGTTCGGGGACCTCGGCAGCCCCCGCGACTACCTCACCACCCTGCGCGAGGTCCTCCGCGACGAGTACCCGATGCTCAGCGGCCGGATCGACCCGCCGGTCAGTGCCCCGGCCGGCGCCCGGATCCACGAGAGCAGCCTGTACCTCAAGGACGAGACCACCGGCCGGACCCTCGCGGAGAAGGTCGCCGACGGCACCGTTCGGATCGGCCCCAACGTCCGGATCGGCCGGGACGTGGAGATCGGGCCCGGCGTCGTCCTCGCCGAGTCCGACATCGGCGACGGCGTGGACCTCGGGGAGGGCAGCTCGCTGCGCGGCGTCGCCTGCGGTGACCACAGCATCGTCGGACCCGGCGCCCGGATCTCCGATGCCTTCCTCGGCGCGATGGTCGACATCCGCTCGACGCTCCAACGCCCCGTCGTCCTAGAGGAGTTCTGCGCGCTCGGTGACGAGGTCAGGGTCGGGGCGGGCACCCATCTGCGCGGAGTGAGCGTGTTCCCCCGGCTCGACATCGGGAGCGGGGCGCGGATACCCGCCGGTGCCAGCCTCTCTGGACTCAAGGACCTGCTGCACTGGCTGGGCGGGACGCCCCTGAACGGAAGGGCGGCATGATGCGCGTCGACCTGCTGACCCGCGAGTACCCGCCGCACGTCTACGGCGGCGCCGGCGTCCACGTCCAGCAACTCGCCCGGCAGCTGCGGCAGCTGGTGGACCTCCGGATCCAGTGCTTCGACGGGCCCCGCCCCGCGCCGCACGTCACCGGCCACCGGGTGCCCGCCGACCTGGCAGGAGCCGACAGTGCCCTCCAGGCCGTCGGCACCGACCTCGCCATGGCCGCGGCCGCCGCCGGAGCCGACGTCGTGCACAGCCACACCTGGTACACCAACCTCGCCGGCCACCTGGCCAGACTGCTGTACGGCATCCCGCACGTGGTCACCGCCCACAGCCTGGAACCGCTGCGCCCCTGGAAGGCCGAGCAGCTCGGCGGCGGCTACGCGCTCTCCTCGTTCTGCGAGCGCACCGCCCTCCTCGGCGCCGACCGGGTGATCGCCGTCTCCGGCGCGATGCGCGACGACGTCCTGCGCTGCTACCCGGAACTCGACCCCGACCGGGTCGTGGTGGTTCACAACGGCATCGACACCGAGGAGTTCGCACCCGACCCCGGCACCGCCGAACTGCGCCGCCTGGGCGTCCGAACCGACCGGCCCACCGTCGCCTGCGTCGCCCGCCTCACCCGGCAGAAGGGCCTGACACACCTGCTGCGCGCCGCGCCGCACCTGGCCCCCGGCACCCAGCTGGTCCTGTGTGCCGGTGCCCCCGACACCCCCGGGATCGCCGAGGAGTTCGCCGCCGCGGTCCGCGAGGCGCGCGGGCTGGGCGTCGACGTGGTGCACGTCGACGAGCCGCTCACCCGCTCGGCGGCGCGCCAACTGCTGTCGTTCGCGGACGTGTTCGCCTGCCCGTCGGTCTACGAGCCGCTGGGCATCGTCAACCTGGAGGCGATGGCCTGCGAGACACCGGTGGTCGCCACCGCCGTGGGCGGCATCCCGGAGGTGGTCACCGACGGGGAAACCGGCCTGCTGGTCCCGCTCGGCGGTGACGGCGAGCCCGCCGAACCCGAGCTCTTCGCCGAGGAGTTCGCGCTGCGGATCAACGCGCTGCTCGCGGAGCCGGACCGGGCCCGCCGGATGGGCCGGGCCGGGCGCCGCCGGGCGGCCGAGCACTTCTCCTGGACGGCGGCCGCCGGACAGGTCCATGACGTCTACCGATCGGTGAGAGGAAGGTCCGAAACCCGATGACCGTCGAGTCGATCCTGCCCGCGAAGGAGCTCCGCCCGCACCAACTCCCGTCCCCCGTCGGGCGGATCCCGATCACGGAGGTGCGGCCCTCGGTCGACCAGGGCCGTCGGCCCGCACGAGCGGTGCCGGGCGAGCCCTTCGAGGTCTCCGCCACGGTCTTCCGGGAGGGTCACGAGGAGATCGGCGCCCAGGTGGTGCTCACCGGCCCGGACGGGCTGGAGCGCCCCGGGGTCCCGATGACCGAGAAGGTACGCGGCACCGACCGCTGGAGCGCCGAGGTCGTCCTCGACCCGGTGGGGGAGTGGACCTTCCGCGTGGAGGTCTGGAGCGACCCGCTGGCCACCTGGCGGCACGCGGCGGAGGTCAAGGTCCCGGCCGGCGTGGACGTCGAGCTGACCCTGGAGGAGGGGGCCGCACTGCTCTCCCGCGCCGCCCTCGGACCGCTCGCCGTCGGAACCGCCGCGCAGACCGTGCTCGCCTGGGCAGCGGCCTCCGTACGGGACACCGGCCGCCCGGCCGAGGAGCGGCTGGCCGCCGCCCTCACACCCGAGGCCACCACCGCGGCCGGATTCGGACCGCTGCGCGACCTCCTCACCGTCGGGCCCGAGTTCCCGGTGCGGGTGGAGCGCGAGCGGGCGCTGTACGGCTCCTGGTACGAGTTCTTCCCCCGTTCGGAGGGTGCCGTCCTCGACCCGGCTGGCGTACGGCCGCCCCGCTCCGGCACCTTCCGCACTGCGGCGCTCCGGCTGCCAGCCGTCGCCGCGATGGGCTTCCACGTCGTCTACCTGCCGCCGATCCACCCCATCGGCACCAGCCACCGCAAGGGCCCCGGCAACAGCCTCACCGCCGGTCCGCACGACCCCGGATCGCCTTGGGCCATCGGCTCGCCCGCGGGCGGGCACGACGCCCTGCACCCGGACCTCGGCACCGACCGGGACTTCCGGCACTTCGTGCGCACCGCCCGCCGCCTCGGCCTGGAGGTCGCGCTCGACTTCGCCCTGCAGTGCTCGCCCGACCACCCCTGGCTCCGCGAACACCCCGAGTGGTTCCGCCACCGGGCCGACGGCAGCATCGCCCACGCCGAGAACCCGCCCAAGCAGTACCAGGACATCCACCCGATCGACTTCGACGCCGACCCGGACGGCATCCACGACGCCTGCCTGACGGTGCTCCGCCACTGGATGGACCGGGGCGTGCGGATCTTCCGGGTCGACAACCCGCACACCAAACCGCTCGGCTTCTGGGAGCGGCTGCTCGCCGACGTCCACGCGACCGACCCGGACGTCCTCTTCCTCTCCGAGGCGTTCACCCGCCCGGCGATGCTGCACGCCCTGGCCCGGATCGGCTTCCACCAGTCCTACACGTACTTCACTTGGCGCAACACCCGCGAGGAGATCGAGTCCTACCTCGGCGAACTGGCCGGGCTCGACGGGGAGGAGTCGGCGGCGTACCTACGGCCCAACCTCTTCGTCAACACCCCCGACATCCTTCCGCGCCATCTCCAGCACGGCGGGCGCGCCGCCTTCGCGGTGCGGGCGGTGCTGGCCGCGACCACCGGACCGTCCTGGGGCGTCTACGCCGGCTACGAGCTGTGCGAGGCGGCCGCGGCGGCGCCCGGCGGCGAGGAGTACGCCGACTCCGAGAAGTACCAGTACCGGCCGCGTGACTGGGCCGCCGCCGAAGAGCGCTCCCTCGCCCCGCTGATCACGGCGCTCAACCGGATCCGCGAACACCACCCGGCCCTGCACCACCTGCGTAACCTGCGCTTCCACTCCTGCGACAACCCGCAGATCCTCACCTACTCCAAGCGGCTCGCCGAGGACGCCGTCCTGGTGGTGCTCAACCTCGACCCGCACCGCGCCCAGCAGGGCACCGTCACCCTCGACCTCGCCGAACTCGGACTGGAGCCGGGCGCGGCCTTCGACGTCCACGACGAGCTCGGCGGAGCCGAGTACCGGTGGTGCGCCGAGAACGGCGTCCGGCTCGACCCGCTGGCCGGCCAGGTCGCCCATGTCCTCACCATCCGGCCCCTGACGAGGACTGCACGGTGACCCCGCTCCGCGATCCGCTTCCGCCGACGCCCGGAGAGCTCGACATCCACCTGATCGGCGAGGGGCGCCACGAGCGGCTCTGGCGGGTACTGGGAGCCCACCCCCGTGCCGGCGGCACCGACTTCGCGGTCTGGGCCCCGAAGGCCCGCGCGGTGCGGGTGATCGGCGACTTCAACGGCTGGCACGGCGCCGGGCACGAGATGGAGCCGCTCGGCTCCTCCGGCATCTGGCAGCTCTCCGTGCCCGGAGCGGGCGAAGGCGCCCTGTACAAGTACGAGGTCCTGGGCACGGACGGCACCTGGCGGCAGAAGGCGGACCCGCTGGCCTTCGCCGCCGAGTGCCCACCGGGGACGGCGTCCAGGATCCACACCTCCTGGCACCGCTGGACCGACGCCGCATGGACGGCGGCCCGGTCGACACACCGACCGGCTCGGACGAGCGTCTACGAAGTCCATCTCGGCTCCTGGCGCTCAGGCCTGAACTACCGCCGACTCGCGGACGAGCTGCCGGAATACGTCAAGGACCTGGGCTTCACCCACGTCGAGCTCCTGCCCGTAGCCGAGCACCCCTTCGGCGGCTCGTGGGGGTACCAGGTCACCTCCTACTTCGCCCCGACCGCCCGGCTCGGCACCCCGGACGACTTCCGGCACCTGGTCGACGCCCTCCACCGGGCCGGCCTCGGAGTGATCGTCGACTGGGTGCCCGCGCACTTCCCCAGGGACGGCTGGGCGCTGGCCCGGTTCGACGGCACCCCCCTCTACGAGCACCCCGACCCGCATCGGGGCGAACACCCCGACTGGGGCACCCTGATCTTCGACTACGGCCGTCCCGAGGTGCGCAACTTCCTGATCGCCAACGCGCTGTACTGGTGCGAGGAGTTCCACGTGGACGGCCTGCGGGTGGACGCGGTGGCCTCGATGCTCTACCTCGACTACTCGCGCGGACCCGGCCAGTGGACGCCCAACGCCCACGGCGGCCGCGAGAACCCGGAGGCGGTCGCCTTCCTCCGGGAGCTCAACACCACCCTCCATCGCCGCTTCCCCGGCGTGCTCACCGTCGCCGAGGAGTCCACCGCCTGGGAGGGCGTCACCCGGCCCGTCGAGGCCGGCGGGCTCGGCTTCGACCTGAAGTGGAACATGGGCTGGATGCACGACACCCTCGCCTACCTCCGCCAGGACCCGGTGCACCGGCGCCACCACCACACCGGCATGACCTTTCCGATGATGTACGCCCACGCGGAGAACTACCTGCTGCCCATCAGCCACGACGAGGTCGTCCACGGCAAGGGCTCACTGCTCGGCAAGGCGCCGGGCGACCGGTGGCAGCAACTCGCCTCCGTGCGCGCCTACCTGGCCTTCATGTGGGCCCATCCGGGCAGTCAGCTCCTCTTCATGGGACAGGAGTTCGCCCAGCCGTCGGAGTGGTGGCACGACGGCTCGCTGGACTGGCCGCTGCTGGAGACCCCCGAGCACCGGGGCGTGCGCGACCTGGTCCGCGACCTCAACCGGCTGCAGCACGCCGTTCCCGCGCTCTGGCAGCGCGACGGTGAACCCGGCGGCTTCCGCTGGATCGACGCCGACAACGCGGACGAGAACGTCCTCTCCTTCATCCGCTACGACGCCGCCGGGGAACCCCTGGTCTGCGTGTACAACTTCTCGCCGGAGGTGCGCGGCTCGTTCCGCCTGGCCTTCCCCCGGGCCGGAGTCTGGAACGAGGTGCTCAACACCGACGCCGGCTGCTACGGCGGCAGTGGCGTCGGCAACCTCGGCGCCGTCACGGCCGAGGCACGGCACCGGCAGGGCCTGTCGGCCGGCGCCGACCTCGTGCTGCCGCCGCTCGGCGCGCTCTGGCTTCGTCCGCAGGACGGCGGGGCCGGGCGTGGCTGAGATCCTGCTCCTGGTCGTCGGCGCGACCCTGGTCTCCGCCGCCGCCCACCGTACGGGCGTCTCCCCGCCGATCGCGGCGGTCGTCGCCGGACTGCTGGTCTCCTTCGTGCCCGGCGTCCCCGACTACCACCTGGACCCGGACCTCGTACTGATCGTCTTCGTCCCCCCGCTCGTGTACTCCGACGCGGTGGAGAGCTCCTACCTGAACCTGCGGGCCAACGCCCGCCCGATCGGCCTGCTCTCCGTCGGGCTCGTCCTTTTCACCACCGCGGTCGTCGGGCTCGCGGCGCACGCGGTCGTCCCAGGGATGCCGTGGGCGCAGGCCTTCGTCCTGGGCGCGATCCTCGCCCCCACCGACGCCGTCGCCGCGGTCTCGATCGGTCGGCGGCTCGGGCTGCCGCGCCGCATCGTCACCATCCTGGTGGCCGAGAGCATCGTCAACGACGCCACCGGCATGACCGTCTTCCGGCTCGCCCTGGCGGTCGCCCTGGGCGGCACCACCACCTTCCTCGACGGCGCGGCCGAGTTCGCCTACACGTCGTTGACGGGCGTGGCGGTCGGACTGGCCCTGGCGCTGCCCGTCCGCCGGCTGCGCGGCTGGTTGGCCGACGCCGTCACGGAGAACGCCGTGATGCTGCTGGTCCCGTTCGGAGCCTACGCGGCCGCCGAGTCCTGCCACGCATCCGGAGTGCTCGCCGTGCTCGCCGCCGGGCTGTACCTCGGGCACCACTTCGCCGGGGCCTCGCACGAGGCCAGGTTGCAGGAGAAGGCCACCTGGAGGCTGGCCACCTGCGTACTGGAGGCGGTGTCCTTCGCACTGATCGGCCTGCAACTGCGTCCGGTGCACCAAGCCCTGCGCACCACGGACCCGGCGGCGCTGGGCCGTGACGCGGTGGTGGTGTTCGCCACCATGGTGCTGGCCAGGGCCGTCTGGATCTTCCCGGCCACCTACCTGCCCCGTCGGCTGTCGGCCCGGTTACGCGGACGCGACCCGGCGCCCCCATGGCAGCACCCCGCCGCGATCTGCTGGGCCGGCACCCGCGGCGTGGTCTCGCTGGCCGCGGCCTTCGCCGTACCGCCCGACATGCCGGACCGGGACCTGGTGCTCTTCCTCGCCTTCTCGGCGGTGCTCGGCACCCTGCTGGTCCAGGGCATCGGATTCCCCGCGGTGGCACGCCGACTGCGCCTGAGCGACGAGCGACAGGCGCGTGAGGACGACCTCGCCGAGGCGATGGCGCAGGAGGTGGCGGTCCGGGCGGCCTGGGCCCGGGTGGAGGAGAGGGTCGCCAACGGCCAGGAGGAGGTACCCGGCCATGTGCTCGACCGCCTGCGGGACCTGGCCGAGCACCGCTGCTCCACGGCCTGGGAGCGGATCCGGGCGGACGGCGCCCGGGCGCGGGCCGAGCCGCCGACCGCCGCGTACCGGCGGCTGCGGCGGGAGATGCTCGCCACCGAGCGCGGCGTCTTCGTCCGGCTCTGCCGGGAGGGCCGGATCCACGACGAGGTACTGCGGCGGGTGATGCACGAGCTCGACTTGGAGGAGGCGGCACTCTCGCGCACCTGACGGGAAGAGGTCCGTATGCTGTGCCAACAATTTCCCGCAGTGCCGGCCTTCCCGGGTGCACTCGATCGCGCTGCATATGGAACTCGCTAAACCGCTGCCGTCCGGTTCTGCCGGAGTCGGTTCTCTGCTCTAATGGGCGGTCGAGCTCAGCAGTGCAGATGGCCTTTCGGGAAATCAGTCCGGTCCGATGATTTTCCCAGCTCTGCCATGCCCGGAATGGTGAACAATTCCGCCGGGTCGTGGTATTCGCGCATTGCTTCGAGGAGGGATGGGTGTGGACGCCGGATTCGATGGATTCGATCCGCAGGACCTTTCTCAGGATCGGGTGGACCGACTGTGCGGGCAGTTGCTCGCCTCGGTACCGCGCAGTGACCAGCGGCGGTGGGGCGAGCTGTACGTCCGGGGGCTGCTGTCCGCGAAGGGGCGCAAGACCATGAAGGGCATCGCCGAGGCTGCCGACAGCAGCGCGATGCAGAGCCTCCAGCAGTTCATCACCACCTCCCCGTGGGAGTGGAAACCCGTACGCCAGTCACTGGCCCGCCTCGTCGACCGGGAACTGCAGCCGGTCGCCTGGATCGTCGAGCCGCTCGCCGTGCCCAAGGCGGGCCGGCACTCCGTCGGCGTCTCGCGCCAGTTCGTCCCCGGGCTCGGCCGGATGGCCAACTGCCAGCAGAGCACCGGTGTCTGGCTGGCCTCCGAGGAGGCCAGCTGTCCGGTGGACTGGCAGCTCGCGCTGCCGGCGTCCTGGGTCTCCGGCGACGAAGCGCGGAGAAGAGCCGCCGTCCCCGACCACGTGAGATCCCAGACCCCGGTGCAGTGCGCCGTCGGTTCGGTCGTCTCCATGGCGGAGGACTGGCGGCTGACGCCGCGCCCGGTGGTGATGACCGCCGCCGGCGGCGACCTCGCCGAGGTGCTCGGGGCCTTCGCGCCGCGCCGGATCCCGTTCGTCCTGGGCGTCGACGCCTGCCTGCGGGTGGCCCCCGCCGACCCGAGGCTGCCCGTCGGTGACGGACGGCAGCTGCCGGCGGAGCAACTCGTGGCGTCCGTACGGGAGCTGGGTGCGGCGGTGGAGTGGCGCGACAGCTGGTACGCCCGGCGCAGAGTGGCCAAGGTGGTCAGTGTGCGGGTCGCGCTGCAGACCGCCCTCGACCGTTCCACGGGCATGCCGCCGCTCTTCCTCATCGGCGCCTGGACCGACCCGCAGCAGGCGCGGCCCACCGAGCTCTTCCTCTCCAACATCGGTCACCTCTCCTCGTCGGCGCTCTTCCGGATCGCCAAGTTGACCCGGCGCGTCTCCCGAGACCTGAAGGACGTCTGCGGCGAGGTGGGCATCCGCGACTTCGCCGGGCGCTCCTTCCGGGGGTGGCACCACCACGCCACGCTCGTCTCGATCGCGCACGCGATCTCCGTCCTGGCCCGACTGCCGAGGCAGTCGGGTCGGCTGCTGCCGCAGCGGCGGCTGCCGCTGATCGGATCGCGGTGACCGCGGCGGCCCCGGCCCGTGGCGAGCGGCTGCGGGAGATCGAGCTCTTCGCCGACCTGACCGATGACCAGCTGGACTGGCTCACCGCCGTGACCGAGGAGCGGGTGCTCGCCGACGGCGACACCCTCTTCCACGACGGGGACGAGGCCACCCACTTCTACGTGCTGCTCGACGGCGAACTCCTGGTCACCAAGAGCGTGGACGGTCGCGAGGAACTGCTCACCCGCCACCGGGCCCGTGCCGACGCCGGCGGGGAGCACGACGCCAAGCCCCCGGCCGCCCACCGGTTCACCGGGGAGCTCGCGCTGCTGACCGACGGCGTGTACGTGGCCACCGTCGTCGCGGCGGGCCGCACGACCGTCGCCGCCTACCCCAAGCACGTCTTCCTGGAGATGCTGGTGCGCTGCCCCGGCGTCGCCCGGGTGCTGCTGCCCGTCCTGGCCTGGCGGATCGCCTCCTCGGAGGCCCAGGCCCGGGGCAGGACCACGGTGGAGGCCATGGGCACGCTCGCTGCCGGCCTGGCCCACGAGCTGAACAACCCGGCCGCGGCCGTGGCGCGCGTCGCTCAGCAGCTCGGCCCGGCCACCGACCGGCTCGCCGGCGCGGCACGGCGCTGGGGCGCCGCGGCCGTCACGCCGGAGGCCGAGGCCCTGGACCGGCTCGCGGCGGAGATCGGGCGGACGCCGCTCACCGCCGAGACCGACCCCGTGGCGTCGGCGGACCTGGAGGACGAGGTGTTCGCCTGGGCCGAACGGCGGGGCGCCGCACAGCCGGTGGGCCTCGCCTGCGCGATGGCCGAACGAGGCCTCGGCACGGGCTGGTTGTCCGGGCGGCTGTGCGGGTTGTGCCCCGGTGTGCTTCCGGTGGCGCTGGAGTACCTGTCCGCCCTGCTGGAGGTCCGGGCGCTCGCGGGGGAGCTGCGGACGGCCGGCCCGCGCATCTCCGCGCTGGTGGCCGCAGCCCGGGACTACGCGCACCTCGGCCGGGCTCCGCAGGGGCGGTTCTCCGTGGTCGACGGCATCGAGGCAACCCTGGCCATGCTGCGGCCGAAGCTCGCCGGGGTTCGGATCGTGCGCGAGTACGCGCCGGACCTCCCGGACGCAGCAGGGCATCCGACCGAGCTCAACCAGGTGTGGACCAATCTGATCGACAACGCCGTCGACGCCATGGACGGCGCCGGGACGCTCACCGTACGGACCGGCCGCCAGGGCACCTGCCTCACCGTCGAGATCGGGGACACCGGCTGCGGCATCCCCGCCGACGCGCTCACCAGGATCTTCGAACCCTTCTACACCACCAAGGACGTCGGCAAGGGCACGGGCCTCGGCCTGCACCTCTCCTACCGCATCGTCACCCAGCGGCACCGCGGCTCGCTCTCCGCCCGCTCGGTACCCGGCGACACCTGGTTCACCGTGCGAATTCCCGCACCGACCCGAAAGGACCTCGAATGACGGAAAACACCGCAACGGACGTGCGGGCGGTTTTCGAGAAACAGCTCGCGGCGGTGACCGCCGGCGATCTCGACTCGATTGTCACGCATTACACGGCAGACGCCGTCCTCGTCCGCGCCGACCGGAGTTTCGTCGGCGCGGACGGAATTCGCGAAGCGTTCTCCGGGTACCTCGCCCTCCGGCCGAGGCTGGTGGAAATGGTGGAGTACGCCGAACACGGGGACACGATCTGCTACCGGGCGGTCATGGAGGTCGCCGGTGAACGGAAGGAGACGGTCGGCACCATGGTCATGAAGGACGGCGGGATCTGGCGGCAGACGGCCTCGTTCCGTCCGGAGCCGACGGTCGACGCGACACCGCTCGAGATCTACCGGGCCTGGAACGACTGCCTGCTGGCGGGCGACGTCGCGGGGGCCACCCGTCTGATCGACGCCGACCGGTGGACCGAGAAGTGCCTCGGCCTGACCGGTTGGCTCACCGACTTCCAGGTCGCGCTCACGCACTACGCGCGGAACATGGTCGAGCCGTGGGAAGACCTGGAGATGTCCGAGGAGGAGGTGGTCGAGGGGCGGGACGCCGTGACCATCCGCTTCCGCGTCGAGGCCACCCACATCGGGGAGTTCATGGGCGTTCCCGCCACCGGCCGGCGGGTCTCCTTCGACGCCATCCGTATCGTCCACGTCAGGGACGGAAAGGTCACGGGGCAGTGGGCGCAGCTCGACCTCTGGGGCTTGCACCGGCAGTTGACGGACGGCCGGCCGACCGCGCTCTGAGACGAGTCCATCAGAGTACCGTCAAAGGAACATTCCGGGCCGTGCGGGGCTGGTTCGATCGTGGGCATGGACTTCACTTGGTTGGCCGACCGGCTCGACGGCAGGCCGAGGGTGGTCGTGTCGACGACCAGCACCGGCATCGGGCTCCGACGTGAGCTGTGGGTCGCGTACCTGTACGGATACCGGCCGGTGGAACACCGGGTGGTGGCCGGGTCCGGGTCCTGGACCGTGCTGGTCCTGGACCCGGACCCGGCCGCCCGGCACCGGGCCGCATGGATGCGCCACCCCGACCTGCGGCCGGAGGCCCCCGCCCCGGTCGACTGGACGGACGGTCCGACGCCGCCCCTGTGGACGCCGCCGGGTTGGCCCGCCGGGACGGGCCCGGTCGCACCGCCCGACGACCGGCTCCCCGGCGTTCCTCTCGGGGACCGGGGGACCGGCCGCCGCGCGCTCTGGCTCGCGTGCGGCGTGATCGCGGCCTGGACGACCAATGCCGTGAGGTGTGCGTGGTCCGGCACGCCGGGAGCGACGGGCCTGGTGCTGTCCGGATTCCTGGGAGCCGTCGTGCTGCTCGGCTGCGCGGTCGCTGCTCGGCGGCCGAGCCGCCGGCGCCGGGCCGCTGACGCGTGCCGACCGGGAACGTGACGGAGCATGCCGGCTGGGGAACGGGGGAGTCGTGTACCTGAGGGATCCGAAATCCAGGGCCGGGCGGTGGTGCGCCGCGTCGGTCCTGGCACTGGCGGGGCTCGCCGTGATGCTGGCCGGCGCGGCCCTGACCGCCGTCTGCGCGTTCACCATCGCCTATCCGCTCCGACTCGCCGGGCAGCCTGGCCTGTTGACGGTCACCGGCTGCCTCACCGAGGGCAGCGGCAAACAGGAGCACACCACCTGCTTCGGCGACTTCACCCCCGACGCGGGCCCCGGTGTGGTCCACTCGGTCCCGTACGACGGCAAGCTGCGGGTCGGCGCCCGGGTGCCGGTGCAGTACGTCGAGTCCGAGGACACCTCCTACCGGGTCGGCGTCGCCCACGCCGGCCTCCGGGTGCTCGGCATCTCCGCCGGGCTGTTCGCCGTGGTGGCCGGCCCCGTCGGCCTCGCGCAGGCCGTCGAGCTGGCCGCACCGCGACGGGCGGCGCGCTGGCGCGGGGGACGCCTGCCGCGGGCGTCGTGGCGGGTGGCCGTCGGCTTGTTCAAGGCCCTCGCCGCGCTGGCGGTCGTCTCCGGTCTGACCAGCCTGGTGGCCTCTCTGGTGGCCTACCTGGTGACCGATTGACCACCGACCGCTACTGCGGCGTGCAAGCCTCGGCGGACTGCACCTTGGTGCACCGGCAGCCTGCTCCGGGAGGGGCCGCCGCCGGGACGGGTCGACACCGCCCGGATGAGCCGCCCTTCGGGGGCGAGCTCCGAACCACCGGTTCGCACGGCGATGTGCCAGCGAGCCGTTGGACTGGCGGCCATGCTCAACGACGTTGACAGACCTGACCTTCCGGTGGTTGCTGCGGGCCATTCCGCCGGAGGCTGGGCGGCGCTGTGCCTGGCCGGTGCGCAGCCGTGGGGACGGAGCCGGCGGCCGATCGCGGTGCCGACCGAGCCCCGGGTGACCAAGGTGGTGATCTTGGCCCCGACACTGGGTTGGTTCCGAGCGCCGGGCGCGCTCGACGAGCTGCGCGTGCCCGTTGTCGTGCTGACGGGAGCGGCCGACGTCGTGACGCCGCCGCTCACGGTGGACATCCTCAGGGCCGCACCCACTGAGATCAGCGTTCAGACGTACGAGGGCGTCGGGCATTTCGACGTCATGAGCGTCCTTCCGCCCACGGTGTCGCCCACGCCGGGGCTCGACCACGAGGTGTTTATCAGGCAGCTCGCGAACGATTTCGCGAGAGCGCTCGGATAGCGCTCTCGCCGCCGGCGGCTCGCTGGTGGTTATGGCCGCGGAGGGTGAACAGCCCTTGCTCGGTCCCGGCCAGGATTCCCCGCTCGGCGAGCCGCTTGAGCTTCAGCCGGGTGTTGTTGATGTTGCTGGGCGCGATCTCCACGTCCATCGCCTCACACACCGCCCGCGCCCGCAACGGGGCGGTGGCCGCCGCGAATACCGCCATGATCTGCTGGTAGGCAGGATGATTCGGCAGCTTCGCGGCCGGCGGCTCGGCCGGTGGGGGATCGGGCAGCTCCAGCAGCGTCTTGCGGGTGACCCGGATCTCCTCGGCGGCGGCGTCGAACCCGTCGCAGACACCCTGCTCACCGACCCGGCCAAGCCCCCCTTCCGGTGACAACACAAGTTCCGACCAAGGCACTTGGGGAGAGGCGGCGTCGGTAGTGGCACGACCGAATGGATTCGGCCTTCCCGCTTCGCTACCTGCCCGGGGGAAACATGGAGCAGATTTACCCCATCCACGATAAAATTCCGTCGGCCGCATGACCGTTGGTGTGCGATTATTACACCACCTCAAGGGACATGACGGAGACCCACTGGGGCCGTAGAGGTGAGCCGTTCGTAGACTTCCTTTGAAGAGGGGCTGCTCGGTTCCACGTCCAGGAATGGAAGCCGGCCGGGCGCGGAAGGCTGGGCTGCCCTCCGATGCCAAGAGCGGGCCGACACGGACTCTGTAGGCCTTCGGAGAGGACCCACCTGTCCCGTTCATGCGGACGATCAATCAGCCTCTCGCCAGACTCTCGCTGTCCCGTGTCAGGCTTCGCCACCCGAGACAGCGGCGAGGCAGCCGGCGGCCTCCTCCATGACATAGGCCATGCCGTCGGGGTCATGGGTGAGCAGCGCCGCTGCCTGCTGGTAGCGGTCAAGGGCCTCCGTACAGCGGTCCTGCGCGCACAGGCACCGGGCGCTCCACAGATATACCGTCCACAGGGGCACCGTACCGCTTTCGGCTGCGGCTTCCTCGGCCAGCTCCAGCTGTTCCTGGGCCTGTGTAAATTTCCTGTGTGCGATGAATACGCGGACGAGCGCGATTCGCAACTCGATGTTCAGCAAGTCGGTGCCGCTGGTCACTCTCAGCTGATCGCGCAGCAATCCCTGCAACTCCTCCTCGGAGCTGCTGCTTTCCGCCAGCTCCAGTTGAAGGCTGAGTCTGGTCTGGACGAGGTCCGCGAGATTCGCGCGACTTACCAGGGGGCTGTCCCCGGCGGGCATGTATAGGTCGAGAAGACGGCTGATCAACGCGATGGCTGCGCGTTCACGCCCCCCGCGGAGGAAGAGGTCGAGTAGTTCCAGGGAAATGTCACGGTAGAGGGGCGAGTGCTGTTCGTTCGTCTTGTCGAGTCGGGCTAGAAGCGCACCGTACATGATCTCGGCTTGCTCCAATTGACGCCCTTGCGTGAGTGCGTGACCCACGTGGTGAAGCACGGTGATGTCAAGATCGGCAACGTCCGTCTCGACGACGGACAGCAGGGCGTGCGCTTCGGCGGCCGCCCTGTCTTCCTCGCCCTGCTCCGAGAGCACCTGTACCAGGACTGCGTGGACCAGCAACCTGTTGTTCGCAGCGCCGGTGGAGCGCAGCCCGTCCAGAACTGCGCAGAGCTCCTTCTCGGCAGCGGACAATTGGTCATCTGACAGTAGAGCGCGCGCCCATCGGAACTGTAATTGCAGCGTTTCCATGTCCTGTGGTCCTCGCTCGTCGCGACACTCCTCGAAGAGTCGGCGGGATTCGTCCACGGCGCCTGTGGCTTCGTAGTAATAGCTACGAATTGCGCCGACCACAGGGAGGGTGTCAGGCAGGGAGGCAGTACGCTTCATCATCAACCTGATTAGGTCGCGAGCCTGGTTCCGATGGTTGGATGCTAGGCAGTAGCCGTATGCAGCCCACCCGGATTCAACGAACCAGGCCAGCGACTCCACATCGTCCGAGGGGGCGGACCGCAGAGTCGCCAGTACATGAGGGACTAGAACCTGCCACCTTTTCCATCGGTCAGGCGTGCTCCCACCCCCTCCCATCCATCGCGTGACGTTGGCGGCAGCCCTCCAGATCTCAGCGGTTCCCTCTCCGTCACGCACCTGTGCGGCGTTGATGTCCAGCACCAACGGGTGGGCAGTGAGACACAGATCGGCTGCGTTCGCCGCGCCGTTTCCGCCGATCGATATGTCCACGTTCTCCAGGTTCAACAGTCCCATGTCGACAAGTGCGTCGACAGCTGCGTCGCCGTGTTCGAACCCATCCGGGAACTCGCGCTCCGGGGTGACGAGACCGTACGCGAGCAGGATGGCGGGGAACGGGCTCGGGTCGAAGCACGACAGGACGCGCATGAGCAATCGAGCCTCCGGCAGTCCTTGTCGGGCGAGCAGGTCGAGACTGATCTCCCAGGTATGGCTCACCAGCCGGCGCAACCGCTGGTCGTCCGTGCCGAACGTGAACGGTTCGCCCGCGTCGAGCAATGGGGCACCCAGCCGGTCGAGTTCTGCCGTGTACCCCGCGAAGTCGCCAATGGGCCGGACGTCAATGGTGCCGCGTGCGGATCCCAGGCTCGTTCGTACCTTTGCCAGATACGCGCCTGCCAGGTGCAGCGCAAGGGGCAGCCCGCCCAGCCTCGCGGCGAGCGCACGGGCGTCCTCGACCGGTCCGGCATTTCCCGCCAGGTCAGCGAGGACCTTTGCCCCGTCTTCGGCGGACAGCATGTCCACCGCTCGACACACTGCTTCCGTTCCCCACAGGCGGGGGTTGCCGACTCGACTCGTCACCACCGTGAGACCGGACCGACTCGGCCGGACCCACCCTGTACCGTCTCCCGACGAGCCGTGCTCCGAAGCGACGACCGAGAGGTCGTCCACGGCGTCAACGACGAGCAGCCAGCGCTCATTCGCACGGTCCAGGCAACGCCACACGAGGTCCAACGCGCTCGACTGCCCCGTTCGTGCGCGGTCGAGATCGTCGTCGGCCACACCCAGTTCACGGGCGACCTGAGACATGCCCGTCAGCAACCGTTCGTGTGTAGTCGCCGAGACCCAGAACACCTGATGCCCGAGGTCGCGAGCGTGCCGGGCAAGCCTCAGTGCCACTGTTGTCTTTCCGCCTCCGCCGAGCCCGTGCAGGACCTGCACCCGCTCGTGTCCCTCGGCCAGCGCTCGTTCTAGATCGGCCAGCAGACTGTCCCGGCCGTGTAGACGGGCGGGGAGCTCGCCGTACGGAGGGCGTACTGAGTAGGTGCCCGGCCTCGGTCCGGGGGCGGCGGGGCCGTCTCCGGTGGTACGGGCCCGGCCTTCCACGGCCTCACGGCGGCGCCCCTGGTCCGCCGCGTTCCGTTTCGCCTGCCATGCGGCCAGACCTCGCCGGGACGTGCCGGACCTCTGCTGCGCTCGTGCTTCCAGCAGTTCCACGAGGACGGCGAATGGACGGCCGTCCTCGGGCACGCTCTTGCCGCTGAACCACAGGCTGAGCTTGCTTTTTCCGAGAGTTACCGGGGGACGTTGCTGGGACCCCCACATCGCGATCTGGGCGAACGTAGGGGTTCCGGCGTTCATTCGCAGCTGCCTCAGCTCCGCCGCGAGGCGTTCGGCTGCGGACTGGTCGTTCATCGATCCCCGTTCAGTCGGAACTCTCGTTGAACACCCATTTCACCAGGCCTGTCCTGCGAAGACGTGCTGTTCAGCGAGAAACCAACCCGCTGAACCACGCACGGATCCAGCTCAATGGCCACCGACCGGCCGGAGAGGTCGGGCCTACCGAGAAGGTGCGTGGTGAAGGAATTCGCAGCGAAGTGGCGTGACCGGGCTTGGCGGCACGAGGTGCTGAAGACGGCAGGAGGGTGGGTGGTCTCAGGCCTTGTACGCGAACTCGTCCGCCGTGGTCTGTCCATGTGGTGGGGGTCGTGAGGCGCGGCCTTCGGGCACGGGCGGGGCCGCCCGTGCCCGAAGGCCGGAGGCGGAACGCCGTTGGAGTTCTCGGCGCGGCCGTTGACCCGGAACAGTGGCTTCGTCGCGGGCTCGCTGTTGGTGATCGCCGCGTCGTTGTCCGCCGGCGTTCGGGCTACCGCACGGCACCGCTGCTGTGCTCGGCGCAACGACGGCGCTGCCGAAAGCTCTGGCACGCCCGCAGTCCCAGGGTTGCAAGCGGTAGTCGACTGCTCCTGCAGCAGCTGGGCGACGCCGTCCTGCAGGTAGCCAGCTCCGCATGGTGGAGGTGCGGAACTGGGACGGCACGGGTGCGGCAGCGAGCCGACGACCGTAGGCATCGTCGCAGAGACGGGACCGTGTCGGAACCGCAGCGCTCGGATTGGCGATGCGGTGACGCAGTGTCACACCATGGTGCCCGCGCCAGACGGGGCGCAGACTTTTGCCCCCGAGGGCTTCATGTGGCCCTCCGTCGATGCGTGGTGCAGCGCGAGGGTCTGCCCTATCGGTGATCTCCGAGGTGGTGGTGCATCGATGCTGGCGCGGCATCCAGGCGTACCAACAGCTGAAACCACCGTTCTGCTTCTGGAAGTTCAGTGGCAGGGTATCTAACATGAGCTGGACTCATATTAGAAGAGAAGGGCTTGACGGTGCCGACTCGATTCGACCTGCCTGCGGATTTCCGCTGGGGCGCTTCCACCGCGGCCTACCAGATCGAGGGCGCGGTGGACGAGGACGGGCGGGGGCCCTCCGTGTGGGACGTGTTCGCCGCCCGTCCGGGTGCCGTCCGTGACGGCCACACCGGGCGCACTGCGTGCGACCACTACCACCGCTATACCGAGGACATCGCTCTGATGCGCGAACTCGGTCTGGACGGCTACCGGTTCTCCATTGCCTGGCCCAGGATCCAGCCGACCGGCGCCGGCCCGGCGAACCCGGCCGGGCTCGCGTTCTACGACCGGCTGGTGGACGCCCTGCTCGCGGCCGGCATCGCGCCGCTGCCCACGCTCTTTCACTGGGACCTGCCGCAGGCCCTGGAGGACGGCGGCGGCTGGCTGGCCCGGGACACCGCGTACCGCTTCGCCGAGTACACCGAGCGCATCGTGGACCGGCTCGGTGACCGCGTCCCCGCCTGGATCACGCTCAACGAGCCCTTCGTCCACATGGTGTTCGGCTACGCGCTCGGCACCCACGCCCCCGGCCGCACGCTGATGCTCGACGCCCTGCCCGTCGCGCACCACCAGCTCCTCGGCCACGGCCTGGCGGCCGCCGTGCTGCGTGAGCGCGGCCACCAGGTGCTGATCGCCAACAACCTCACCCCGGTCTGGCCGGCCAGCGATGACCCCGCAGATGTGGCGGCCGCCGCCGCGTACGACGCTCTGCACAACCGGTTGTTCACCGACCCGCTGCTGCTCGGCCGCTACCCGGACCTGAGCGCCTTCGGCGTCCCCGAGGACCTCGGCGGCAGCGTTCGCCCGGGCGACCTGAAGCTGATCTCCGCTCCGGGCCTGGACGGGCTCGGCCTCAATTTCTACAACCCGACCCGGATCGCCGCCCCCACCGGCCCCGAACTCCCTTTCGCCGAGGCCGAGATCGCGGATGTGCCGCGAACCGCCTTCGGTTGGCCGGTCGTGCCGGACAGCCTGCGCGAACTACTCCTCGGCCTGCGGGAGCGGTACGGCGACGCACTGCCGCCGATCACCATCACCGAGAACGGTTGCTCGGTGGAGGACCGGGTCGCACCCGATGGCACCGTCGACGACCGGTTTCGGATCGACTACATGGCGAGCCACCTCGACGCCCTGGCCGAGGCGGTCGCCCAGGGCGTGGACGTCCGCGGCTACTACACCTGGTCCTTGATCGACAACTTCGAGTGGGCGGAGGGCTACCACCAGCGCTTCGGCCTGGTCCACGTCGACTTCGAGACCCAGAAGCGCACCCCGAGGACCTCCTATGCCTGGTACCGCGACCTCATCGCCGCCCATCGTGAGCGGTTCGCGCGGTAGGCGGGCCGATCGGGTCTCGCGACTCCGCTGCCAGGTAGCCGACTTGAGGTATCTGGTGACTTACGGTCAAGGCCTTTGGTCCGCGGCTACGTCCCCGCCACCGGTCAACTCTGCTCCGTGCAGACAGGGTTCGAGATCTGGAACGGTGGCGCGGGGCTGGCCACCAACTCCTTCTCCTACCAGCCCGCCACCGGTCTGCCCACTGGCAACGTGACCTCCGGCCTGCCCGGCAAGTAGAGCGGATGGCCTGCCCTGCGGAGGAACCGAAGGGCAGGCCGGTAGGAACGTCTGGCCGCAAGGGCTTGGATTCGGGGCACCGTCCACAGCCTGTTGGAGTGGCTGCCCAGGCAGCCCGAGATGCTGAGACGGGTGCCCTGATCGGGGTTCCAGCCAGGCCGTTCGAGGTAGCGGCCTCGTGGCGTGGCCCTTCCCGGTCACCTGTTCCTCTCCGCCGCCGTCCCGCCCGACCGGTGGAAGCGGTGCCGGACCTCAGATCCCGCGCGACCTGCGCGTCATGATCCGGACACCCCCTCGCGGAACTGTTTTGTGTCGTCCTGCAGGGGGAGGGGCCGGTCGGGCTCCGCACGTGGTCGGCGGGGACGGAGTGCCGCGGTGGGCGCGGGGGACGGCGGGGAGTGTGGGCTGTCGTGCCGGGCCACCCCAGCGCTGCCTGTCCGACTGCGCGGCGCTGTGGTGGCCGGCCGGGTCGCCCTTCCGCTGTTCAGTCGGTCGGGGCCTGCCAGGGTTGGAACCACGGGTCGGGCCACTGTTCGGCGGCGGCCAGCAGGGGGAACAGCGTGGCGCCGTCGATGGTTTCGCGGATGATGTCGGCGTGACCGCCGTGTCGGGAGGTCTCCTCGATGAGGTGCAGCAGCACCCAGCGGACGGACCAGTTCTTCACGTCGGCGGGGAACCAGGGCAGTCCCTGTGGGACGGGCACGGCCTGGCCGAGATCGGCGATTCCGGCGATCACTGCGTCCGTCTCCCGGGCCGCGGCCTCGTACTGGTCCAGCACATCTGCGAGCGTTTCCTCCACGGTGAGCACGAATTCGGCGGAGTCGCCATCGTCGGCCGTTCGCTGTTGGCCGCGCTGCCGCTGGAGGATCAGGTCGGTCCAGCCGGCCTCGCACCGTGCGGCGTGCTTGATGAGGCCGCCGATGCTCAGTTCACTGGCGGTGGGCGTCATCCTTGCCTGATCGTCCGTCAGTCCATGGGTGGTGGCGCGCAGAGCCTGGCGCTGCTGGGTGAGGTAGGCGAGCAGGCCTTCGCGCTCGTCGGCGATCGGCGGTACGTGTGCGGGCATGGGGCTGACCCTCTCTCCTGGAGAAAGGGCTGGTCAACCCTCCGGTGAAAAGAATTTCAGGTCCTTGCGCAAGATTTGGACGCGCTGTGGCCGTGCGCATCGTGTCCCGCCTCGCCATGTCGGCGTCACGCGCGTGGTCGTTGGTGGCTTCCGGCTCGGTCGCGTCGCCCGCAGGCGCCGTGGCCCGCAGGCCCGGTGCTGGAGGTTGGGGTCAGGTTGATCGGCCTGGTGTACGTCGGCTGGGAAGTGGCAGTAGAGTCCGACTGAAACTTGCTGCAAGGGTTTGCATCGCGAGAGGGTCCAGCCATGCCGAGAGTCGTCCCGCCCGTCGCCGATGAGCGCACGGCGCTGACCGCCTACCTGGCCCACCAGCGGCGCGCGCTGCGGGTCACCGCTCACGGTCTGACCGAGGAGCAGGCCCGTATGGCGGCCTCTGCCAGCGAGCTGAGCATCGGCGGGCTGATCAAGCACGCCGCACGGTGCGAGGGCTTCTGGACCGACCTCATCCTTCAGCGGCAGCGTGGGACGCGGCCAGAGGTGGACGAGTCGGACGTGGACGAATTTAAGCTCGCCTCGGACGAGACACTGGCCGGGGTTCTGGCCGCGTATGCAGAGGCGGCCGAGCGGACCGATGCGGTGATCACCAGTATTCCGGACCTCGGGCAGGCTGTTCCGGTGCCTCAGGGGGCTCCCTGGGTTCCCGCAGAGGTCGAGGAATGGTCGATCCGCTGGGTCCTGCTGCACTTGATCGAGGAGACGGCACGGCACGGCGGTCACGCTGACGTCATCCGCGAGAGCATTGACGGTGCAACCTTTGACCCGCTGCTCGCCGCGGCCGAGGCGTGGCCTGACCCATGGGTCCAGCCGTGGGAACCCGCGTCCCCGAGCGTCGGCTGACAGCAAGTGCCGATCGATTGACCATGCACGCCTGGTGCCGCGACCCGTCCGGTCGGCATCGAGGTGTCGCCGCCGACCGGACGGCAGCTCAGGGGGATGGGAGTGGGGCCGCATCGGGCACCGGAAGGGCCTGTTCGGCCCAGATGATCTTGCCGTCCGCCGTCTGCCGTGTTCCCCAGCGATCGGCCAGCTGAGCGACGAGGAGCAGACCGCGCCCGCCCTCGTCGCTCGCCCGGGGATGTCGGACGTGCGGTGCCGCGCTGCTGCTGTCGGAGACCTCACAGGTGAGCGTCATGTCGTGGATCAGGCGCAGCTGGACCTTCCCGCCGGCGTACCGGATCGCGTTGGTGACCAGCTCGCTGACCAGGAGCAGAGTGGTGGAGTCGAGTTCCTCCAGGCCCCAGGTGACCAGTTGGCTGGAGGCCAGGCGGCGGGCGGTGGCGACCATGGCGGGATCGTCGGGGAAGGTCCAGGACGCGATTCGGTCGCCGTTGAGGAGCCGGGTTCGTGCGGTCAGCAGGACGACGTCCTTGCGCGGTCGCTCCTGGACCAGTGAGTAGATGGTCGCGTCGCACGTGTCCTGCACGGACCGCTCGGGGTGGGCGAGTTGACGCCGAAGGCGTTGGAGGCCGCGGCGGGGGCGGCCGTGCAGGCACCGCAGCAGCTCGGGCGTGTAGAAGGCCAGCAGGCTCCCGGCAGGGAGGTGCAGGCGGCAGCTCTCGAAAGGCGCCCTGTTGAGGCCCAGGCGTGGCCCGTCCGGGACGCGGAAGGCCGCGACGGTGCCATCGGGATGGACGATCTCCGGCGCCGGGTGCGCCGCCCGGGCGAAGACGCACGCACCGCTGGTGGCGTCGTAGACGGCGTAGACGCAGGTGGCGCCGGAGGGCCCGCGCACGGGCGTGCCCTCGTCGGAGAGCTCCTCCGGCGCCCCGCCGAGACGGACCATCAGGTCGTCCAGGTGGGCGAGCAGTTCGTCGGGCGGCAGGTCGAGCGCGGCGAGCGTGTGGACGGCGGCCCGCAGCCGGCCGGCCGCGGCCGCCGCCCGGAGGCCGTCCCTGCCGACGGTGCCCACCACCAGCGCCACCCGCGCTCCCGGGAGCGGGATGACGTCGTACCAGCCGGCGGCCTCGGCTGCGGGCACATGGCAGTAGGACACCTCGACGGCGTTCTGGTCGGGCAGCCGAGTGGGAAGCAGACTGTGCTGGAGGGCCCGTGCGGCCCGCGACTCCCGGGTGTACCGCCGGGCGTTGTCCACACAGACGGCGGTCCTGGCGGCGAGCTCCGCGGCGGTGGTCACATCGTCCTCGTCGAACTCGGGCCTGCGCCAGCGGTAGAACGAGGCCACACCGAGGATCACCCCGCGGGCGGCCAGCGGCGCCACCACCAGGGAGTCCACGTGGGCCGCCCGGATGCGCTCCGCCCTGAGCGGCTCGCGCATCAGCCAGTCCTCGGCCGCCTCGACGTCCCGGACGAGGCGGGGGCGCAGGTCGGACAGGCACTGGCTGAAGGGAGTGGGCGGTGAGATCACGTTGACGGTCCCGACCGGGAAGGCCGGCTGCAGACGGCCTTCGGGCTCCGAACGGAATGCGGTGCGGCGCAGGGTGGCGTCGTCGCCGACCGGCCCGGGGGCGAGCGCATAGCCCTGGAACACCGGGTCGAGGATGTCGATCGCCACCGCGTCGGCCAGCTGCGGGACCGCCACCTCGGTCAGTTCCTCCGCCGTCCGCGTCACGTCCAGGGACGTGCCGATGAGAGCGCTGGAGCGGGCGAGCAGCTCCAGCCGGTCCCGGGCCCGGTAGCGTTCGGTGACGTCGATGACGATCGTGGCCACGCCGATGACCTGCTGGTCGTCGCTGCCCACGAGTTGCAGCGCGGAGACGGAGTAGACGTGCTCCCGCTCCGGATCGGACGGCGGGGAGCCGCGCTGCACCAGGTCGATGACCGGTTCCCCGGTTTCGGCGACCTTCCGGAGAATTCGCTCGTTCGCGTCGTTGACCAGGAGCGGCGCCAACTCGTGCAGTGGCCGGCCGATGACCTCCTCGCCCCGTACCCCGCGCACACCCGCCGAGGCGGTGTTGAACCGGATCAGCCGCAGGTCGGTGTCGACGATGTACAGCCCGACCGGCGACTCGGTGAGCAGCGCGTTCATCACGGCCCGGTCGACGCCGTCGGGGCCGGGCAACTCCGTATTCGCGCGCTCACCTGGATCCGTCATGGGAAAGCCTGGGTTCGGTTCTGTTCTCGTCGGTGGCTCGTACGAGGTCTGGCTCTCCCATCATGGCCTCGCCCGGGCGGGGCCGCGCGTCGTCCGGTCTCCCGGAGGCGGCCGGCACCCTGCAGATCCTCACTCCCGCCGGTTCGGCCGCGGATGTCGCGGCGCAGGTCGCGGCCACGCCCGGCATCGCGGGCGTGATGCCCGTCCAGAGCGCCGCGGACGGCTGCGCCTGCTGACAGAGAGGACCTCGCTGGTCATCGGCGTGGTGATGACGCTCGGCTTCGGGTTGCTGCTCGTCGCGCTGCGGGCGCCGCTGATCTCGGCGCGCGGTACCGCCGGGCGGGTGATCTTCGCGGCGGCCGACGTCATCCGATCCGACAGGCTCCGGGGGCCGCAACGGGCGCGGACCTCGACACCTCCTTCTACGCCCGCGAGGTCAAGGAGACCCGTGCTGACCGGATCGTTCCGCATCCGGGCCCGATGGGGCCTTCGCGCGGGCACCCGGCAGCGGCGAGGATCGGGGCATGACCAACGCACTCCTCGTCATCGACGTCCAGGAATCCTTCCGGCAGCGCGAGAACTGGGCGGCCGTCTCCAACCCCGGGATCGTCGGGCAGGTGAACCGGCTCGTCGAGCACGCCCGGGCCCGGGGCGACCTCGTCGTCTGGGTCCTGCACGCCGAGCCCGGCACGGGGACGGTGTTCGACCCCGCCCTCGGCCACGTCCGCCTGATGGACGGGCTGGTGCCGGTGGAGGGCGAGCCCGTCGTCACCAAGACCTCGCACAACGCGTTCACCACCACCAACCTGCAGCAGTTGCTCACCCAGCGCGGGATCCGCGCACTGGTGGTCAGCGGCATCCGCACCGAGCAGTGCTGCGAGACCACCACCCGGGTGGCGGCCGACCTCGGCCACGACGTCACGTTCGTGGTCGACGCGACCGCCACCCACCCGATCGAGCACCGCGACGCGCCCGCCGGGCGCAGCCTCGACGAGATCCTCGCCGACCCGCGCACGCTCTCCACGGACGAGGTCATCGCCCGCACCGAGTACGCTCTGGCGGGTCGTTTCGCCACCGTCACCACCGTGAAGGAGCTGACCGGATCGTGACCCGCGTCGTCTTCCTGCTGGTCCCGCAGGTGCACCTGCTGGACCTGGCCGGGCCCGCCCAGGTGTTCTCGACGGCGGCCGGCCACGGTCTCGACTACACCGTCGACCACGTGGCCGAGCAGGAGGACGTGCCGACCGCGCAGGGGCTCACGTTGCGGGCTTCCACCGAGTGGCCGCGGCTCACGCCGGACGACCTGCTCGTGGTCCCCGGTTGGCGGGCGTCGACGCTGCGGTCACACGGGGACCTCGCCCCGGCGACGCTGGAGCGGCTGGCCGCCCACCACGCGGCCGGCGGTACGGTCGCCAGCGTCTGCGCGGGCGCGGACGCGCTCGGCCGGGCCGGGCTGCTGGACGGGCGCCGCTGCACCACGCACCACGACCTCCAGGACGAACTGGCCCGCCGCTACCCGAGGACGGTCGTGGTGCGCGACGTGCTGTACGTGGTGGACGACCGGGTGGTCACCTCGGCCGGCATCGCGAGCGGCATCGACCTGGCCCTGCACCTGGTCGCGAACCGGCACGGGCCGGCGGCGGCCGCCCGGATCGCCCGGGAGATGGTCGTCTACGCCCGGCGCAACGGCGACGAGCGGCAGGTCAGCGCGATGCTCCGGCACCGCGCCCACCTGGTCGACGCCGTCCACCGGGTCCAGGACCTGATCGACGCCCGCTTCGCCACCCGGCTCAGCCTGGCCGACCTCGCGGGGGAGGCGGGCGTCAGCGAGCGCACCCTCACCCGCCACTTCACCGAGGCCACCGGACTCACCCCGCTGCGCTACCAGCAGGAACTGCGGGTCGAGCGGGCCGAGCACCTGATCGCGCACGGCGCGACCGCGGAGGCCGCCGCCCGCGCGGCCGGTTTCCAGGACGCCCGGATGCTCCGCCGCCTGCGTGCCCGCGCCGGATCCGTCCGCGCCGGATCCGTCCGCGACGTGGACGAGCGGGCAGAGCTCGTCAACTCCTCTGTCGGATAGTTGACTTGATGAGAGTCAATGACTTTCGGTCAAGGTCTTGCCGCCATGACGGCCTGTTCGGCAGGCCGAGGGCTACCACCAGCGCTTCGGCCTCGTCCACGTCGACTTCGAGACCCAACAGCGCACCCCGAGGGCCGCGTGCGCCTGGTACCGCGACCTGATCGCGACCTGATCGCGACTCACCGTTCCCGGTGCGATTGATAGTCGAGTCCGACGAAGGGGCAAAGGCCCGTATGTGATCGGCCTGGACAGGGGGCCGTCCGTGCGGGGTCGTCCTCGCCCGGGGGGACCCCGATGCCGTGTGTCCGGGCGGTCTACTTGGCTTCGACTCGTCCGATCGGGGCGGGGTCGGTTCGCAGCGCGTCGCATGCGGCCTGCCAGGCCGTGTCGCCGGGGTGGAACCGACTGCGGAGGTAGGCGGCGGTGAGTCGCCCGATGGCGGCGACCCGTTCGGGGTTCTCGTCGGTGGTTTCGGCGGCGTCGTATCCGGCGATCCCGCCGAGTCCGTGTTCCGCTCCGAACAGGGTGAGCAGGGACTTGGGGCCGGGGGCGAGGGTGTAGGGGTCGGCGTGCCAGTCCGGACCCATGTCGGTGAAGTGTCGGGAGTCGTCCTTGTCGCCTGCGACGACCAGGGCGGGAGCGGTCATGGTGGAGAAGTCGACGGCTCCGATGATCGGCCACTGCTCGGCCATGGGCCCGTTGAGGACGTCGCCACCCCTGCCGGGCGCGGCGAGCAGGACGCCCGCCTTGATCCGCGGCTCGACCAGGTGCACCACCTTCCCGGTGTCGGGGTCGTCGAGTCCGGCGCCCAACAGGAGGGCGGCGGTGAAGCCGCCGAGCGAGTGTCCGGCGAGGGCGACCTTGGTGTGGTCGATCCGTCCCGCGAGCTGCGGCACGGTGCGCTCGATCACGTCGAGCCGGTCGAGGATGTGGCTCATGTCCTCGGCGCGGGAGCGCCAGAAGGCCGGTGCGCCGGGAGCGTCGGCGACCAGGTGGCTCAGCGTCCGGGAGGTGAGGTGGGTGGGCTGGAGGACGACGAATCCCCGTGCCGCCCAGGAGTCGGCGAGCGGCGCGTAGCCGTTCAGTGAGGAGAGGTTGTTCGAGGGGCCGTGACCGTGGGAGAGCAGGATGACGGGAAGGCCGGTTCCGGACGCGGGAGCGGTGACGCGTACCTGGAGGTCCACGGGACGTCCGGGCACGGGCAGGACCACCGGGCTGTAGGACAGGACGGGGACAGGTGCGGTGAGGGCGGATGTGCTCATGATGAGCGGTTCTCCTTACTGCGGTGGGTGCCGCGGCCGACCCCGGGCGGGTGGCGGCGGGCAAGGGGCAGCTACGCCCCGCTTCGGCTAACCTGAAGCGGAACGCTGTCCCGCTTACTATCCGGAACATCGTTCCGTTTTGTCAACGGGTGTCGGAGGGAGAGTCGTGTCCAGTGAGAGCCCCACGGGGAGGGCGTCGGTCCGGAGCAAGCGGGCCGATGCGCTGCGCAATCAGCAGGCGCTGCTCGCGGCCGCCGCCGAGGTGTTCGTGGCCTCCGGCGTCGATGCGCCGATCCGCCGGATCGCGGCCAAGGCGGGTGTGGGGACGGGAACGATCTACCGGCACTTCCCGACCCGGGCCGATCTCGTCACGGCCGTCTACCGCCACCAGATCGAGGAGTGCGCGGAGGCGGGGCCGGAGCTGCTGGCCGGCGCCGACTCACCGTTCACCGCACTGTGCCAGTGGATCGACCTCTTCGTCGACTTCCTGGTCACCAAGCACGGACTGGCCGACGCGATGCAGTCGGACAGCAGCGGCTTCGCGGCGCTGCACGGCTACTTCCTCGACCGTCTGCTGCCGGTCTGCGCGCGGCTGCTCGATGCCGCGGTCGAGGCCGATGAGATCAGGGCGGGCATCCAGCCCTACGAACTGATGCGCGGCATCGGCAACCTGTGCATCGGAGGCGCAGACCCGCAGTACGATCCCCGGCGCCTGATCGAATTGCTCCTGTGCGGACTGCGGCGCCCCCCGTCGGAGTGACCGGGCGACTCGGGCGGGGCCGCGACGGGTGCCGCTCTACCGGTCGGCGGCGTCCGGGGGGCGGGTGGGCGGGGGGACGCGCAACACCGGGAGGGCGCAGAGGGCGGCGGCGGCCGTGGCGCAGAGGGCGGCCATGGTGAGGACGGTCCAGGCGGAGGGGGCGCGGGCGATGCCCGCGCCGATGCCGCTCAGCTCGCCCTGGCGGTCGATGAGCCGGCGGACGAGCGGGATGGCGACGGCCGCGCCGACGGCGACGGTGACGAGGGCGATGGCTGTCCCGCGGACGGCGAGCACGACGGCGGACTGGCCCGGGGTGAGGCCGATCGCCCGGAGCAGGCCGAGGTCCCGGCGGCGTTCGTGGAAGCCGGCGGTGGCCGTGGTGAGCAGGTCGACCAGGCCGATGAGGGCGAGCAGGAGCAGGAGGCCGACCACGCTGGCCCGCAGGGCGCCGGGCCGGGTGACCGGGCCGGTGGGGAGGCGGATCTCGGTCTGGCCGGCGAGGCCGGCCCGGGCGGGGAGGTCGCGTTGGACGGCGGCCGGGTCCTGGCCGGGGCGCAGCGTCAGCTGCCAGAAGTCGGGGTGGGTGGGGTCGCCGGGCCGGTCGAGGGTGTCGAAGCCGGTGGACAGGACGCGGCCGCCGTGTTCCGGTTCGAGATCGCGTCCGACGATGTGCAGGATGCGCGGGGTGCTCCCGGTGGTGAGCCGCACCCACTGGCCGACCCGGGCGCCGAGCAGGTCGAGGGCGCCCTGTCCGGCGACGGCCTCGTCGGTGGCGCGGATCGCCCGGCCCTCGACGACGGTGTACGGGTACGGGGCGTCGGTGGTGCCGACGGCGCGGAGGGTGAGCGTCGCGGACTGGCCGGGTGCGAGGGCCTGCATCTCGGTGCCGGGGTAGACGCCCCGCACGGCGGGGTCGGCGGCCAGGGCGCCGGCGAGCTGCCCGTCGCCGGGCGTCCGATCGGGGGTGGTGCGGCGGGCGGTGACGGACGGGACGGTGGCGCCGCCGTCGGGCCGGGTGACGGCGTCGAGGGTCGTCCAGGTGCTCAGGGCCAGGGTGGCGGCGACGACCGGGACGGCCAGCCGCAGGGCGCTGCCGACCAGGTCCGAGCGCCGGCGCAGGACGCTGCCGAGCCCGAACACGAGGGCCGGCGGCAGCCGGCGCAGTGGGCCGAGCCGGACCGGCCGGGCCGTCATGACGGGTGGCCGGGTGCCGTCGGTCGGGGGCACGGGGGCGACCCGGGCGGCCCGCAGGGCGGGCAGTGTGGCGGCGGCCCCGACGGCGAGGAGCGCGACGGCGACCACGGCCGCGGTGGTCGCCGTGCCGCCGGGGACGAGCCCGTGGAGCGCGTCGGTTCCGCCGCCGAGGGCGGGCACGGTGTGGACGGCGATCGCGGCCCCGCCGGCGCCGAGCAGCACTCCGGTGCCGGCCAGCAGGAGCTGTTCGGCGATGAACATCCAGGCGACCTGGCCGGCGGTGAAGCCGAGCGCCTTGAGCAGGGCGATGTCGCCGGTCCGGGCCCGGATCCGCCCGCCGGCCGCGCCGGCCACCGCGAGGGCGGCGGCGAGCAGGGCGGCGAGTCCGCTGAGGCCCAGTAGCAGGCCGGCCAGCCGGTCGTCCTGCTGCCGTGCGGCCCGTGCGTCCAGCCAGGTGGAGATCCGGGAGACCCGCTCGGCGCCGAGGACGCTGACCACCCGCTGGGCCGTGTACCCGGCGTCGGAGGGGTGGGCCAGCCGCAGGCCGAGGGTGAGCCCTTGGGTCGCCCGGTCCGGCTGGACGAGGTCGAGGGTGGCGGGCGGGGCCCAGCCGAGGTCGTAGCCGGCGGCCTGGCTGGGCAGCTGGTCGGGGCTGTCCGCGATGCCGAGGACCCGGAGGTCGACGGGGCCGCCGTGGGCGTCGAGGACGGTCAGGTGGTCCCCGGGGTGCGCCCAGGCGGCGTCGGCCGCGGACCGTTCCAGCACGATGCCGTGGACGTCGTCCGGATCGAGCCAGGTGCCGGAGCGCAGCAGCGGCCGGGCCGCGCCCGGGGTGTCGCCGCGCAGGACGAGCGTGGTGCGGCCGGGCGGGCCCGCGGTGGTGGCGCCGTCGGCGCGTCGGCCGACCAGGGTGGTCTCGGCGGTGTGCTGGGGCGGTGAGACGGCGAGCACGCCGGGTTCGCCGGCGAGCACGGCGGCCGAGGGTTCGTCGGCGCTGCCCCGGGCGGTCGCGGACGGGCGCAGGTCGATCCGGACGTCGGGCGATCCGGCGGCACGGAACTGTCGCTGCCACGGGTCGGCGGCGGCGCCGAGCAGCGTGCCGGCGAGCAGGAGGGCGGCGGCGGTGCCGCCGGTGGCGAGGACGATCAGCAGGGCGTGGAGGCGGTGCGAGCGCAGGTCGGCACGGATCCAGCGGAGGACGGCGGGCACCGGCTCACCCGCCGAAATCGATGATGTCGCCGACCCCGACGGCGCGCCGCCCGGCCGGGGGCTCCTCCACCCGGGCGTCGTCGGCGATCCGGCCGTCGAAGAGGCTGACGACGCGGTCGGCGGTGCTCGCCGCCCTGGCGTCGTGGGTGACCAGCACGATGGTGGTGCCCTGTTCGTGGTAGCGGCTGAGCAGGGCGAGGACGTCCCGGGTGCTGCGGCTGTCGAGGTTGCCGGTGGGCTCGTCGGCGAGGAGCAGTTGCGGCCGGTTGACCAGCGCGCGGGCCAGGGCGACGCGCTGGCGCTCACCGCCGGAGAGCTCGCCGGGCCCGGCGGTGGCCTTGTGGGCGAGGCCGAGGTCGTCGAGGAGTTCCTGGCGGCGTTCGCGGGCGGTGCGGCCGGACATGCCCGCGAGCACCGCGGTCAGTTCGATGTTGTCGGCGACGGAGAAGTCGGGGAGCAGGTTGCCGCTCTGGAAGACGATGCCGTAGTGCCGACGGCGCAGGCGGGCCCAGGCGGACTCCCGCAGGCGGTCCACCCGGCGGCCGTCGAGCCACAGCTCGCCCTCGTCGGGCCGCAGCAGGCCGGCGAGGAGGTGCAGCAGGGTGGACTTGCCGGCGCCCGAGGGGCCGGTGACGGCGACGAACTCGGCCCGGTCGATCCGCAGGCTGATGCCGCGGACCGCCGGGATCAGGGTCGAGCCGCTCAGGTGCGAGCGCACCACGGAGTCGGCCGTCAGCAACGGCGGCATCGGCGGTATCGACGGTATCGGCGACGGGGTCGGCTCCGGGCCGGTCACGTGAGCTCCTCCTGGCAACGCTCCAGCCAGTCGAGGTCGGCCTGCAGGTGCAGGACCGCGCCCTCGATCAACAGCAGCGAGGTCGGGTTGCCGCGCTCGGTGGCGGCCAGCTTGTTGAGTCCGCGCATCGTGTTGATGCAGTGCCGGCGCTGGTTGTTGATCAGCGTCAGCCGGTCGGTGAGGTCGGTGCCTTCGGCCAGGATCAGCTTCATGAAGAACTCGTCCCTGACCCGGGGGCCCTCGGTGGGCGCCCCGAACCAGCCGGAGAGTTCCTCGGTGCCCTTCTCCGTGATCTCGTAGACCTTCTTGTCCGGCCTGCCTTCCTGCGCCACCTCGGTGCCGCGGATCAGTCCGGACTTCTCCAGTCGGCTCAGGGTCACGTAGATCTGGCCGATGTTCGGCTGAGGGTACGCCGCGCCGAAGGTCTGCTCAAGCCCCTGCTTGAGCTCGTACCCGTAGGCGGGCTGCCGGGCCAGCAGCGCCAGCAGCTGATGGCGCACCGGGCGTCACCTCTTCCTTCTCGTCCCTGTTCGCTGGTCACACCTCGGTCACACAGTACGGGCAGACCGGCCCCCACCAGCAGGGAGGCCGTATAAAGGGACGTGCGTCGGTGCCCACCCGTGCCGGCGGACCGAAGGAGCTCCATGGACGACCGGCCGCCCACCGGGCCCGACGCGGGCCGTCGGCGTGTGGTGCGCGCGCTGGTGGGAGGGGCGGCGGCGCTCGCGGCCGGGGGTGCCTCGGCGTGGTACGGCCTGGCCGGCGACGCGCCGGCGGGCGACCCGGACGGCGTCGGACCGGTCACGCTGGCCACCGGCCGGGACACCACCCGCTACCTGCGCGGGCTGCTGGCCGACTGGAACGCCGAGCACCCGGACCAGCCCGCCGAGCTGGTCGAGCTGCCCGAGGCGGCGGACGAGGTGCACGCCCAGCTCGCCGGCGAGCTGTCGGCCGGCGGAAGCCGCTTCGACGTGCTCAACCTCGACGTGGTGTGGACGGCCGAGTTCGCGGCCAAGCGCTGGACCGTGCCGCTGGACGAGTCGGACTTCGCCCTGGACGGCTTCCTGCCCCCGGTCGTGCGGACCGGACGCTACGACGGGCGGCTGTACGCGGTGCCGTTCGTCGCCAACGCCGCCCTGCTGTACTACCGCAGCGACGTGCTGGCCGCCGCCGGTGAGCAGCCGCCCACCACCTGGGCCGAACTGGTCCGGCAGGCACGGACGCTGGCCCCCGCGCACGGGCTGTCCGGGTACGCGGGCCAGCTGAGCCCTTACGAGGGACTCGCCGTCAACGCGCTGGAGGCCATCCGCTCGGCCGGCGGGGACCTGCTGGCCGGCGACGGAACCGTGGTCGTCGACAGCCCGCAGGCCCGGGCCGGACTGGAGTTCCTGGCCGGGGGCGTGCGCGACGGCTGGATCCCGCCCGAGGTGCTCGGCTACCAGGAGGAGGAGTCCCGCGCGGCCTTCGGCCGGGGCGGCCTGCTCTTCCTGCGGAACTGGCCGTACGTCTACCACGCGGTCGGCGCCGCAGGGTCCCCCGTGGAGGGGCGGTTCGGCGTGGTGCCGCTGCCCGGCCCGAACGGGCCCGGCAGCGGTGTGCTGGGCGGCTCGGGCCTGGCGGTCAGCCGGTTCTCCCGGCGCCGGCGCACCGCCCGGGCGCTGATCGGCTATCTGACGAGCCGCCCGGCGCAGTACCGCGTGCTGACCGAGGGCGGGCTGCCGCCGGTCCGGGCCGACCTCTACGCGGATCCGGACCTGACGGCCCGGTTCCCGTACCTGCCCGTGCTGCGCACGGCGATCCTGGCGGCCGGGGCGCGCCCCGGCGTGCCGCAGTACCAGCAGCTGAGCCTCGCGTTCAGCGAGACGGCGTTCGAGGTCGTGTCGGGCCGCCGGACCGCCGGGGCGGCGCTGCCCCGGCTGGCCGCGGACCTGCGCGCCATCGTCGGCTGAGTCGCCGACGCCGACGACGGCCTGGGCGTTCGGCCCCGGCCTCGCGAGGCCTGTGCCCGCGAGAAGGCTACCCGCGAGGCCGCTACCCGCGAGTACCTAACGCGTATCTATCCCTGACCGGGCATCCCGGCTCGTAACTCCTGGGAAACCCCACTACACAAGGGCTTAACAGCACCCGCATCTGCCTGCTATACCTAACGCGAATGCATAACCGTTGGAGTAGCGAGATGCCCAACCCCACCCTCCCCGGCGGCGACGCGGTCACCCTGCCGCGCGCTCGCCCGCACGCCCCCACCACCACCGCCCCCACCACCCCGGCCGCCCCTGCCTGGTGGCGCGACGCCGTGATCTACCAGATCTACGTGCGCAGCTTCCGCGACACCGACGGCGACGGCGTCGGCGACCTCGCCGGCGTCCGGGAACAGCTGCACCACGTGCGGCAGCTGGGCGCCGACGGCGTCTGGCTCAACCCGTTCTACGTCTCACCCCAGTACGACCACGGCTACGACATCGCCGACCACTGCGCCGTCGACCCGGTCTACGGAGACCTCGCCGAGTTCGACCGATTGGTGACCGACTGCCGACTGCTCGGCCTCAAGCTGGTCCTGGACGTCGTCCCCAACCACTGCTCACGTGAGCACCCGTGGTTCCAGAAGGCGCTGGCCAACGGCCCCGGCAGCCCCGAGCGGGCGCGGTTCCACTTCGCCGACGGGCGCGGCGAGGCCGGGGAGCTGCCACCCAACAACTGGCGGGCCATGTTCGGCGGCCCGGCATGGACCAGGGCCACCGAGGCCGACGGCCGGGCCGGCCAGTGGTACCTCCACCTGTTCACCCCGGAGCAGCCCGACTTCAACTGGCGCAACCCCGACGTCGCCGCCCACTTCGAGGAGGTGCTGCGGTTCTGGCTCGACCGCGGCGTCGACGGCTTCCGGATCGACGTGGCGGCCGGGCTGTACAAGCACCCCGAGCTGCCGGACTCGCCCGACCCGGACGTGGACGAGCGCACCCGCGACTCGGTGAACCCGCTGGCCTGGAACCAGCCGGAGGTGCACGAGGTCTGGCGCCGGTGGCGCGCGATCTGCGAGGAGTACACCGTCCGCGACGGCCGGCAGCGGCTGCTGGTCGGCGAGGCGTCCGTGCCCACGCCGGCCGAACAGGCGCTGTACGTGCGGCCCGACGAACTGCACCAGGCCTTCTTCTTCCACCTGCTGCACGCGCCGTGGGACCTCGCGCACTTCCACCGGGTCATCGACGACGCCGTGCGGGACATCACCGCCACCGGCTCGACGGTCACCTGGGTGCTCAACAACCACGACCAGGTCCGCACGGTGAGCCGGTTCGCGGGGGAGGACCCCGCTTCCGGCCCCGCCCGGGCCAAGGCCGCCGCCCTGCTGATGCTGGCCCTGCCCGGAGCCGCCTACCTCTACCAGGGCGAGGAGTTCGGACTGCCCGAAGTCCTCGACCTGCCGGACGAGTCGATCACCGACCCGATCTTCCACCGCACCGGCAGCCGCACCGGGATCCGCGACGGCTGCCGGATACCGCTGCCCTGGTCGGGCGCCGAGGCCCCGTTCGGCTTCAGCCCGCCGGACAGCCCGGCCGCGCCGTGGCTGCCGCAGCCGGCCGCGTTCGCCGCCCACACGGCCGAGCGGCAGCGGGCCGACGCCGGATCCGTGTTCCACCTGTACCGCACCGCCCTCCAGCTACGCCGTGAACTGCCGCAGCTCGGCGAGGGCACGCTGCGCTGGCTGGAGACCCCGCCCGGGGTCCTCGCCTTCGTCCGCGGCGAGGGCCTGGTGTGCGCCGTCAACTTCGGTGACACCCCCGCGCCGGCCCCGGTCGCCGGTCCGCCCCTGCTGGCCAGCGGTCCGTGCGAGGACGGCCTGCTGCCGCCCGGCACCGCCGCCTGGTGGATCAACCCCGGTGCTGTCAGCGGTCTCTGACCACCCATCACCTCCCGAAGCCCGAAACCCCCACCCGCCTCACGGAAGAAGACTCGACGATGAGACTCCGTAGCGCTCTCCCCACCCTGGCCGCCTCCGTCGTGCTGGCCGCCACCGCGACCGCCTGCGGCAGCGGGGGAGGCGGCACCGCCGCCGACTCCGCCACCCAGGAACTCAAGGGACAGACCCTGACCGTCGCCGCCGTGTGGAGCGGCACCGAGCAGGAGAACTTCAAGAAGGTGCTGGACGCCTTCACCGCGAAGACCGGTGCCACCGTCAGCTACACCTCCACCGGTGACAACCTCTCCACCGTGGTCGGCAGCAAGATCGAGGGCGGCGACCCGATGGACGTGGTCATGGTCGCCCAGCCCGGCGTGATCAAGCAGTTCGCCGCGAAGGGCTGGCTGGCGCCGCTGGCGCCCGCCGTCACCGATGCCGCGAAGAAGAACTACGCCGGCATCTGGTCCGGCCTCGGCACCGTCGACGGCACCCAGTACGGCCTCTACTTCAAGGCCGCCGACAAGTCGACCGTCTGGTACAGCCCCGCCGCCTTCCAGAACGCCGGCGTCCAGCCCCCGGCCACCTTCGACGACCTGCTGAAGGTCGGCCGGACGCTCTCCGACTCCGGGACCCCGGCCTTCTCGGTCGGCGGCCAGGCCGGCTGGCCCCTCACCGACTGGTTCGAGAACGTCTACCTCTCCCAGGCCGGACCGGAACTCTACGACAAGCTCACCCGGCACGAGATCCCGTGGACCGACCCGTCCGTCCTCAAGGCCCTGACCACCCTCGGCAAGGTCTTCGGCGACAAGCAGCTCGTCGCCGGCGGCGGGCAGGGCGCCCTGCAGACCGACTTCCCGACCTCCGTCCAGCAGGTCTTCGGCGCACAGCCCAAGGCCGCCATGACCCACGAGGGCGACTTCGTCGGCGGTGTCATCGCCTCCGAGCTGAAGAAGCAGGTCGGCACCGACGCCAAGGTGTTCCCGTTCCCCGCCGTGGACGGCGGCAAGGCCCCGGTGATGGGCGCGGGCGACGCGGCGGTCGTCCTCAAGGGCGCCAAGCACCCCGAGGCCGCACAGAAGTTCGTCGAGTTCCTGGCCGGCCCCGAGGCGGCGACCGTCTGGGCCAAGGCCGGCGGCTTCATCTCGCCCAACAAGGCCGTCGACCCCTCGGTCTACCCCGACGACACCACCCGGCAGTTCGCCAAGTCGGTGATCGACGCCGGGGACGCCTTCCGCTTCGACATGTCGGACCAGGCCCCCGCCGCGTTCGGCGGCACCGCGGGCCAGGGCGAGTGGAAGGACCTCCAGGACTTCCTCGCCGACCCCTCCGACGTCCAGGGCGCCGCGGCCAGGCTCGAAGCCGACGCCGCCAAGGCCTACAAGGGCTGATCCACCATGTCTCTGCGCTCACCTCGCAGGGGCCGGGCATCCGGTGGCGCCCTCCGGCGCCACCGGGGCCTCGCCCTGCTGTTCGTCCTGCCCGCCCTGCTGCTGCTCGGCGCCCTCGTCGTCTACCCCATCGGCTACTCGGTGGCCCGGAGCCTCTTCGACGCCTCCGGCCACCGCTTCGTCGGACTCGACAACTACGGCACCGCCTTCACCGACCACGCCACCCTCACCGCCGTGCGCAACAACGCGATCTGGGTCGCCGTCGCCCCGGCCCTGGTGACCGCCGTCGGCCTGGTGTTCGCGGTGCTCACCGAGAAGATCCGCTGGGCCACCGCGTTCAAGCTGCTCGTCTTCATGCCGATGGCGATCTCCTTCCTCGCCGCCGGGATCATCTTCCGCACGGTGTACGACGCGGACCCGCAGCGCGGCGTGCTCAACGCCGCCGCGGTCGCCGTCCACGACACCTTCGACGACCGGCCGACCTACCCGGGCGCCCACCCGCGCCCCGGCGGCGGCCTCGACCAGACCCGGGGCGGCGACGTCACGGCGCCCGCCGGCACGCGCGTCGTGCTGCTGCCGCTGGTCGGCGTGCAGCCCGGCTCGCTCCCGGCCACCGCCCGCACGGCCCAGGAACCGGCCGGCGGCGACGGGGTCAGCGGCACGGTGTTCCTGGACTTCGTCCCGGGCGGCGGCGGCCAGGCAGGCCGACTGGACGCCGGGAAGAAGGGCCTGCCCGGCGTCACCGTCCAACTCCGGGACGGCGGACGGACGGTCGACACCACCACCACCGCCGCCGACGGCACCTTCCGGTTCGGCGCGGCCCCGTCCGCCAGCACCTCGGTGGTGATGCCGGCCGCGAACTTCGCCGCCCCCTACCGCGGCGTCGACTGGCTCGGCCCGGCGTTCATCACCCCGGCCATCATCGGCGCCTACATCTGGATCTGGGCCGGCTTCGCCATGGTCATCATCGCCGGCGGCCTCGCCAACCTGCCCCGCGAGACCATCGAGGCGGCCAGGATCGACGGCGCCGGCGAATGGCAGATCTTCCGCCGCATCACCGTGCCCCAACTCGCCCCGGTCCTCGGCGTCGTGTTCATCACCATGGTCATCAACGTGATGAAGATCTTCGACCTGGTGTACATCATCGCGCCCGGACCGGTGCAGCAGGACGCGAGCGTGCTCGCGCTCCGGCTCTACCTGGTCTCCTTCGGCGGCGGCAACGACCAGGGCCTCGGCAGCGCCCTCAGCGTCCTGCTGCTGCTCCTGGTCGTGCCGGTGATGCTCCTCAACGTCCGACGCTTCCGAGGGAGCCGCGCATGACCACCACCCAGGCGGCCCCGTCCGCCGCCACCACCACCGGGCCCGCACCGGCGCCGGCCGGCCGGCCCGCCCTGCCGCTGACGACCCGGCTCGCCGCCCTTACCCGCAGCGGCCTCGTCCAGGCCGTGCTGACCGTGGCCGCCGTCGCCTGGCTGGTGCCCACCGTCGGCCTGCTGGTCTCCTCGCTGCGCCCGAAACAGGTCGCCGCCACCGGAGGCTGGTGGACGGCACTGACCGAGCCCGCCCAGCTCACCCTGCGGAACTACACCGCGCTGCTCGGCGGCGGCGACGTCCCCAAGGCGTTGTGGAACACCGTGCTCATCAGCGTCCCGGCGACCCTGCTGACCGTCGCTCTCGCCGCGGGCGCCGGCTACGCCTTCGCCTGGATGCGCTTCCCCGGCCGGGACGCCGTCTTCCTCGGCGTGGTCGGGCTGCTGGTCGTCCCGGTCCAGGTCGGGCTCATCCCGGTCGCCAAACTGGAGGGCGCCGTCGGGCTGTTCGGCACCATCCCCGGCGTCGTGCTGTTCCACGTCGGCTACGGGCTCCCGTTCGCCGTGTTCCTGATGCGCAACCACTTCCTGGAGATCCCCGCCGAACTCCTGGAGGCGGCGCGGATGGACGGCTGCGGGGAATGGCGGATCTTCCGCACCCTCGCCCTGCCGCTCGCCGCGCCGGCCGTCGCCTCGCTGTGCATCTTCCAGTTCCTCTGGGTCTGGAACGACATGCTGGTCGCACTGATCTTCGCCGGCAACGACTCGCAGCCGCTGACGGTCTACCTGCAGTCCCAGATGCGGCAGTTCGGCAGCAACATGGACATCCTCGCCCCCGGCGCGTTCCTGTCCCTGCTGGTCCCGGTGGTGGTGTTCCTCTGCTTCCAGCGGTTCTTCATCCAGGGCGCGATGGCCGGATCCGTGAAGTGACACCGGCGGGGGCGGCGACACCACGCGCCCGCAGCCCGGCCGCGACGCCGTCCCACGCGCGACCGGTGTGCCACGCGCCGTGCACCAGCGGCACCCCGCGGGACGCAGAGGAGGGGGAGGGAAGGATCATGAGAGGCCTCTCGGTGTTCGATCGATAGCGGGACAGCGGCGCGGAACGTGCGGAGCGCGGACGGCGGCGGCCACCGCCACCTCCTCCGACACGCCCTCACCGCCGTTCGCCCACAAGAGCCACCGGCGAGGAAGAAGGATTCGGCTTCCGCCCGGACTCTTGGCAGAAGCAGTGCCGGGCGGCCGGGGGTCAGGCCTGGGTGGGGTGGTAGCCGGTGAGGAGGAGGGCGATGTCGTCGGAGCGGTGGGGGGAGTGGCGGGCCTTGCGCAGGAGTTGGTCGGCGAGTTCGTCGAGGTCTGTGGCGCGGGCGTGGGCCAGGGCGGCGCGGAGTTCGTCGATGCCCAGATCGATGTCGCGGCCGCGCTCCTCGACGAGGCCGTCGGTGTAGAGGGCGAGGATCGATCCCGGGGGAAGGTCCAGCCGGGTCTCGGGATAGCTGCTGGTGGCGACGACGCCGAGGAGCGGGCCGCCGGCCACTTCCAGGACCTCGGTGCTGCCGTCGGGGCGGCGCAGCAGCGGCGGGCAGTGCCCGGCCCGGACGGCGTAGGCGCGGTCGCTGCCCGGTTCGACGCGGATGTAGCAGCAGCTGGCGAGCAGTCCGGGGTCGAGGTCGGCCAGCAGCCGGTTCGTGCCGGTCAGGACGGCCTCGGCGGAGTGGCCGGCCGTGGCGAAGGCGCGGACGGCGCTGCGCAGTTGGCCCATGGTGCCGGCTGCCGCGATGTTGTGGCCCTCGACGTCGCCGACGACCAGGGCCACGCCGTCCCCGGTGGGGATCACGTCGTACCAGTCGCCGCCGATGTCCATCCCGCTGGTGCCGGGCAGGTACCGGCCGGCCGTGCGGATGCCCGGCAGGACGGGCAGGCGGTGCGGCAGGAGAGTGGTCTGCAGGCCGTGGGCGAGGGCGTTCTTCGCGTCGTAGAGACGGGCGCGCTCCAGTGCCTGGGCGATCAGACCGCTGAGCGCGGTGAGGATGCCGCGGTCCTTGGTGGTGAGGTGGTGGACGTCGTCGAATCCGAGGAGGCAGGCGCCGACGGGGCGGTTGGAGGCGATGAGCGGCAGGTAGGCCCAGGCTCCCACGGCTTCCCCGGGGTCTTCGCCGGGGCCGATACCGGTATCGGCGCACCCCGGCGCCGAACGGCAGTTGCAGCACCTGGCCGAGGACCACCAGGGCCGCCGCGCC
>NZ_JBFBOC010000033.1:64995-68630 GCF_040685975.1 Kitasatospora sp. NPDC086791 | reverse complement strand
GGGTGGTGTCCGGGGGTGTTGGGGGGGTTAGGGGAAGATGTTTTGGCCGGGGGTGAGGGTGTGGGTGGGGTCGTGGTGGTTTTTGGTGGTGGTGAGGGTGGTCCAGTGGGGGCCGTAGTGGGTTTGCCAGTCGGTGGGGGTCATGTGGGGGATCGCGCCGACGAGGTAGCGTTTCGCGCCGAGTTGGACGGCGCGGTCGTAGAGGCGGCGGTTGCGGGTGAGGGCGGGGGTGGGGTCGGTGGCGGGGTGGGGGAAGGCGAGGAGGTCGAAGAGGTAGGCGGTGGGTTCGTTCGGGGTGATGGCGAGGGGGTGGGTGAGTTTGGCGGTGTGGAAGGGGTAGCAGAGGAGGAGGCCTTGGCCGATGTCGTCGGGGGTGAGTTGGGGGAGGGTTTCGGTGAGGAAGGTGTGGGTGCGGGAGGCGGGGAGGAAGAGGGAGAGCCAGGGTTTGGGGGCGTTCCAGTAGCCGAGGTTTTTGATGGTGTCGGCGAAGGTGTCGGCGCGGTAGGTGTAGTCGCGGTAGGTGGTGTCGGTGATGGTGGTGTCGGTGGGGACGGGGTTGAGGCCGGTGAGGAGGGGGGTGGTGGCGGGGGGTGTGGTGCCGTTGTAGTGGGCGACGGCTTCGATTTTGTAGCGGGGGGGCCGGCCTGCGGGTTGGATGAGGATTTCGCCGACCTGGGAGGGGAAGCGGCCGTCGGCGAGGAGGGTCTGCTGGTCGGTGAGGTAGGTGGTGAGGTCGTCGTAGTAGAGGGTGAAGACGAGGGCGCGTTCGGGGGCGGGGACGAGTTTGAGGGTGACGCGGGTGATGATGCCGACCTGGCCGGCGCCGGCGAGGGCGGTGTGGAAGAGCTCGGTGTTGCGGGTGGGGGTGGCGGTGAGGATGCGGCCGGTGCCGGTGACGATTTCGATGGCTTCGACGGTGTCGGCTTGGAGGCCGTGTTTGTGGACGGTGGAGCCGATGCCGCCGATGCTGATGGTGCCGCCGATGGAGAGGTGGAGGTAGTCGGTGAGGCAGGGGGGTGTGAGGCCTTGGGTGAGGGTGGCTTCGGTGAGTTGGGCCCAGGTGACGCCGGCGTCGACGGTGGCGTTGGTGGGGGTGATGGTGTGGATGCGGTTGAGGGCGCGGGCGTTGATGCTGATGCCGCCGGCGGCGCCGGCTTGGCCGTAGTTGGAGTGTGATTCGAGGTCGTTGCCGGTGCCGCTTTGGCCGTTCATGGCGACTTTGAGGTTGTGGCGGCGGGCGAAGTTGATGACGGTGGCGATGTCCTGGGCGCCGGCGGGGGTGAGGACGGCGTAGGGGGTGGTGGTGGTGAGGCGGCCGAAGTCCTGGGCGAACGCGGCGCGGGTGGCGGGGCTGGTGGTGAGGGTGCCCTGGAGGGCGGGGACGGGGATCACGCGGGAGGTGGTGGGGTCGCCGGTGGCGGCCCAGGAGCGGGTGGCGGTGTTGTAGCCGATGACGGTGGCGGCGGCGCCGGTGAGGACGGCGCGCCTGGACAGGTGGGGTCGGTTCATCGTGGGTGGGTCTCCTGATCGGTGGTGTGGGCGGGGTGGTGGGCAAGGGGTACGGGCGGGTGGAGCCGGCTCGGCCCGGTGCGGTGTGGTGCGGCCGGTGTGGTGGCGGGTTGTGTGGGTGGTTCGTCGGACGGTCGCGGCGGCGGCTGGGGTCGGCGGGTCCGGGCCGGGTGGGCCGGACACCGGGGTGGTGTGGGGTTGTGGTGGCTGCGGGGTTGCTGTGGGTGTGGGGGTGTTCCGGGGGTGTGGGGGTGGCCCGCGGGCCCCGGGGGTCCGGGGGCGGGCGTCCTGGGTGTTCGGCCGGTGGCGGTGTCACGTCCTGGGGGTGGGGCGTGTCGGCGTGTGAACGGGTGTGGAGTTGTGGTGCCGGTCCGGCTGGTGGCGGGTGCCGTCATAGGGGGCACGGGTCCGGGTGGTCCGGCCGGCGGGGGTGACGTTTGTGGTGCGGGTCGTCGGTCGGCCGTCGGTGCAAGGGCGGTGGAGTCCCGGGTGGTTTGCGGTCGGTGGGTGACGGTGGCGGGCCTGCCGCCCGGGTGGGTCGGGCGGCGGAGCGGTGATGGTGCCTGTGCCGTAACGCGGTGGTGCGGTGGTGCCGTAACGCCGTAACGCGGTGGTGCCGTAACGCGGTGGTGCGGTGGTGCGGTGGTGGTGCGGGTGGGCGGTTGCTCGGTGGGGCGCGGCCTTGGTCCCGGTTCCCCGGTTCCCCGGTTCCCCGGTTCCCCGGGTTTCCCGGGTCCGGTCCCCGATCCCCGGGTTGGCCGGTTCCCCGGTTCCCCGGTTCCGGTTCCGGTTTCCCGGGTTGGCCGGTTCCGGTCCCCGATCCCCGGGTTGGCCGGTTCCCCGGTCCTCGGGTTCCCTTGTTCGCCCTGGTCCCTCGGTTCCGGGGGGTTGCCCCGGTCCCTGGTCCCGTGGTTCCCGGTCCTGTGCTGTTCTCTTGTCGCCCGGTGGCCGTCCCGGGGGAGGGGGCCGGTGGCCGGGCGGTGGTCGCCCCCGGGGTGTCCGGTGGTCGCCTGCGGATCGGGTTCTGGCGACAGGGTGCGGGAGTTGGGACCGGTGGCCGGGTAGCGGCCGGGCGGTGGCCCTGGTGGCCGGTCCGGGGGCCGGGGGCGGCCGGGGGCCGGGAGTCGGACCCCGGTGACCGGACGGCGGTCGGGCCCGGTGGCTCCGGGTGGCCCCTGGGGGTCACCGCCTGCCTGCGGCCTGCCATGTGCCGGCTGCCGCCTGCCCGCCTGTGGCCTGCCGCCGTCGGCCGTGAGCCGTAGGCCTGCAGCCTGCTGCTGCCTGCCCACTGCTGCCTGCAGCCTGCCGTGTGCCGGCTGCCGCCTGCTGTCGCGTGCCCACCTGCCTGCGGCCTGCCGCCGCCTGCTGTGGGCCGTCGGCCTGCTGCCTGCTGCCGCTTGCCCGCGTGCCCGCTTGCTGCCTGCTGCCTGCTGCCGCTTGCCCGCGTGCCCGCTTGCTGGCTGCTGCCTGCAGCTTGCCGTGTGCCGGCTGCTGCTTGCCGCCGCCTGCTGTGGGCCGTCGGCCTGCCGTCTGCTGTCGCTTGCCCGCTTGCCCACTTGCCTGCTGCTTGCCGCCGCCTGCTGTGGGCCGTGGGCCTGCCGTCTGCTGTCGCTTGCCCGCTTGCCCACTTGCCTGCTGCTTGCCGCCGCCTGCTGTGGGCCGTGGGCCTGCCGCCTGCTGCCGCGTGCCTGCCGGCCCACCTGCCTGCCCGCCTGCCTGCCTGCCTGCGGGCCTGCGGGCCTGCCTGCCTGCGTGCGTGCCTGCCGGCCTGCCGGCCCACCCGCCTGCCGGCCCGCCTGCCTGCGTGCCTGCCGGCCCGCCTGCCTGCCGGCCCACCTGCCCGCCTGCCTGCGTGCCTGCCTGCCTGCGTGCCTGCCGGCCCGCCTGCCTGCCGGCCCACCTGCCCACCTGCCCACCTGCCCGCCTGCCCGCCTGCCCGCCTGCCTGCGTGCGTGCCTGCCGGCCTGCCGGCCCACCCGCCTGCCAGCCCGCCGGCCTGCGTGCGTGCCTGCCGGCCTGCCGGCCCGCCGGCCTGCGTGCCTGCCGGCCCGCCTGCCTGCCGGCCCACCTGCCCACCTGCCCACCTGCCCGCCTGCCCGCCTGCCCGCCTGCCTGCGTGCGTGCCT
>NZ_JBFBOC010000033.1:61493-64896 GCF_040685975.1 Kitasatospora sp. NPDC086791 | reverse complement strand
TGCCGGCCTGCCGGCCCACCCGCCTGCCAGCCCGCCGGCCTGCGTGCGTGCCTGCCGGCCTGCCGGCCCGCCGGCCTGCGTGCCTGCCTGCCTGCGTGCCTGCCGGCCCGCCTGCCTGCCTGCCTGCCTGCCGGCGTGCCCGCGTGCCCGCGTGCCCGCCGGCCCGCCTGCGTGCCTGCCTGCCGGCCCACCTGCCGGCCCGCCTGCTGCTTGCCGCCGCCTGCCGTGGGCCGTCGGCCCACCTGCCTGCGTGCCCGCCGGCCTGCGTGCCTGCGTGCCTGCCGGCCGTGTGGTGGTGTGGTGGTGTGGTGGTTGGTGGGGGGTGTTAGGGGGTGGTGTGGTCGGTGTGGGTGGCGGTCTGGTAGTTCGCGATGTCGAGGTGGCTGGTCTGGCGGCGGAAACGCCAGGTGTAGGTCGGCCAGATCGAGGGGTTGTTGCCGTGGTTGTCGGTGTACCAGCTGGTGCAGCCGCCGGTGTTCCAGACGGTGTTCTTCAGGCGGTCCTGTACGGCCTTGTTGTAGGCCTTCTGGGCTTCGTCGCGGACTTCGAGGGTGGTGAGGTGGTGGGTGTCGAGGGTTTTCAGCGCGGCGAGGATGTAGGTGATCTGGGCTTCGATCATGACGGTCTGGGAGGAGTGGCCCAGGGTGGTGTTGGGTCCCAGGATCATGAAGAGGTTCGGGAAGCCGTGGATGGTGGTGCCGCGGTGGGCGGTCATGCCGGCGGTGTTCCACGTGTCGGCGAGGCTGGTGCCGTCGCGGCCGTGGATGAGGCGGGCGACGGGGCGGTCGGTCGCGGTGAAGCCGGTGGCGAGGATGATGGTGTCGACGTCGCGTCGGGTGCCGTCGGCGGTGGTGATGTGGGTGGGGCCGATGGCGGTGATGGTGTCGGAGACGATGTCGACGTTGGGCTGCTGGATCGCCGGGTACCAGGTGTTGGAGAACAGCAGGCGTTTGCAGCCGACGGTGTAGTCGGGGGTCAGGCGGGCGCGCAGCGCGGGGTCCTTGACGCTTTTCTTGAGGTGGCCGGCGGCCATGTTCTTCATGCCGGTGGTGCGGGAGGGGCGGGACATGAAGAACGCGACGATCTCGCGGCCGTGTTTGTTGAACGCGCGGCGGAAGCGCTGGTAGCCGGGCAGGTGGCGCAGCATCCAGGTGTGGCGGGGGGTGTTGGGCTTGTCGGGTTTCGCGGCGACCCAGGGGGGTGTGCGCTGGTAGAGGTCGAGGCGGGCGACGTCGGGCTGGATCTTGGGGACGAACTGGATGGCGGAGGCGCCGGTGCCGATGACGGCGACGTTGCGGCCGGTGAGGTCGTGGTCGTGGCGCCAGCGGGAGGAGTGGAAGACGGTGCCGGTGAAGGTGTCCAGGCCGGGCAGGTCGGGCATGGCGGGGTCGGAGAGGTAGCCGGTGCCGGTGACGAGGGTCTGGGCGGTGTAGCGGCCGTGGCTGGTGGTGAGGTTCCAGTGGTGGTGGGTGTCGTCCCAGCGGGCGTCGAGGAGTTCGTGGCCGTAGCGCAGGTGGGGGTCGACGCCGTAGCGGGTGGCGCAGTCCTTGAGGTAGGCGTGGACTTCGGCCTGGGTGGCGAAGGTGGATTTCCACTCGGGGTTGCGGGCGAAGGAGAAGGAGTAGAGGTGGGCCTGGACGTCGCAGGCGCAGCCGGGGTAGGTGTTGTCGCGCCAGGTGCCGCCGAGGTCGGTGGCGCGTTCGAAGACGAGGAAGTCGTCGATGCCGGCGCGCAGGAGGGCGACGGCGGTGCCCAGGCCGGAGATGCCGGCGCCGATGACGGCGACTTTGAGGTGGCGTACGGCGAGGTCGCCGGCGCCGGCTCCGGTGGTGGCGGGGGTGGTGGTGGCCCCCGCCGCCGGGGCGGGGGTGGTGCCGGCGGTGCCGGTGCTGGTGCCGGTGGTGCCGGTGGTGCGGTCGGTGGCGGGGGTGGTGGTCATGGCGTCGGTGTCCTCTTCTGCGGTGGCTGAGGTGTCCTGCGGGCCCGGGGTCAGGCGCGGCGGGTGAGGGTGACGCGGAAGTTGTTGAAGATGTGGTCTTCGAGGGTGTAGGCGAAGATGTCGAGGTAGCGCTCGAAGCGGGCGACGGTGGTCTCGTCGGTCATGGTGACGGCTTCGTCGCGGCGGGCGGCGAGGAGTTCGAGCCAGGCGCGGCAGGCGCGGGCGAAGGACTCGGGCTCGTTGCGGATCTCGGTGACCTCGAAGAGGCCGTCGAGGCCGGAGGCGAGTTCGGGCAGGCGCGGGATGTGGCAGCCTTCGAACTCCTCGCGCTGGAGGAACTTGAGGTCGTCCAGGAGCTGGCGGCGCAGCGGGGGGTTCTCGACGGTCATGGTGTGCAGGACGAAGCGGGCGCCGGGCTTGAGGAGGGAGTGGATCTGCTTGAAGAAGACGCGGTAGCGCTGGGTGCGCTCCTTGGGGGTGAGGGAGGAGAGCACGAAGTGTTCGAGGGCGTTGATGCAGAACGCGGCGTCGTAGGGGTCCTCGCCGTCGGCGAGGCGGTGGTCCTCCCAGCTTTCGACGCGGGCTTCGATGGCGGGGTTGCCCAGGGCGTGGACGAAGTCGGACTGGGTGCGGGAGAGGGTGACGCCGACGGCGCGCTTGACGCCGTGGACGGTGGTGAGGCGGTTGAGCATGGTGCCCCAGCCGCAGCCGACGTCGAGGACCTTGGCGGTGCCGGCGGCGCGGGCGAGGTCGGTGAAGGCGTCGAGCTTGCGTTCCTGGGCTTCGTCGAGGACGGCGACGAGGTCTTCGCCGTCCTCCCAGTAGCCGCCGGAGTACATCATGGTCGGGCCCAGGATGAGGCGGTAGAGCTCGTTGGGGACCTCGTAGTGGTGGCGGATGGCCTCGACGTCGGGGTTGATGGAGCGGGCTTCGACGGTGGTCATGGGATGGGGCCCCTCGGGTGGTGGTGGAAAGGGATCGGATGGGGTGTGGCGGGTGCGTGGGGTGGTGCCCGCGCGTGTCCGGCACGGCGGTGGTGCGGTGGTGCGGTGTCTTCGTGTGCGGTGTGGTGCGGCGGTGCGGTGTCTTCGTGTGCGGTGTGGTGCGGCGGTGCGGTGCTCGCGGTGTGGTGCCTGCTGGTGCGGGCGGTCCGGGGCCGTCGGTGCGTGCCGGGTTCCCGGTAGGGTCTGAGGCCGTCCGGCGGCCGTTCGTCCGCCCGCCAACCGGCTGTTGACCGGCCGTCGGTTCGCCCTTGTCCGGCCGTCGTCCGGCCGTCCGGTCGGTCTTCTGTCCGGCCGGCCGACCGACCGTCCGGTGCCGCCTGCGTCCGGCGGTCCGGCCGTCCGGTGTCCGGCCGTCCGGCTGTCCGTCCGGTGCCGCCTGCGTCCGGCGGTCCGGCCGTCCGGTGTCCGGCCGTCCGGCTGTCCGTCCGGTGCCGCCTGCGTCCGGCGGTCCGGCCGTCCG
>NZ_JBFBOC010000033.1:0-61400 GCF_040685975.1 Kitasatospora sp. NPDC086791 | reverse complement strand
CCGTCCGGTGTCCGGCCGTCCGGCTGTCCGTCCGGTGCTGCCTGCGTCCGACCGACCGACCGACTGTCCGTCCGACCGTCCGACCGACCGACCGACCGTCTGGCCGTCCGGCCGTCCGTCTGGCCGTCCGGCCGACCGACCGACCGTCTGGCCGTCGGTCCGACCATCTGGCCGGCTGTCCGTCCGGCTGTCCGTCCGGCTGTCCGTTCGTCCGGTCGTGCGTGCGGGTGCCGGCGGTTGGCCGGTGGGCGTGCGGGTGCGGTGTGTTGTGGGTCAGGTAAGCGCGTGTCTCGCAAGCGGTGCGCAAGGGGGGTGGGGTGTGGGGGGTTGCGGGGCGTTTGCGCGGACGCGGGTTTCATGCGGTCTCGACAAGACACGCGGCCCCCACGGCCGGGTCGCTTCCCTTCCGCCTTCGCCGGCCGGGGTGGTGCTTGTCCGGGCCTGTGCCGTTTCCCTGTCGGTTTTCCCGCCGGGGGGTGGTCTGCCGGTCCTGCTTTCTCCTGTGCGGTTCGCCGTGGTTTTCCCGTGGTTTCCCCCTGGTTCCGGTTCTCGTGGTACCCGCTCGCGGTGGGTGTGACGGTGTGTCAGGACCGGTGATGGCAGGGGGGTTACGGGTTCGGCGGGGTGTGGTGCGGGAGGGCGGGAGCGGTGGGACGCATCCCTCGTCCGTGCGGGTGGCGGGGGGTGGTCGCGGTGTGCCGGGCGGGTCGCCGCCGTCGTCACGGGCCGGCGGGCGCGGAGGGTCGCGGTCCTGGGTGGGCGGTGTCCCGGCCTTGCCCCCCCTTTGGGGGGTGTTCGCCCCTTCCGGGGGGTGGCCGGGTCGTTCCACCCTTCGGTTTGTCGTTCCCATTCGACGCGTTGACAGCCGCCCGTTCCGGTGTTCCCGGGCCGGGCGAGGAGAGGAAACGATCACTCATGTCGCAGATCCCCACCATCGAGGACCTGGCGCAGCAGCTGCAGGCGGTCTCCGGTGCGCACGAGATCGACGCGGACGCGGCGTTGCAGCACATCGCGGACGTGGACTCGCTGGACCTGATGGAGTGGCTGTACGGGTTCCAGAACCAGTACCCGCACATCCCGGCCGACGAGTCGCTGTTCGCGGACATCGATGACACCACGACGCTGCGGGTGGTGCACGAGCGGATCCTGGCGCTCGTCCCGGCCGAGGCCAACTGAGGCCCCGGGGGCGGGGAGGGAGGGTTCGGGTGATGAGCGGTTTCGACGTCACCGGCTGGGGGATCTTCGTGCCGGAGCGTGTGGTGACCAGCGCCGAGCTGGCGCGGCGTTTCGGTGTGGACGAGCACTGGATCGTCTCGCGGTGCGGGATCCGTGAGCGCCGTGCGGTGGGGCCCGGGCAGACCACGGCGTCGATGGCCGTGGAGGCCGGGCGGCGGGCGCTGGAGCGTGCGGGTCTGACGGGTGCGGACATCGCGCACCTGATCGTGGCGACGGCGACTCCGGAGCAGCCCTCGCCGGCGACGTCGGCGTTCGTCCACGACGAGCTGGGTATCGCGGGCAGCGCGCACGACGTGAACTCCGAGTGCGCGGGTTTCGTGTACGCGCTGGTGACGGCGGCGGGTCTGCTGCGGATGGATCCGCGTCCGATCCTGGTGATCGGTTCGGACACCCACACCCAGACCGCGAACCCCGCCGACCGGGATCTGTCGATCCTGGTCGGTGACGGTGCGGGGGCGGTGGTGCTGACGCCGGGGCCGGTGGACCGGATCCGGGCGTGGAACCTGGGCGCGGACGGCTCGTGCAAGAACAGCCTGAAGGTCCTGGCCGGCGGGTCGCGGATGCCGACCACGGCGCAGACCGTGGAGCAGGGCCTGCACTACGCGCAGATCAACGGCAACGAGATCTACCTCAACGCGGTGCGGTACACGGTGCGTACGATCCGCGAGACGCTGGAGCAGGCGAAGATCACGGCGGCGGACGTCGATCACGTGGTGCCGCACCAGGCGAACATCCGGATCATCAATTCGGTGCTCTCCCACACGGGGATCCCGGCGGACCGGCTGGTGACCAATCTGGAGCGCTACGGCAACACGGCGTCGGGGTCGATCCCGATCGCGTTGGCGGAGGCGCTGGACGCCGGGCGGATCAAGGACGGGGACACGGTGCTGCTGGCCGGGTTCGGCGCGGGCATGACGTGGGGTTCGATCCTGATGACCTGGGGAGGCGTGCGATGAGCGGCAAGGAGGCCTTCGGGGCCCGTCCGGTGTCGCCGGTGGCGCTGGTCACGGGTGCGTCCGGGGGGCTGGGCAGTGAGCTGGCGCTGGCCCTGGACGCGGCGGGGTGCCGGGTCGCGGTGCACTACAACAGTTCCCGTGAGGGGGCGGAGAAGACGTGTGCGCAGCTGGTGAACGATCATGTGATGGTCACCGGTGACGTGGCGGACTTCGCCGCGGTGAGCGCGATGTACGAGCGCATCGTCGCGCAGCTGGGTCCGGTGGACGTGCTCGTGAACAACGGGGCGATCCGCAAGGACGCGCTGATGGCGATGCAGGATCCGGCGCAGTGGCGGCAGGTGATCGACACCAATCTGGTCGGTTCCTTCCACACGGCGCGGGTGTGTGTGCCGGCGATGCTGCGGGCGCGCTGGGGCCGGGTCGTGAACATCGTCTCCCCGTCCGCGCTGATCGCCACGGCCGGGCAGACGGCGTATTCGGCGTCGAAGGCGGGGCTGATCGGTCTGACCCGGACGCTGGCGGCGGAGTGCGGGCGCCGGGGTGTGACGGTGAACGCGCTGTCGCCGGGTTTCATGATCACCGGGATGACGGACACGCTGCCCGAGCACGTCGTCGCGGGGATGCGGGACAAGGTTCCGGTGCCGCGTTTCGTGACGCCGCGTGAGGTCGCGCGTTCGATCACCCTGTTCCTGGACCAGGACTGCATGACGGGGCAGGTCATCAGCATCGACTCGGGTGCCTCCATCACCTGAGCGGGTGTCGGTGCTTCCCGCCGTCCCCGGCGCCGCCTCTCCCGGCTCTCCCGCCTGTCCCGTCCCTGCCTGTCCTTGCCTGTCCCTTCCGTCCCTCGTCCCTTCTCTCTCTCGTTCCTGACCGTTCGTGCTGTTCCTCACCGTTCGTGCGGTCCGTGCGGTTCCTGACCGTTCCTCACCCCTGACCGCTCGTGCGGCCTCTTTCGCCCCGCCCCCGGGCCACCGCGCCCCCGTCCCCGGCCCTACCGCCCGGGGGCGGGGGCGCACCCGTGTGCCGTGTGGCCGGGGGGCGGGACGCGGGGCCGTACCGGGGCCGTACCGGGGCCGGGCCGGCGCCCAGGGGCGGCTCCGGGACGCGGACGTGGACGTGGACGTCGACGTGGAGAGGAAGGAGTGACGCCTCGGCCGTCCCCGTGACGCGGTCGGACGTGCGGGCCCGGTTCAGAGCGCCTGTGGCGGTGCCGGGCCCCGGCGGGCCGTCAGGTCCCGGTGGCAGCGGGCGGGTGCGCACGGCGGGGCGGGTTCTGGGGCGGGGGCGGGCGTGCGGCGGGGCGGGTGGCCTCGCGCTCGTGGGCGGGGCCGAGGGGAGGCGGCGTGTGCGGCGGCGGCGTCGTCGGCCGGGACGGTGCGTTTTGTCGCGACCGGGTCCGCGGGCGCGGTGGCCCGGTGCCGTCCGGACGCGGCGGGTCCGTCGTGGGGGTCCCGGGCCGCGGCGGCCGTCCGCCGGGCCTGCGGGTCGCCCGGCTGTTCCCGGGGCAGTGGCGGGTCCTCGTCGCGGGCCTCGCGCGGTGTGACGCGGGCGGGCACGGGAGCGGGCACGGGGGCGGGGGCGGTCACGGGCGGGTGTGTCCGTCGTGCGGCCGCCGCCCCCTGGGGGGCGGTGGGAAGACGGTTGGGTGCACACCGGTGGCGGCGGCCCGCGCCGGGTGCGGGCCGCCGCCACCGTACGCGCGCGTGGTGCGGGTGCGGTGCGTGCGTGGGTGTGCGGGGTGGGTCAGGCCAGGACGGCGAGCGCGGCCTCGTAGTCGGGCTCGTCGGCGATCTCGGTGACGAGTTCGGTGTGCAGGACGGTGTCGTTCTCGTCCAGGACGACCACGGCGCGCGCGGTCAGGCCCGCCAGCGGGCCGGAGTTGATGGCCACGCCGTAGGCGTCGTGGAAGTCGCGTCCGCGCAGGGTGGACAGCGTCTTGACGTTGTCCAGGCCCTCGGCGCCGCAGAACCGGGCCTGCGCGAAGGGCAGGTCGGCGGAGATGCACAGCACCACGGTGTTGTCCAGCGCGCCGGCCTGGGCGTTGAAGGTGCGCACCGACGTCGCGCAGGTGGGGGTGTCGATGCTGGGGAAGATGTTGAGGACCTTGCGCGCGCCCGCGAAGTCCTTGAGCGAGGTGTCCGCGAGTCCCGCGCCGACCAGCGTGAACGCCGGAGCCTGGCTGCCGGAGGCCGGCAGCGCGCCGCCGACCTCGACCGGGTTCCCCTTCAGCGTGACCTGAGCCATGAAAAGCCTCCTACCAGCGGTATACGGGTGGTAACGCCGCCGATCCTACTGCCCGCCCACGGCCCCGCCCACGGCCCCGTCCCGCCCACGGCCCCGTCCACGGCCCGCCCACGGCCCCGGCCCGCCCACGGCCCCGTCCACGGCCCCGGCCCGGCCCGGCCCACGGGGGCGGTCACCGGCCGGACGGGCCGGACACCCGCGAGGGGGCGGGGCGTGGGGGAGGGCCGGTGCGGTACGGCGGGGTGGTGGCGCGGGCCGTCGCCCGTGCCGGTGGTCCTTCCTGTGCCGGTCCCGGCGCTGTGGTGACGAGGGGTCCGACGCCAGGGCGGGCTTGTCACGGCCGGGGTGAGGCGGCCACGGCCGCGCGGAGGGCACCCGGCCCGGGGGCCTGCCTGTCGGCCCACCGGCCCACCGGCCCACCGGCCCACCGGCCCACCGGCCCACCGGCCCACCGGTCGACCGGCCCACCGGCCCACCGGCCCACCGGTCGACCGGTCGACCGGTCCCCGGCCGGTGGCGGGCCGCGCGGCCGGGACCGGGGACCGTCTCGGTCGGGGCCCGGGTGAAGCGTTCGGCGGGCGGGGCCGGGAAGGCGGGGCCGGCGGGCCGGGGCGGCCGGGTCCGTGAGCCCGGAGGCGTTGTGCGTCCGGGTGCATCCGGCCCGCGGTTTCACAGGCGCCGCACGGATGCCGCAGCCGGCCGGGGCGGCCGTGGCGGCCCCGGGGCGGGGCTCGCCGCACGCTGCCCCCGGAACGGGCGGTGGCGCGGGCGGCGCGGCGCCGGCCGGCCGGACGGACGGACGGTCCTTCGTGCTCGTGTGCCGGTTCCGGACACCGCCGCGCCCGGCCGCGCGCCCGCTCCCGTGCCGGGCGCGTCCTCCCCCGGAACGCGCCCGCGGCGGCCCGGGGGACCCGGGCCGCCGCGGGGCGGGCGGCGGCGGTGCGGTGGTCACCGTGCGGTGGTCACCGTGCCGGCCGCGCGCCGGTGCTCAGTTGAAGACCAGGACGTCGGTGCGCATCGGCAGCGGGCTGTTCCACCCGATGTTGATCTTGAAGGTGACCACGCCGTTGCCGGGGGCGATGCTCGACACCTGGAAGGGCGCGGCGCCGACGAACCTGGCCCCGCCGGCGTTGATCTCCGAGGCGGTGATGACGACCGTCGAGTCGGCCCCGATGACGTTCCAGGGGATCTGGAGGTTGAAGGTCCCGTTGCCCGGGCTCCACGTCCACCACCCCCGCCACACGGCGCCGACGTTGCCGCCGATCGCCGCGAGGCCCTGGCTCTGGTCCTGGTCGGCGGGCTGTGAACTGTCCGCGATCCGCGGCGCCCCGGAGGCGGAAGACTCGGCTGCGGCCATGACGGCTCCCCTCGTACCGGGAGAGCCCCCACGAGCTCTCCGTACACGATGAGTGTCCGCTGGTGAGCGTAGCGTCACAATCACTCGTGCGGGTGAACCTCCGGCGGGTCGCACCCCGCCCGCCCCGCTCGCCCCGTACGCCCCGTGTGCCCGGGCCCGTCCCGGGAGTCCCGCACGCCCCGGCCCCCGGGGGAGAGGCCCGCGCGGGGGCGGGTCCCGCCGTGCCCGGCGGGCGGGCGCTCACGTGTGCCGGGGCGGGCGGTGACGGACGATGCCCCGGGGAACGGGAACGGGAACGGGAAGCGGTGCCGGCGGGCCCCGCGTACGGCCCGCCCGTCCCGTCCCCGTCCGCCTGTTACGCCTGGGGCGCCGGGCTCCGGCCCGCCGCCCGTTCTACCGCCCGTTCCGCCGGCCGGGCGCCGAAGCGCCCGCGCCGTGCCGCCGCCCGGGCCCGTACACCGGAGGAGAGACAGCCGTGAGGATCAACCTGACCAGCGTCTTCGTCGACGACCAGGACAAGGCCCTGCGTTTCTACACCCGGGTCCTGGGGTTCGTGAAGAAGACCGAGGTGCCCCTGGGCGGGCACAGCTGGCTGACCGTCGTCTCGCCCGAGCAGCCCGAGGGCCCCGAACTGCTGCTGGAGCCCGACCACCACCCCGCGGCCAAGGCGTACGTGGCGGCGCTGGCCGCCGACGGGATCCCGGCGGCCTCCTTCGCCGTGGACGACGTGCACGGCGAGTACGAGCGGCTGCGCGCGCTGGGAGTGCGTTTCACCCGGGAACCGACCGCCCTGGGCCCGGTGACCACCGCGGTGCTGGACGACACCTGCGGCAACCTCATCCAGATCGCCCAGTACCACTAACACCCCCGCCACCGCCACCTACGGTTCCAGGCGGGGGTCGTCGATGTCCACGGTGGCGATCGCGGGCGGATACAGCTCCGGACGGGCCGTCAGGATCAGATGCTGCAGCGGACGCACCGGAGTGGGCAGGCTCGTAGCGATGGCATGGGCCAGATCCGCGCCTCCGTACCCGTCACGGACCATCGTCGCCACCACCACCGCGGCACTCGCATCCAGAGGCTCGAACTCGAGCGCGGGCAACGCCATGACCGCGTGCGCGGCACCCTCGTCCTTGACCTCGGCCTCGACCACGCACAGCACTGGCACCAGCAGATGCTGGAACGGACTCCGCAGAGCGGAGTCCACGATCCGGTGCAGACGCGGGTGACCGGTGGCCAGCGCGGACAGGGCACTGGAATCCAGAATGATCACGCGCCGCGCCTCGGGGCGACCTTGGCGCGCGCATCCGCCGCGGCGATGTCATAGACCCGCTGCAGCAGGTTCGGGCCCTCGTCCAGCTCCGTGTCGGAGAGGGTCATCCCGAAGTGCTCCCGCAGCAGCCGACGGCCCTCGGCAACGCGCTCTGCGATCTGCTCCGCGGTGGGCTGCGCCTCCACCAGCAGGGCTACCTGGGCGCCAATCGTGGTACCGCGGGCCGCAGCGAGAGCGGCCAGCCGGTCACGCGTATCAGGGGAAACCTTGATCGTCGCATCAGCCATACCGCGATCGTACACCGCTGGTACACCAGTGGTGTACCGATCTGCCCGGCCTGGAAAAGCCGGGCTCGCACCGACGGCACGTTGGCGGCGTACCAGGCGGACTGCCGCTGCTCACAGCGGTAGCCGGCAGAGCATGACGGCGTAGCGGGGGCTGTCGGCGAAGGGTTGCCGGTAGCCGATCTGGTGGTAGCCCCAGGATTCGTCCAGGTTCTGCACGCGCGGGTGGCCGGGGTCCACCAGGAGGACGACCAGGTCCTCGCTGCGGTCCTCGAGGAGGGCGTTGTGCGGCTGCTGTGAGATGCCCTTCTTGCGCCGGGTCGGGCGGACCATCGGCTCGGACGGGGCGAAGGTCGCGTCGGCAGCCGGAGCGGAGTCCATGTGCTCGCGCCACCATTCGCGGCCGGCCGACAGCGGGCCCCCGTACGCGAAGCCGACCGGCTCGGCGCCGTCGGACAGGATCCGCCGCGAGTGTGAATCCCGCAGGTTGATCACAATCCGATACGCGCCCTAGGGCGCGTCCGGGGTCCGGATCCGGGTGGAGCCGGACGTTTCCCGTTCGGTCGGGGGGACCGCCTGTTAGCGTGCGCGGATGGAAGACCTGGGATCCGTGGCGTGGCCGCCCGAGCCGATCGGGACCGACAGGCTCGTGCTCCGTGAGCCCGGGGCCCGGGACCGTGCGGCGTTCATCGAGCTGCTGGCGTCGCCGCAGGTGCACGCCTACCTCGGCGGCCCCCGGCCGCGTGAGGAACTCGAGCGCGAGATGCCCGGCGTACCCGAGCGGTGGCCCGGGAGTTTCGTCGTCGATCTCGACGGGTCGATGATCGGCCAGGTCCTGCTCAGGAGGGCGAGCGGGCACCGGCGCCCCGCTGCCGCGGGGAAGGCCGAGCTCGGCTACCTGTTCCTGCCGCGGGCGTGGGGATTCGGGTACGCCGCCGAGGCGTGCGCGGCGGCACTCGGCTGGCTCGCCGGCGCGTTCCCCGGCGAGCCGGTGGTGCTCACCACCCAGAGCGCCAACGCCGGCTCGATGCGTCTCGCGGCGAAGCTGGGGTTCACCGAGGTGGAGCGGTTCGAGGCCTGGGGCGCCGAGCAGTGGCTCGGCACGCACTCCCCGGTCACCCCCTCCGGCTGAGTTCGCGCCGAAGTCGCCGGGGAGTGCCCGCCCCTCCACGCGTGAGCAGGGGGCGCGTGGGGCGTCGCAGTGGCCGACTCCCGGGGCTGCGGGGCGTGACGGCGGTAGAACGGCGCGACGAAGGACCGCAGCACCAGCGCGTAACCCCCGCCGCCGCCCGGGCGTTCGACGTCCACGCGGCGCATCCGCGAGGTCCACCCGCCCTTGAGCGGCGTCACCGCCGTGATCCGCTCACCGGGCCCGAGGACGCCCCCGACCCACCCGAGGGTCGCGGCCCACTCCCGCCCGCCCGTGTCCGTGCCCGTGCCCGTGTTCTCGATCACGGACCGGCAGCCTGCGCCCGCCCCCGGCCCGGCACCGGCGCCGATCCCATGACGCACCGTCAACTCCGTTCGAAACGAGGGGCGACGCCGGGCCACTACGGCGTCAGGTCGGGCGAGGCGGGGAAGTGTCCCGGACCTCCGCGTCGGCGGCGGCCACCACCGCCGACAACAGGCCCGGGAAACGGCGCTCCAGCTCCTCGCTGCGCAGCGCGTTCATCTTGGTCGTGCCCACGTAGTACTGGCGCAGCAGCCCGGCCTCGCGCAGCACGCTGAAGTGGTGGCTGGAGGTCGAACGCCCCACCGGCAAGTCGAAGGAACCGCAACTCAGGTCGGCCATCGAGTGCGCCAGTGTGCGCACCACCGACCTGCGGGCCGGATCAGAGAGCGCCTCCAGCACCTGCTGGACGCTCACGTCCTCCACGCCAGGGTGCTCGATCACCCGCGCCGCCACGCGTGCCCGTCCCACACCCACCACCCCTTCCCAACGCTCGACCCCCGTCCGTCCAATGGTCAAAAACCGCGCCGTGAGCGCGACTTCACGCCCCGACGCTACTACGACCGAACCGGCTGCCACCCCACCGCAACACCTCCGCAACACGCCCGCGGACACCGGCGGACGGAGCCGGGAAGCCGGGCGGCGGGGGAGGGGGAAAGGAGGGAGGGAAGGGAGGACGGGGGAGAGGGAAGGGGGAGGGGGCCACAGGGGTGAGGGCGGGTGGTTGCGGCGCCGGTGCGCCGCGCCGGGCGGCGGGGGAGGGGGAAAGGAGGGAGGGAAGGGAGGACGGGGCAGAAGGGAAGGGGGAGGGGGCCACAGGGGTGAGGGCGGGTGGTTGCGGCGCCGGTGCGCCGCGCCGGGCGGCGGGTCCCCGCGCCCCGGGCCCTCGGCGGGCGGGGGCACGGGACGCGGGGAACCGGCGCGGGGGACAGGGGCGGGACGCGGGCGAAGGGGACGCGCATCCCCCCGGCCGGGGCGCCGTGGGGTGCGCCGCGGACGGGCCGTGCGGGAACCGGCCGTGCGGGGACCGGCCGCGCGGGGCGGCCCCCCGTCAGGCCGCGCGCGCCGGCGACGGCGCCGGACGCGGCAGCCGGGTCAGCGCGAGCGGCTCGAAGATCCCCATCAGCACCGGATCCACCGGACGCACCGCCGCCGGCGCCGGCGGCGCCGGGGACGGAGTACGCAGCAGCGCGAGGTAGAGCTCCTGCGTCTCCGCGGCCGGGTCGATGCCCAACTCCTCCGCCAGCACCTGACGCAACTGCTGGTAACAACGCAGCGCCTCGGCCCGGTTGCCCGAGGAGGCCAGCGCCTCCATCCGGCACCGGTACGCACTCTCACGGAACGGCGCCCGGCGCACCGCCTCGTCCGCCCAGCGCAACGCGTGGTGCTCCTCACCCAGCGCGGACGCCGCCAGGCTCGCGGTCTCCAGCGCGCCGATCCGCAACTCCTCCACGTGTTCACGCACCCCCTGCGCCCACTCGCCCTCGTGGTCGGGCAGGAACGAACCCCGCAGGTTGGCCAGCGCCCCGGCGGCCAACTGCTGGGCGACCGCGTGACCCCCGCAGGCCAGCGCCTCGCCGGCCTCGCCGACCGCCGACGCGGCGGCCTCCAGGTCCACCGCCGCGTCCGCCGGCAGGCGCAGCACGTAACGGCCGCCCTGCGCGATCAGCGGCGTCGCACCCGGACCCTGCCCGGGATCGGTCACGAAGGCCCGCACCCGGCTCACCACGCTGCGCAGCGCCGAGGCCCAGGTGTCGGGCAGCCCGTCGGGCCAGATGGTGTCGGCCAGTTGGTCGCGGCTGGTGCCGCTGGAGCGCTCCAGCACCAGGCGGGCGAACGCCACCTGGGCCTGGGCGCTGGACAGGTGCTGCGGGGCACCGCCCTCGTGCTCGACCGTGACCAGACCGGTGAGGCGGATCAGCATCGCCGCGCCCCCGATCTGCCGGACGGTCTGTCTTCCCTGAAGCCGTTCAACGTTGCTCCAACCCCCTTGAGCCAAAGCGGAAGTGACGGCCCGTGCCGGCCGTCGGCATGGGAAACCCGGAACAGAACCACAATTTCTCACCGCCGATCGGTCGTTCGATTTTCGGCGGATTTCGACCATACATTCGCCGCGAGGCGCGGTGTCAACACTGGTTGCGAAAACATACCCACCGGCCGGTCGATGCGTCGTAGGCGCAAGGTTTCAGCACGTCAGAGCGTCACCGCAGGCCGGGGGAACGGCTATTGCGGACGCCTTGCGCATCCTGCCGTAGAAATGTAGCCATCCTTGAGCACCCCGCGTGAAGGCTTCGAGAAACACCCCCCGGAACCGCCCCGCACCGCCCCGCCGCCATCCTGCACCGGCACCCTACCGGAATACCGCCGGAATCCTGCCGGAGGAAAACCGGAGGAAAACCGGACGGAAACCCGGAACAAGCCGGACGGAAAACCGGCGGAATCCGGACGGAAGCCGGAAACCGGCCGGGCCGCCCCAAGGACCGCCGCCCCGCCAACACCGCACCACCCGCACCACCCGGGAACCCCGCCAACACCGCCCCGCCCCGTGAAGCCCTGGAAACCGTGAAGCCGTGAAGGAGAAACGCCCGTGAACGCCACCGGAGCATGGGACCGCCTGGAGCCGAAGCTCGCCGCAACGAACGCCCGCGTGGCCGCACTGGAGTCCGACCCCTCCCGGCGCAACAGCTTCGTCGCCTACACCATGGAACGCGACAGCGCCTACTGCGACCTCGACGGCGAGCGCCTGCTCATGATGTCCGGCTACAGCTACCTCGGCCTCGCCGGCGACGAACGCGTCGTCGCCGCCGCCAAAGCCGCCGTCGACGTCTACGGCACCGGCAACCACGGCGTCCGCGCCCTGGCCGGCACCATCCCCCTGCACGAGGAACTCGAAGCCGAGGTCGCCGCGTTCGCCCGCCGCGACCGCGCCATGGTCTTCGGCTCCGGCTACGCCGCCAACGTCGGCACCGTCGGCGCCCTCGTCGGCCAGGGCGACACCGTCCTGATCGACAAGTACGACCACGCCTCCATCGTCGACGGCTGCCGCCTGTCCGGAGCCACCGTCACCCGCTTCCGCCACAACGACGTCGACCACCTGGAACGCCGCCTCAAGGCCGCCTCCCCCACCGGCGTGCGCCTGGTCATCGTCGACAGCGTCTACTCCATGGACGGCGACATCGCCCCGCTGCCCGAACTGCGCGAGGTCTGCGACCGCTACGACGCCCTCCTCATGGTCGACGAGGCCCACGCCCTGGGCGTCATCGGCGCCACCGGCGGCGGCATCGAGGAACACTTCGACCACAAGATCCGCGTCGACGTCAAACTCGGCACCCTCTCCAAGGCCATCCCCTCCATGGGCGGCTGGGTCGCCGGCAGCCACGACCTCATCGGCCACCTGCGCTACGCCGCCCGCCCCTTCCTCTTCTCCGCCGCCCTGGGCCCCGCCCAGACCGGCGCCGCCCTGGAGTCCCTGCGCATCCTGCGCCGCGAACCCGAACGCGTCACCCACACCCAGACCCAGGCCCAGCGCCTGCGCGAGCGCCTGAACGACGCCGGCATCTCCACCATGGACTCCACCACCGCCGTCCTGCCCGTCATCGCCGGCAGCGACGACGCCGCCTACGACTACGCCACCGCCTGCCGCAAGGCCGGCGTCATCGGCCTGCCCGTCGTCACCCCCGCCGTGCCCAACGACCTGGCCCGCCTGCGCATCGCGGTCACCGCCCGCCACACCGCCGCCGACATCGACTTCGCCGCCGACGCGTTCCTGACCGCCGCCGCCCAGACCGGCCTGATCTGAGACCGGCCCACCCCCGGCCCGGAGAGGAGAGGAAGCCATGGCCCCGCACACCCGCCCGCCCATCGCCGTCACCGGCCTCGGCGTGGTCAGCCCCGCCGGCCACACCGTCCAGGAGTTCTGGCACACCGTCGCCTCCGGGCACTCCACCGCCACCACCCTGACCGACCCCGCCCTCGCCCGCCACCGGGTCCGCCTGGGCTGCCCCGTGGCACCCCTGCCCGCCGACGGCCCCGTCCCCGCCAAGGACGCCCGCCGCCTCGACCCGTTCGCCCACTACGGCACCCTCGCCGCCCTCGCCGCCCACCGCGACGCCGGCAGCCCCGACCCCGAGGCCGGACGCAGCGCCATCGTCGTCGGCAACGCGGTCGGCGGCCGCACCACCAGCGACCGCGAATCGGCCCTGTACACCGAACACGGCCCGCTGCGCGTCTCCCCGCTGATGCCCCTGGTCACCATGCCCAACGCCGCCGCCTCCCAGATCGCGATGCGCCTGCGGTGGAGCGGACCCGCCCTCACCATCGCCACCACCTGCGCCTCCAGCGCCGACGCCATCGGCCACGCCGCCCTGCTGCTGGAGACCGGACGCGCCGACGTCGTCATCGCCGGCGGCTGCGAGGCCACCCTCACCCCCGTCACCCTCGCCGCGTTCGGCAACCTCGGCGCGCACTCCCTGCGCAACGACGACCCCGCCCACGCCTCACGCCCCTTCGACACCGACCGCGACGGCTTCGTCATGGGCGAAGGCGCAGGCTTCCTCGTCCTCGAACGCCTGGACGACGCCCGCGCCCGCCACGCCACCCCCTACGCGCTGCTCGCCGGATACGGCTCCAGCTCGGACGCCTACCACCTGTCCAACCCGCGCCCCGACGGCGCCGGCGCCGTCGCCGCGATGCGCGCCGCCCTCACCGACGCCGGCCTCACCCCCGCCGACATCGCCCACGTCAACGCCCACGGCACCTCCACCGTGCACAACGACCGCGCCGAAGCCGCCGCCCTGGCCGCCGTCTTCGGCCCCCACGGCGTCCCGGTCACCTCCACCAAGGGCGCCATCGGCCACCTGATCGGCGCCGCCGGAGCCGTCGAGCTGATCGCCGCCATCGAGGCCATGAACACCCGCACCGTCCCTCCCACCGCCAACCACGAGAAGACCGAAGAGGGCCTGGACCTCGACGTCGTCCACACCACCGCCCGCCCCATCGCGAGCGGCGCGGCACTGTCCAACTCGTTCGGCTTCGGCGGCCACAACTCGACCCTGGTGGTGACCCCGCTATGACCACGACCTCCCCCTCCCTCCAGCGCACCCGGCTGACCGTCACCGAGGCCGACCTCGCCGCCTACCGCGCCGCCGCCCGCACCGGCCTCGCCCCCGCCACCGGGCACGCCGCCGGCCCCGCACACCCCTTCGTCGCCGCCCACGCCCTCGCCCAGCACACCGTCACCGCCCTGACCACCGGCGACGACGGCTTCACCGGCGTGGTCCACCTCGCCCAGGAGATCCACACCCACACCCCCCTGCGCCCCGGCGACCTCGACCTCACCGTCGAGGTCACCGCCGCCCGCCGCGAGGCCCGCGGCACCCGCCTGGCCCTCACCACCCGCCTCACCACCACCACCGCCACCCCCGTCGCCGACCTGCACACCTCCGCCCTCCTGGTCGGCGCCACCCGCACCGAACCGCACGGCACCCTCACCCCCGCCGCCCACCCCGGCACCACCCCCGACACCGACCCGCTCACCCTCACCCACACCCTCACCGCCGCCGACACCACCGCCTACGCCCACGCCTCCGGCGACCTCAACCCGATCCACCTCGACGACGACGCCGCCCGCGCGGCCGGCTTCCCCGGCACCATCGCCCACGGCATGCACCTGCTCGCCCTGGCCGCCGAGGAGATCACCGACCGCTTCGCCGACGGCGACCCCACCCGCGTCCACGCCCTCGGCGCCCGCTTCGCCGCCCCCACCCGCCCCGGCACCGAGCTGCGCCTGACCCTGCACAGCCACGACGCGGGCACGGTGGTGCGCTTCACCGTCGCCACCGACGCGGGCACCGCCGTCAAGGCCGGCTGGGCGCGGATCACCCCGGCGGGGGAGTGAAAGCGATGACCGCCACCCCCGCCACCCCCGCGCACGCCGCAGCCGCCCCGGCCGCCCGGGCCGAGGACGCCGCCACCCCCGCCGCCCCGGCGCCGCTGCCGCTGCCCGACGCGTTCACCGCCCACGCCCGCACCCGCCCGCACGCCCCCGCCCTGCTGTGGCACGAACGCACCGTCAGCTACGGCGAACTCGCCGCCCTCGCCGAGACCGAACGCGAGCGCCTGGCCGCCCTGGACCTGGCACCGGGGGAGCCGGTGGGCCTGCTCGCCGTCAAGTCGCCCGAGGCCATCGCCCTGGTCCTGGCCTGCCTGATGGAGCGCCGCCCCTTCCTGCTGCCCTCCCCGCAGCTCGCCCCGGCCCTGCTGGCCGCCCTGTTCGCCCAGGCCGGAGCCCGCCGCGTGCTCGCCCCCCGCGGCCAGGACACCCCCGCGCTGCCCGCCCTCGCCGAGCCCGCCCCCCTCCCGACGCTGGCGGCCGGCACCTCCTTCATGCTCACCACCTCCGGCTCCACCGACCTGCCCAAGATCGTCCCGCTCGCGCAGAGCGCCGTCGACCGCTTCACCGCCTGGGCCCACGACACCTTCGACCTCGGCCCCGGACGCACCGTCGCCAACTACGCGCCGCTGAACTTCGACCTCGCCCTGCTCGACGTGTGGTCCACCCTCGCCGCCGGCGGCACCTGCCTGCTCATCGACCCCGCCCACGCGCTCAACGCCCGCCACCTGCTCGCCCAGCTCACCCGCCACCGCCCGCACGTCCTGCAGGCCGTCCCGCTCGCCTACGCCCTGCTCGTCCAGGCCGCCGGCACCACCGTGCTGGACAGCGTCGAACACGCCGCGTTCACCGGCGACGCCATCGACGCCCGCACCCTGGCCGCGCTGCCCGCCCTGCTGCCCGCCGCCGCCCTCTACAACATCTACGGCTGCACCGAGACCAACGACAGCTTCCTGCACCGCCTGGACCGCCTGGACGCCGCCGCCGCGCTGCCCGTGCCCATCGGCCGGCCCCTGCCCGGCGTGCGCACCCTCATCGCCACCCCCGAGGGCGCCCCCGTCCACGGCCCGGGCAGCGGCGAACTCTACGTCTCCACCCCCTTCCAGGCCGCCGGCTACCTCGACCGCTCCCGCGACACGGGCCGCTTCACCACCCAGCCCGACGGCGCCGGCCCCGGACGGCGCTGGTTCCGCACCGGCGACCTCGTCACCCGCGACGAACACGGCCGCGTCCACCTCACCGGCCGCTCCGACTTCCAGGTCAAGGTCCGCGGCGTCGCCGTCAACACCGCCGAGATCGAACGCGTCCTGCTCGCCCACCCCGAGGTCCGCGAAGCCGCCGTCGCCGCCGCGAGCGACCCGCTGACCGGCAAACGCCTGCACGCCGCCGTCCAGCGCGCCCCCGGCTCCGCCCTCAACACCCTCACCCTGCGCGAACACCTGGCCCGCAACCTGCCCCGCGCCGCCGTCCCCGAGAAACTCGCCATCCACGACGAGCCCCTCGCCAAGACCGCCACCGGCAAGGTCGACCGCAAAGCCGTCCTGCCCGCCCCCTGACCCCCCGGGCCACCCCCGCCGAACCCCCCCCGCCGAACCCTCCCCGAACCTTCTATCCCGTACCGATCGCCCACTCACGCAAGGGAGTTGCCGCCATGAGCAACATCACCCAGATCAAGCGCTTCCTCATCGAGGAGTTCCTGCCCGACGTCACCCCCGAGCAGCTCGCCGACGACCACGACCTGCTCTCCGACGGCGTCATCGACAGCCTCGGCGTCCTCAAGCTCATCGCCTGGGTCGAGGACCACTTCTCCCTGCCCGTCGACGACACCGACCTGGACCCCAACAACTTCCGCTCCGTCGCCGCCATCGACGCCTTCATCACCGAGCGCCGCGCCGCGGCCGCCGCCACGGTCGGCGGCTGACCCATGCACCCGGCCCTCACCGCACTCCTCGCCGGCCGCCCGGTCCCCCTGGACGCCTGGCGCTCGTGGTGGGACCAGCTGGAACACCGCACCCTGGGCCCGGCCCGCGACAGCGACCGGGCCCAGGCGGCGGCCCTGCTGGCCAGCCTCACCACCCGCCTGCCCGAACCGGCCACCCTCGCCGCCCTCACCACCTCCCTCACCGAACGCGCCCCCGACCCCGGCCCCGCGCACCCCCACAGCGTCAACATCGTCGGCACCGGCGGCGGACCCGCCACCTTCAACCTCTCCACCGCCGCCGCCCTGACCGCCGCCGCCATCGGCATCCCCGTCGTCAAGACCGGCTCCCGCGCCTACACCAGCACCGCCGGCTCCGTCGACCTCCTCGAACGCCTCGGCATCACCCTCACCTCCGGCCACGGCGCCACCGCCGACCACCTCGCCCGCCACGGCATCGCCTTCGCCGGCCCCCACGTCTACCCCCCGGCCCTCACCCGCCTGGCCCGCGTCCTCTACCCGCTCACCCTCAAACCCTTCGGCGCCTTCCTCAACACCCTCGGCCCGCTGCTGGCCACCGTCCCCGTCACCGCCCAGCTCACCGGCACCTCCGCCACCGCCCCCCTGGACACCCTGCGCCACCTCGCCGCCCGGGTGGACGGACGCACCGTGTGGCTGGCCCACAACGACGCCGGCGCCGACGAACTCCTGCCCTTCGCCGACAACACCCTCCACACCCCCGACGGCGCGATCCACCTGCCCGCCGGCGCGATCGCCCCCGCCACCGGAAGCCTCGCCGACCTCGCCCCCCACCCCGACGACCTCACCGGCCACTTCCTGCGCACCCTCGCCGGCCAGGGCGGGCCCACCGCCACCCACACCATCGCGCTCAACGCCGCCGCCCTCGCCCTCGCCAGCGGCCGCCACACCCGCTGGGCCACCGCCTACACCACCGCCCTGGACGCCCTCGCCGACGGCGCCCCCCGCTCCCTCGCCGAACGCCTCGGCGCCCGCCCCCGGGAGGCAGCCGGTGTCTGACCCCCTCTTCCCCGCGGCCGGAGCCGGACTCGCGCTCTTCCTCAACGCCGGCGACCCCGCCGGGCGCCTGAGCGACCTCGCCCACCTCCTCGACACCCAGGGCGTGGACGTCCTCGAACTCGCCGTCCCCTTCCCCAACTCACCCACCGACGGCCCCCTCATCCGCCGCTCCGCCGCCCGCGCCCTCGACGCCGGCACCACCCTGGACACCGTCCTGGCCGAACTCGCCGACCTCACCCCGCGCCTGCACCACCTCAAGGTCGTCCTGCTCGCCGACTGGAGCCACAGCCTGCGCCACCGCGACCCCGCCACCACCGCGCGGGCCATCGCCGACGCCGGAGCCCGCGCCCTGCTCGTCCACGCCCTGCCCCCCCGCGTACGCCCCGCCTGGCAGCAGGCCCTGCGCGACGAAGGCCTCCCGCAGGTCACCACCTGCTACCCCACCTCCACCCCCGAGGTCCTCACCGCCGCCGCCCACGGCGCCACCGGTGCCTACGTCTACCTCGTCGCCCACTACGGCCGCTCCGGCACCACCCCCACCGCCGGCCACCGCGCCCTCGCCGACACCGTCACCGCCCTGCGCACGGCCGCCCCCGCGACCCCCGTCGCCGTCGGCTTCGGCGTGAAGACCGCCGCCGACCTGGCCGCCGTCGCCGACAGCGGCGCCGACGCCGCGATCGTCGGCTCCGCCGCCGTCGCCCGCCTCGACCACGCCCGCACCGAAGGCCTCGACCCCGTCGAGGAGTTGCGCGCCTTCCTCACCGACCTCCGCCCCACCCGTCCCCCGCACCCGGACGCACCCGGCGGACGCACCACCACCAGCACCACCGGCACCACCGGCACCACCGGCACCACCGGCACCACCACCCTCACCCCCACCAGCACCACCACCCGAGAGGAACACCCCGCATGCTGATCCGCGACATCGCCGACGTGAAGACCGTCGAGTGGGGCAACGGCCTGTCCCGCCGCTTCCTGGTGGCCGACGACGGCCTCGGCTACAGCCTCACCGACACCATCGTCAACGCCGGCACCAAGTCCCGCCTGGAGTACCGCAACCACCTCGAGGCCTGCTACTGCATCGCCGGCTCCGGCGAGGTCATCGACATGGACGGCACCTCCCACCCCATCACCCCCGGCCGCCTCTACGCCCTCGACCAGCACGACGCCCACTACCTGGTCGCCAGCCCCGACGAGGACCTGCGCCTGGTCTGCGTCTTCTCCCCGGCCCTGCGCGGCGACGAGGTCCACCAGCTCGACGCGCACTCCTCCTCCGCCTACTAGGAGCCCCCCGCGGGCGGCCCCTGCGGCTCCCGGGAACCCCCACGGCTCCCGCGGCTCCCAGGCGAGACCTTCTGTACAGACGAGCGCCGGCGCCACGACGACGCCGGCCTGCCACCCCGGGCCCCCTCGACCGGCGGGCCCGGGAGGAAGGCGGCAACACCGTGATCCGCTGGAACGCCGACCAGACCGCCCTGCGCGAAGGACTGGCCCGCTACGGCGACGACCTGAGCGCCGGCCACATCGAAGGCGACGAACAGGCCGCCTTCTCCCACGACAAGTGGCGCCTGATCCAGAAGACCGGCATCCTCTCCCTGCCCTTCGAAGAACGCTACGGCGGCCTCGGCCAGTCCCTGCTCACCACCATGTACGTCCTCGAAGGCCTCGGACAGCACTGCCGCGACGGCGGCCTCAGCTTCTCCGTCACCACCTCCCTCGCCTCCACCGGCGTCCCCCTGCAGGCCTTCGGCTCACCCGCCCTCAAAGAGGCCTACCTGCCCCGCATCGCCTCCGGCGACGCCATCGGCGCCCACGCCATCACCGAGTCCGAGAGCGGCTCCGACGCCATGCAGATGCGCACCCGCGCCGTGCGCGACGGCGACGACTTCATCCTCACCGGCGCCAAGACCTTCGTCTCCAACGGCCCCGTCGCCGACGTCATCGTCGTCTACGCCCGCACCCACCCCCAAGGCGGCGCCCTCGGCGTCACCGCCTTCCTCGTCGACGCCGACACACCCGGCCTGACCTGCGGAAACCCCATCAAGAAGATGGGCCTGCGCACCTCCCCGCTGTCCGAACTCTTCCTCGACGGCGTCCGCGTGCCCAAGGAACGCGTCCTGGGCCGCGTCGGCGGCGGCTTCATGGTCCTCGACCACGTCATGAAACGCGAGATCCTCTACTCCTTCATCGTCAACACCGGCGAGATGCAGCACCGCCTGGACCGCTGCCTGGACTACGCCCGCACCCGCATGTCCTTCGGCAAACCCATCGGCTCCTACCAGTCCGTCGCCAACAAGATCGTCGACACCAAGATCCGCCTCGAGACCGCCCGCAAGTGGCTCTACGACACCGCCCAGCGCCTCGAAGCCGGCGACAACGTCACCATCGACATGGCCATCGCCAAACTCCTCACCAGCGAATCCAACCTCGCCACCTCCCTGGCCGCCGTCCAGGTCTTCGGCGGCAACGGCTACATGTCCGAATACGGACTGGAGAAGGACGTGCGCAACGCCGTCGCCGGCACCATCTACTCCGGCAGCAACGAGATCCAGTACAACCGCATCGCCGCCATGCTCGGACTGGGCAAATGACCGCCCCCGCCCTCGCCCCCGCCCGCGTCCTGCGCCCCGGCCACCTCAAGGTCTGCGGCGCCCGCACCCGCGCCGACCTCACCCTGCTCGCCGACACCGGCCCCACCCTGGTCGGCCTGTGGCACGGCGTCCCCGACGGCCCCGCCGAACTCGAAGCCGACCACCTCGCCGACCTCGCCGCCACCGCCATCCGCCTGGGCCTGGAACCCGTCCTCGTCACCTTCCTCGACGACGCCGACCAACTCGCCCGCCTCGCCCGCGCCACCGGCATCCGCTGGATCCAGCTCCACGCCTACCAGAGCCCCGCCCTCGTCGCCGACCTGCGCACCCGCCTGCCCTACGCCGTCCTCGTCAAAGTCCTCCACATCTCCCGCGGACGCTGCCTCGAACGCGCCTTCACCGGCGCCTTCGAACGCGCCGGCTGCGACCTGTTCCTCCTGGACACCGTCACCGACGACGGCCGCGTCGGCTCCACCGGCCAGGCCCTGGACCCCGACCACGTCCACGCCCTGCTCCCGCGCCTGACCATCCCCTTCCTCCTCGCCGGCGGCCTCAACACCGCCAACCGCGCCGCCTACCGCACCGTCACCGACCACCCCCTCTACGCCGGCGCCGACATCGACACCGCCGCCCGCGACCGCACCGGCCGCTTCACCCACGACGCCGTCACCGCCCTCACCCGCGCCTGGCACCCCCGCCCGCAGGAGGCCGCCCTGTGAGCGCCCCCACCCCACCCACCGCCTTCACCGACGCCCTGCTGCGCGCCGACCGCCCCCTGGTCATGGAAGTCAAACTCCGCGACCCCCACGGCGCCGACCTCCTCGGCGAACGCACCGTCACCGACCTCGTCACCCGCTACGAACAGGCCGGCGCCCCCTGCCTGTCCGTCGTCACCGGCCGCTGGTTCGGCGGCACCACCCGCCTGCTGCGCGAGGTCACCGCCGCCACCACCCTGCCCGTCCTGCAGAAGGACTTCCTCACCCGCCCCGCCCAGCTCGAAGCCGCCCACGCCATGGGCGCCTCCGCCGTCCTGCTCACCGCCGCCCTCCTGCCCGCCACCTCCCTGCACCGCCTCGTCACCCACGCCCTCGGCCTCGGCCTCACCCCCTTCGTCGAGATCACCGACGAACGCGAACTCGACACCCTGCCCCACCCCGAGAGCTGCGTCATCGCCGTCAACAACAAGGACATCCGCACCCGCGAACGCGACCCCGGCGACCTGCAGCGCAGCCTGCGCCTGCTGCCCGCCGTCCGCGCCACCGGCTGCCCCGCCCCCGTCTCCGCCTCCGCCATCACCGACCCCGCCGCCGCCGCCCGCCTCCTGGACGCCGGCTACGCCGGACTCCTCGTCGGCACCGCCCTCATGCGCACCGGCGACATCGACACCTGGCTCACCACCCTGGACACCGCCCGCACGGGAGTCGCCGCATGAAAGCCGCCCCGCCGCGCACCCGCACCCGCTCCCTGGTCCTGGACGCCGACGGCGTGCCGATGTCCGCCCTGGTCGCCGAACCCGAACACGGCGAACCCAAGGCCGTCATCCTCGCCATCCACGGCCGCGGCATGCGCGCCGCCTACTTCGCCGGCCCCGCCCACCCCGACACCAGCCTGCTCACCCTCGCCGCCGACCTCGGCTACACCGTCCTGGCCATCGACCGCCCCGGCCACGGCGCCTCCACCCACCGCCTGCCCCAGGGCCGCCTCATCGCCGACCAGGCCGCCACCCTGCACGCCGCCCTCACCGACTACGCCCGCGCCCACCCCGTCGGCGCCGGCGTCCAGCTCCTCGCCCACTCCTTCGGCGGCAAGATCGCCCTCCACCTCGCCGCCCACTGGCCCGACGACGCCCGCCTGCCCCTGCTCGGCGCCGACATCAACGGCCTCGCCCAGCACTACGCCCCCGACGCCTGGGACCGCCCCGACGACCTCGCCGGCGGCGGCCGCCTCAACTGGGGCCCCCTCACCCTCTACCCGCCCGGCACCTTCCACGCCGCCCGGGCCCTGCTCACCCCCGTCCCCGCCCTCGAAGCCCGCGAACTCGCCACCTGGCCCGCCCGCTACGCGGCCCTGGCGGCCCGCGTGCGCGTGCCGGTGCGCCTGACCATCGCCGAACACGAGCACTGGTGGCGCCTGGACCCGGCCTCACGCGCCGCGCTGACCGCCGCGTTCCCCGACGGCCTGGCCCACCTGGTCACCGCCCACGGCGCCGGCCACAACCTCTCCCTCGGCCACGCCGCCCGCCCCTACCACCTGCGCGCCCTCGCCTTCGCCGACGACTGCCGCACCAGAGCCGCCCAGGCACCCGCAGCCCCGGCAGCCCCGGCCCTGGCCACCGTCTGACCCACCGGCCGGCCCCGGCCCCGCGGGCCGGCCCCGCGCAGGGCCCGCCGGATCCGCCGGACCCGCTGCCGTCCGGCCCCGCCCGGGCCCCACGGCCCCGCCGCCCCGCGCCCCGGGGCGGCGGGGCCGTTCCACCGCCGGGGACCGGTCAGCGGGAGTGGCCGAACCCGCCCGACGGGGCCCGTTGCGCTCACCGCTGCCGCACCGCACGGTCCTCTGCCGCGCGACGTTGGCGGTTCGCCCGTTCCTTCGCGGCTTCCTTGCGGTCGGCCGACGCATGCGGGGGCTCCACGACGTAGTTGCAGTTTCCGCAGACGTACCCACCCTCAGGGCCGTAGTGGATCTCCGTGCCGCATTCGGCGCAGTGCATGCCGGACACGCCTGCGTCCCTGGTCGTGACGACCCGTGATTCGGACGTCTGCGGCGGGGGGACCACGTACCAGCACGAGCCGCAGACATAGCCCCCTTCGGGGCCCAGATCGACATGCTGCCTGCACTTGCCGCAACGTGGAGAGTTCACTTCTGCCTCACGATGGCCGGGACGAAGGGGACGGGCAGCGGGCCCGACGGCACCGCCTTGCCGATGACGGCGCCGCACTGTCCGCAGGCGAGCTGCCCGCCCTGATCCTGCATCAGCGATCCACAGTTCGGGCAATTCATGGTGATCTCCTCCTGCTCGCCGTCCTCGGCTCTCACGGTGCCGCCCGCCGCCTTTCCCGAGCAGTGCAACCGGAGTGCCCTCCCGTGGCGGAGCGAAGCCGGAACCGCGCCGCACGATCAAGGTGTACGCCTTTGCGTCATTCTCCGCTACGCCGACCGGTTGCCACCCGGCCCTCGTCAGGTCCGGGCACAGCTCCTCGTCCCTGCCCGCCGTCCCCCAGAGGCCAGTTGGCCGACTCCTTCCGGCGGTGAGAGCCGGCCGAGCACGGCAACAGGGCCTGCTCGCTCCCACGCCTGTCCGCCATCGCCGCCGTCGGCCTCACCCCCGCCGACCGCCACCTGGAACGCCTCAACCTGCTCTTCGACGGCGGCACCGTCCGCGACGGCACCCGCCTTGCCGTCCCACCCCGGCAGCGCGGCGGCCTGCTCCGGTCCCGCCCGAACCCCTGCGCTGCGCCGGTCACGGACGCAACCCGTCTGGACCGTGCACGGGTTGCGTCAATGCCGGCCGGATGGACGCGGACTCCCGGTTGGCCTCTCGCCGACACAGTGATCAGAACACGGGGGTGTTCCATGGCCGGCTTCACGGTCAGCCCGGAGTTCCTCGCCAAGCTCTGCCAGGACCTCAAGGGCTGCGGCGACGAACTCGACCAGGGATTGCGGGCGTTGAAGGGGGCGAGCCGCGCCGGGCTGGGCTACGACTTCCGGGAGGACGCCGGCAGGCACTTGCGGGACACGTGGGACTACGGGCTCGGCACGGTCCGCGAATCCGTCACGGTGCTCGTCGAAGGACTGGAGAGGATCCAGCGGGAGCTACGACGGCACCGAGCAGAGCATCATCAAGGCCATGACCCCGCAGGCCGCCTGATGGCCGACCGGCAGTCCGCCGCCTGGCACGACCTGATCCTGCGTTCGGGCGAGAACGTGAGCGCCGTGGTGCTGTTCGAGAAGGTGGAGAATACCGGCCGCGGCTCCAAGACGTGGTCGTACACCCTTGTCCCGAGGAGCCCGGCCGTGGACCCGCCAGGCGGGGACCTCGAACAGGACTCCCACCGCTTCAAGCCCGGGGACGTCATCACCGTGCGGGTGGACCCGGCCGGGCGGGCCGCGCCCAAGCTCCCCGGCGAGGCTGATTCCCCCGCCGCGTTCCTGGGCTTCCTCGGCCTCAACGCGGCGATCGACGCCGTCGTGCTGTGGGCGACCCGCAAGCCCCGACCACCGCGCCGCCCGGCCCGGCCCGCCGGCGCCTCGCCGAGCGGGGCAAGCGCGCCCGGGAGCGGTTCGGCCGCCTGACCGGGTGGCCGTTCGCCGTGGCCGCGGCGGCGCTCTCGGCAGCCTGGCTGGGTCTGTTCCAGCTCACCCGGTCCGACCTCATGCTGACGATCATGGCCGGGGTCGCCTACTTCTTCGTGATGTCGGGCTTCTTCGGCATGTTCGACGACGACAAGGCCAGGAACGCGTTCCGCACCCGGGCCCTCCCGCTGACCGTCCTCGCCACCGTCGCCCTCGGCGCCCTCCTCCTGACGGCCGCCTGACGGGCACCTGACACCCGCTCCCGCCCGCACGCCCCCGCCCGCACGCCGCGCGCCCTCGACGGATAGCTCTCACTGAGAGCTAAAATGAGGGCATGACCGCGACGCAGCCCGAGGCGCTCGATGCCGCGCCGGCCGACGAGTTCTCCACCCTCCTCGCCGGGATCCAGCGCCTGGTCCGCCGCCGTCTTCGGCAGACGGCGCACGAGCCGCGGCTGCGCGGCGCGCAGGTCGAACTGCTGCGCCTGGTGACGGACAGCCCCGGCCTGCGGGTCTCGGCGGCCGCCGAGGAGCTGTGCCTGGCCGGGAACTCGGTGTCCACCCTGGTCAACCAGCTCGTCGCGCTGGGGCTGCTGCGCCGGGAGACGGACCCCGCCGACCGCAGGGCCGCGCTGCTGTACGTCACGGACGCGGCTGTGGAGCGGATCGAGGCCTGGCGACGGCGCCGGCGCGCGCTGATGGAGGAGGTCGTCGCGGGCCTGCCCGCCGACCAGCGCGAGGCCCTCGCGCACGCGCTGCCCGCACTGCGGCTGGTCGCCGAGGGCCTGCGCACCCTGCCCGAGGAGGGACGATGAGCGAAGCCGAAGCCGCGGCCGAGGCCGAAGCCCCAGCCGAGGCCGTCGTCCCGGCCGGGGCCGGGGCCGCAGCCGCGCCCGAGGCCGTGGTGTGCCGGGGCCTGGAGTACACCTTCCGCCACGGGCGGCGCGGCAAGGCCCACGAGACGCGGGCCGTGGACGGCATCGACCTGACCGTGCGCACCGGCGAGGTGTTCGGCCTGCTGGGCCCCAACGGCGCGGGCAAGACCACCACGATCCGCGCGATCACCACCCTGCTGCCGGTGGGCGCCGGCATGGTGCGCGTCTTCGGCCACGACGCGGCCCGCCGCCCCATGGAGGTGCGGCGCCTGCTGGGCTACGTGCCGCAGCAGCTGTCCGCCGACGCCGGGCTGACCGGACGCGAGAACGTGGCCCTGTTCGCCCGGGTCTTCGACGTCTGCCGCGCCGAGCGGGCCGAGCGCGTCGCCCAGGCGCTGGCGGCCGTCGGCCTCACCGACGCCGCCGACCGGATGGCCGCCACCTACTCCGGCGGCATGGTGCGCCGCCTCGAACTCGCCCAGGCCCTGGTCAGCGCCCCGCGCCTGCTGGTCCTGGACGAGCCGACCATCGGCCTGGACCCGATCGCCCGCACCGGCGTGTGGGAACGGGTGGACGCGGTACGCAGGGCCACCGGCATGACGGTGCTGGTCACCACCCACTACATGGACGAGGCCGACCAGCACTGCGACCGCGTCGCCCTGATGGACCGCGGCCGCATCCGCGCGCTGGGCACCCCCGGCGAGCTCAAGGACCGGGTGGGCCGCGACGGCCCGCCCGGCACCCGGCCCACCCTGGACGACGTGTTCCGCCACTTCGCCGGCCGTGACCTGGCCGACGCCACGGAAGGAGACTTCGGTGATGTCCGCCGTACCCGCCGCACCGCAGGCCGCGTCGGCTGAACCCCCACCGAACGGCCCCGGAAGCGGCCCCGCGACCGGCCCCGGAGACGGCCCCGCCACCGGCCCCGGCCCCGACCTGGGCCTGTTGCTGGTGCCCCCGCGCGCCCGCACCGGCTGGCGCGTGGTGCCGGCCCGGGTGACGGCGATGTGCGCCGTCGAACTGCAGAAACTGCGCCACGACCGCACCGAGCTGTACACCCGCGCGGTCCAGCCGGCCCTGTGGCTGCTGATCTTCGGGCAGACCTTCACCCGCCTCAAGGCGATCCCCACCGGCGGCATCCCCTACCTGGACTACCTCGCGCCCGGCATCATCGCGCAGTCCGCTATGTTCATCGCGATCTTCTACGGCATCATGATCATCTGGGAGCGGGACTCCGGCGTCCTCACCAAACTGCTGGTCACCCCCACCCCACGCGCCGCACTGGTCACCGGCAAGGCCTTCGCCGCCGGCGTCAAGGCCGTCCTGCAGGCCGTCGTCGTGGTGCTGATCGCCGCCGTCCTCGGGGTCGCCATGACCTGGAACCCGCTGCGCCTGCTGGGGGTGGCGGCGGCGGTGGTGCTCGGCTCGGCGTTCTTCTCCTGCCTGTCGATGGCGATCGCCGGGATCGTGCTGACCCGCGACCGCCTGATGGGCATCGGCCAGGCGATCACGATGCCGCTGTTCTTCGCCTCCAACGCGCTCTACCCGGTGGCCCTGATGCCGGGCTGGCTGCAGGCCGTCAGCAAGGCCAACCCGCTCAGCTACCAGGTCGACGCGCTGCGCGGCCTGCTCATCGGCACCCCCGCCCACCTGCCCCTGGACTTCGCCGTCCTCGCCTTCGCCGCCCTGCTCGGCATCGGCGCCGCCTCCGCCCTGCTGGGCCGCCTGGCCCGGTAGGGCGCGCCGCGGTGTACTCCGCCTCGGCGACTTCGGCGTCGGAGACCAGTTCCCCGGTGTCCGGGTCCGGGTAAGGGCTCATCGATCGTTCCGGCTGACGAGAGACCGCTTCCAGGCGCGGAACAGGCCCCGCCTACCACATGTGTGCATCCGGCAAGCGGGGCATCGGTCGTGGACTGCCGTTCTCAGCTCTTGCGGTGTCGCCCGCTACCTTTCCGTAGCAGCGCGACGGGAGTGTCTTCCTGTGGCGGAGCGAAGCCGGATCCGCGCCGCACGATCAAGCTGTACGCCTCCGAGTAGTTCTCGGCCACACCGATCGGTTGCCACTCGGCCCCGTCCCATTCGACCACCAGGCGGAGCGCGTCCTGGAAGAGAAGGCCGCTCCGGGCCTCCGGGTCGATGATCAAGGCATCCCGTGTGCCCGCCGGCCGGTACCGGTTGCTCCGAGTGGTGTACCAGTCGGACAGGGATTCATCGTCGGGTTCGAGCACAGCCCCTCACCTCTCGCTCACGGCCCCTGAAAGGTTAGTGGCCAACGCCGTCCGGAGGTAATGGCCAGCCGAGCAAGGCGAACGGGGCCCGTGCCCGGAGGGCCCTCGCGTACTCGTCCCCGTCGAACTCGGTGAACTCCGTGATCGGGTCGTCCGCCGCGTGCAGCATCGCGAGCGCGCAGGACAGGCAGAAGTCCTGTTCCGTCTCATGGTCACGCAGGTTTGCGTAGCTCCGACACTCGACTCGCTGACACATCCTCCGGTGCCTGCCGCTGCCAGCCCGATCAGCGCTCATGCCGAGAGTGCTCCCGTTTCCCTACGTCGGCTCCCCGTGGAAGATGGACATCCGCTGTGCGGATCGGAGCCGCATCACAAGTTGCTCCAACGGTTGCTCAGTTGCCCACCGAAGCAGCGTCGAACGTAGGTGTTCGGCGAGGTCTTCGAAGTTCCGGCCAGCGAGGTCCGGAGGCAACGCGGCACGGAGTTCAGCTGACTCCCCGCCGGCTTCCAGCAGCTTTCCCAGGGCCCAGTGCTCGGTGAGGAGCTGCACGCCGAATGTGATGTGGAGGCTGTGGTGCTCCGGGCCGGTCTGGCCGGCGTGGACCCAGCCCCGGGGGATGAAGAGCACCTGTCCTGCCGTGAGGTTGAACTCGTAGTCAGGAACGGATGTTGCGAGGTGTTCCTTGTCCTCCGAGCTGAATCCGATCTTGGACCAGTGGTGACTTTCCAGCGGGTCTGTGAATGTGGGCCGGAAGATCCTCCACAGCTTCACGCCCTCGGTTTGGGCGATGAAGACGTGGTGGCAGTCCCAGTGCCAGCCGAACCCCTGAGCCCCGGCCGGCGTGAGGTAGAGGTTCCCGGTGATCGGGTGGCCGAGGATGTCTGCCAGTTCCTTGCAGAGGGTCACGACCGGAGGGTAACTGCGGTGCAATCCATTGCAGACGAGGGTGTCCGTGGGGTGGTCGGCGCAGGCCCGTTCGGCAGTCAGGGCCCCGTTCCGGACCATCCCGAAGCTGAAGGGCCGGATGTCCGGGTCGGTCAGCAGTTCGCGGGCCGCCTGCCTGGTGGCAAGCTGTTGCAGGTCCGCTGCGTCACGCTCGTACACCGTGGGCACCGCGGGCCACGAGGCCCGGAAGGTGTCCGGGTCGGTGACCAGCCTTGAGAGTGCGGTCTGCATGGTGGTGCTCCTTTCTCGTAGGGTGGAGAAGAGGCGACCGCCCCACCTGAATTGGGGCGGTCGCCTCTCTCTCGCTGGGTGGTGTGTCAGGCGCCGATCAGGTGGTCGTACTGTCCGGCGGCGAATGCGGCCTTGAGCTTCCGCAGCTCACCGGGGGTCCCGGTGATCACGGCGTTCTCGTTGCTGATGTTGGCGATGGCCACCAGGCCGCCGCCGGCGTCCGCGATGGCGAAGCACTGGACCTGGTCGTCCAGCTGGCTCTGCATCGCCACCGACCAGGCCAGGCCGGGGTGCGACGCCGGGTCGAACTCCACGGGCGTGCTCATGTGATCCTCCTTGTTCTCGGGTGCGGCGTGGTGCCACATCCTGTGATGGTGTTGCGACCCGTCCCGGCCGTCCTTCCCGAGGCCGGCCGGGACGGGGGTCTGTGGTGGCCGTCAGAACGCACGTCGGGTGTGGAGCCTCGAATCTTGACTTCCGTAGCTGGCCCCGGCCGCCACCAGGGCCCACCGCTCACAGCAGAAGCACCGACCGAGCTTCCACGCCTTCCTGGGTGGCAGCGGGTACGTCTGACGTACGGTCACGCATTGCCCCTGTGCTTCGGCTTCCTGCTCCGGCCGCACACCTGAACGCGAGCGTCCTCCGGGTGCGCCTGCCGACATTCGAGCGGCAAGAGAAACCCGAACCTCCCGCATTCGCAGGTCCATCCGACCGTTCCGGCCGGATCCGGCGGGTCGGGCGTGATCGGCGCGCCGCACTCACAGTGGTTGGTTTCGAGGTACTCCCGATCGGGAGGCAGCCTCTCGATAGCGCCATGCGGAGTCGTCCACTCGCACCCACCTCCGACCGGCCGCAGGTACGCTCGGCCGGCCTCCGTGCCCATGTACTCGCCGACTGCGCCGTTGTGAGACAAGTCCCTTACTGTCTCGCCGAGTTGAGGCTGATATTGCTTCGGGGAGCCCGTGGCCCTGTCCCCGTGCGGCATGGCCGTTCCTTTCCGTAGTCGCCCCGCTACCGGAACGGCTTCACTGTGGACTACGGTGGGAGTCCGTTCAACCTGTCTCCAGCCAAAGTGCAAGTAGAGGAGGGGACTTGAATCGCAGGAAGCTGGACCCGGCACAGTCCGCAGGTGCCGCGTTCGGGGCACAACTGCGCAGCTCACGCGACGCGGCCAACATGACTCAGGATGAACTTGGCGTCGTGATGGGGTACTCCGGCACGTACATCTCGGCCATTGAAGTCGGGCGCAAGTCTCCCTCTCTCAAGTTCGCCAAGGCGGCCGACAGGGCCCTGGGAACCGGCCAAACACTGGAACTCATGTGGTGGGGCGTGAAGCGCTCGGCTCTGCCGGGGTTCCCGGAACACGCAGCACAGGAGGCGCGCTCGGCCGAGATCCGCGTCTTCGAACCGAGCATCATCCCCGGACTCCTGCAAACCCCCGCCTATGCCGCTGCGCACGCGTCGGCAAGCGTTCGGCGCGGATCGATCACCCAGGCCCAAGCAGACGAGCGACTGATCTTCCTCGCTTCGCGCCAGAAGCTCCACAAGCGAACCAGACCACCGCTCGTGCACGCCGTGATCGACGAAAGCGGAATCCGGCGGCACACAGGTGGCGTCGAGGTCATGCGGGAACAACTCGATCACCTGGTGGCAATGGCTACACGGCCGCACATAGTGCTTCAGGTAGCACCGTTCTCACTTGTCGATCCCTTGCCGTTCAGTGGCTTCATCACTCTCCTCACCTTTGCTGACCGTACAGTCGTCGGCTACACCGAGTCCGCCGACCGGGGATTCGTGGTTCACGACTCAGGCACCGTGACCAGCTGGGAGAGGGCCTACGATCGTCTCCAGGTGGAGGCGCTGTCGACGGCAGCGACTCTGGATCTGATCCGCGAGACGCGAAGGGACCTGACATGACCGACCGTGATCTGTCCAAGGCCGTGTGGTTCAAGTCGAGCCACAGCCAGAACGGCGGTTCGTGTGTTGAAGTAGCACCCAACTATCCCGGCGTCGTTCCTGTGCGGGACAGCAAGGATCCTCAGGGGCCCGCACTGGTCTTTCCCGCTGCGGAGTTCGCGGCGTTCGTCAACGCTGTGCGTGACGGGGAGTTCGGTACCGTCTGATGGCGTGCCTCGAGCGCTCGCCGACAAGGACCCCACCGCATGTTCTGGCGGTGGGGTCCCTCGCTGTCCGTCTCTGGGGCTCTGGCCCGGTGAAGTCACCTGCCGGCGGCTGCCGCGCTGTGGTCGGGGCCGGTGTGGGCAGGCTTGACGCACCTCGCCGCGCCGGGACCCGCGTCGGGCAAGACCGGGGGGCCACTCGGCCACATTGCGGTCGGGCCCGGAAGCCCTGACCGAGTCGCGCCAGCTCACGGCCCCCGGACATGCCCGACCCCAGCCCCGCAAGGACACCGCCCCAAGCCCGCCCCCACCTCGGAGCGCCGGCCCGCCCGGCAGAACGGGCCGAAACAGGTGGTGCAGAGGGCTTGATCCAGGCGATCACGATGCCGCTGTTCTTCGCCTCCAACGCGCTCTACCCGGTGGCCCTGATGCCGGGCTGGCTGCAGGCCGTCAGCAAGGCCAACCCGCTCAGCTACCAGGTCGACGCGCTGCGCGGCCTGCTCATCGGCACCCCCGCCCACCTGCCCCTGGACTTCGCCGTCCTCGCCTTCGCCGCCCTGCTCGGCATCGGCGCCGCCTCCGCCCTGCTGGGCCGCCTGGCCCGGTAGGGCGCGCCGGCAGGAGACCTGCTCGCAGGGGCCCCGCGGAAGAAGCGCCTGCCCGGGTGCCGGTGCAGGGGGCGTGGCCGGAACGCACCGCCGGCCGTCCGTCCGTGCGTGCGTGGGGACGTTCGCAGACGATGAACCGGGCCGTGGCGACGGCCCGTTGCTACGGAGGAGAGGCTCACGCCCGACACCGTCGGGGCCCCGATACCCGGAGGTTTCTTGCATGCCGATCAACCGTAGGACCCTTCTCAGGGGCGCGGCGCTCGCGGCCACCACCGGCGCCCTGGGCATCGCCGGTGCGGGCGCGCCGGCCTCCGCCGCACCGGACCGCCTCGTCCACCGCCCCACCGACAAGTGGATGTCGCTGCTGGGCGACAACGTGAAGCTGTCGCAGCTGACGATCCCCGGAACCCACGAGACCTGCGCGCTCTACGACGGCGGCGCCTTCGGCTTCGCCCAGTGCCAGGAGTGGCGCATCCCCCAGCAGCTCCAGGCCGGGGTGCGCTTCCTCGACATCCGGTGCCGCGTGATGGGCGACGTCTTCACCATCCACCACGACAAGATCTACCAGAACATCAACTTCGGTGACGTGCTGAACCTGTGCACCGACTTCCTGCGGTCGAACCCCCGCGAGACGATCATCATGCGGATCAGGAAGGAGTACACCGAGAACCAGGACTACCGCTTCAGCGAGATCTTCAACTACTACATGGACGGCATGGACGGGAAGGGCAACTACCGGCCGTGGTTCTGGCTCCCCAAGGCCGGTTCGCTGCCCAAGGGACTGCCCACGCTGGGCCAGGTGCGCGGCAAGATCGTGCCCATCATGTCGGACTTCACCTGGGGTGACGGGCGCTACGACCCCCTGCAGTGGGGGGACAGCTCCCGGATCTGGCTGCAGGACGAGTTCAGCGACGGGTCCCACCGCAAGGTCCAGCGGGTCAGGGACGGACTGGACACGGCGTTCTACGGCCAGAACGACGACAAGCTGTACATCCACTTCGCCAGCGCCAACAGCTTCCCGGAGACACCGCACGCGATCGCCCAGGTCGTCAACCCCTCCATCCAGGCCTACCTGACGCCGCGCATCTCCCAGCGCGCGCACTACGGCGTGATCGCGATGGACTTCGTGGACGAGCGCAAGGACCTGCTGCAGATGATCGTCGACTGGAACTTCGGCCTCTGACCCCCGGAAAAGGGGTGCGCGCGCGGAGCCGGGCGCCGGCCGGCTCCGCGCGCGCAGGGGAGGGGTGGGTCAGGCGGCCGACCGCTGGTGGGCGTGGACGCTGGTCACCAGCTGCTCGCGGATCCGGGCCGGCACCTCGGGCGCGAAACGGGCCAGGTAGTGGTTCAGATGGGTCTCGTCCCCGGTGAGGAACGGCAGGTCGAAGACCAGCAGCTTGCGCACCGCCAGCAGCGGCACCGGCGCCCGCAGCGGACGGAACGTCCGGTTCCACAGGCCCGGCTCCTCGCACACCGGATGGAACTGGCCGATCATCAGACCCTGCTCGACGAACTCGTCCTTGGCCTTGCGCTGCGCCTCGTCCAGCGCCGTGGAGTCGGTGTGGTCCAGATCGGGCAGCACCAGCAGCACGGTCAGCAGCTCGCGGTCCGACTCCTCCGCCAGAGCGGCGAGCAACTCGTCGTAGCGGGACCGCAGTTCGCCGACCAGCGCGGGCAGGTCACCGCTGCCGTCGTCACCGTCGGCGACGGCGATGTGGAACAGGCCGCGGCGCAGCGAGGGCTGGGTGTAGGGGCAGACCGGGCCGCTGCGGCCCAGGTCCGGGTGGGCGGTGGTGAGGAACTCGCGGGCCCAGGCGAGGACGGCGACGGCCTCCGGGTGGGCGGCGGCGTGGCCGGCGTCGATGTGCTCGGCGCTGAACACGCGCAGGGCGCCGGTGGCGGACGCGGACGCGGACGCGGACGCGGTCACCGGGGCCCCCGCCAGACCGGGGCCAGGCGGGGGCCGCCGCCGGGCAGGGCGATGACCTCGCCGAAGCGGGTGAAGCCGTGGTTCTCGCACAGCCGGGCGCCGCCGGAGGAACTGGTCTCGGCGTAGGCGGCCTGGCCGGCGGCGTCGACCTCGGCGAGGACGGCGCTCACCAGCGCCTCCGCGGTGCCGGCGGCACGGGCGTCGGGGTGCACGCCGATGAACGCCAGGTAGTAGTGGCGGCGGTGGCGCGGGTGGCGGCGGTGCTGCAGGCGGACGATGGCGGCCAGGCGCTCGGCGGACTCGCCGGACAGGTCGGCGTCGACGGCCTCGGTCAGGGCGCGGACGGCGTCGTCGTCGGCGCCGCCCGGGTCCTCCCAGGTGCCCGGGGGCAGGAACAGCAGCGCGCCCAGCAGCGCGCCGGCGTCGTCGGTGGCGACCGTGACGCCCTGGTGGGCCAGGCACTGGTCGAGCTGGACGCGGAAGAAGGCGGGCATGACCCGGGCACGGTGGTCCGGGTCGGGGAAGGCCCACAGCATCAGCGCGTCGTCGGCGAAGGCCGCGGCGAGCAGCCGGGCCAGGGCGGGCGCCTCGTCGGGACGGGCCCGGCGCAGGGCGGCGCCCGCGGCGGGCCGCGGGGCGGTGCCCGCGTCGGCGGGCAGGGCGGTGGCGGTGGTCAACGGGCACTCTCCTCGGGCGAGCGGACGGACGAGGGGACGTACGGCGGTGCGGACGGTGCCGGCGGTGCGGACGGAGCGGCGTACGGCGGTGCGGGCGGAGCGGAGGGAGCCGGCGGTGCGGCGGGCGAGGGCGCGGCCGGTGCCGGCGGTGCGGCGGGCGAGGGCCCGGGCGTACCGGCGGCGACCGCGTCCGCGGCCAGCGCCGCGACCCGCGCGTGCAGCCGCGGCAGCCACGCCTCGGCCTCCGGCTTGATCAGCACGCTGCGCAGCACCCGCGCCCCGTCCGCGTCGGCCACCACACCCGGGTGACGACGCACGAAGTCCGCGGCGTCCACACGCAGCACGCTCAGGTACACCGGATCCCGCTCGTCCGCCATCCCCGCGCGCAGGACGCGGTCACTGGCGGCGTCGACCGCCGCCAGGGCGCCCGCCCCGCCCGGGGTGGGGAAGTAGGTGACGATGTCGAGCTGCGGCCGCTGGTGCAGCGTCAGCTCCTCACTCGCCTCGATCAGGTCGGCCCACGCCAGCGCGGCCCGCCGGCCCGCCACCAGCCCCGCGCCCAGCCCCTGCACGGTCAGCGGCAGCAACTGCAGGGTCAGCCACAGCGCGGCGGCCGAGGCACCGGCACGCGAGCACTCCAGGCTGATCTCGCCCAGGTGCAGCTCCGCGTCGGTGAAGTAGGTGTACGGGGAGTCGTGGGCGAAATGCCGCCCGATGGCCGGGTCCGCGAACAGCACCGCCCCGCAGCCGTACGGCTGCAGACCGTGCTTGTGCGGATCGACGGTCACCGAGTCGCACCCCGCGATCGCCCGCCACGGCGCCGCGTCGACGCCCAGCTCCGCCGCCGTGGCACCGTCACCCGCCAGCAGCGCGAAGAACCCGCCGTAGGCGGCGTCCACGTGCACCCGCGCCCCGTACCGGCGCGCCAGCGCCAGTACCTCGTGCACCGGGTCCACCGCGCCCAGCCCGGTGGTGCCGCAGGTCACCACGACCGTGCCCACCCGCCCCGCGCGCAGCACCTCCTCCAGCGCGTCCGGATCCATCCGCCCCTGCGCGTCGGCGGCCACCGCGTGGCCCTCGACGCCCAGCACGTGACACATCCGGCTGTGGGTGTAGTGCGCCTGCGCGCTGTACGCCACCCCCTTGCCCGGGTGGCTCTGGCGCGCCACGTACAGCGCCTCCAGGTTGGCGATGGTGCCACTGCTCGTCAGGTGCCCCACGTGCGCGGGCAGACCGAACATCGCAGCCAGCTGCGCCACGCACTCGCGTTCCATGTCGTTGGTGGCCGGACCGCCCTCGTAGGCGTGGTTGTTCGGGTTGAACCGCATCGCCGTCAGGTAGCCCACCAGCGCCGCCGGATGCGGGGGCTTGACCATCTGCCCGGCGTACCGCGGGTGGAAGAACGGGTAGTTGTGCTCCAGGCGCTTGGCGAAACGCTCGAACGCGGCGGCGAAGTCCGCCTCGTCCACCTGGTGCGAGGGGTGCGCGGCGAAGCTCCCGAACCGTTCCCCCCACCGCTCCGCCACCTCGGCCGCCTTCGGCAGCCAGTACCGCAGGTCCACGCTTGGGCCCTTCCCTTCGAGTCCTCCGGGAGCCCACCGGCTCCCGGCTGCCCCGGATCGCGAGCGTTCCTCCAGTGCGTCCCGAGCCACGGTGATGACGCCGCGCAAGGCGCCCGCAACACGCCCAGCTCACCGCCGCCGCACCCCGCACCACCCGCCCGCACGCCCCCGGCACCACCGCCCGCGCCCGCCGCACGCCCCGCTCGCCGGCCCCGCCCGCCCGCCCCAGCCGGACCCCAGCGACACCCAAGGCGGCGCTGCTGCAATCACCCCCGGACAAGGCCGCCCCGCACCCGCTGGGCAGGCGGGGGAGCAGCACGCGGGAGGAACACGCCATGGTGACCAGACGCAGGATGATCGGCGCCGCCCTGGCGACCGGGGGAGGAGTCCTGCTCATGCGCACCACGCTGCGCCCGGCCGCCTCCGTCGCCCCCGCCGCCTCCGTGCAGGACGCCACCGCCGCGCACACCCACCCGACCGGCACCGACGCCCCCGACCCGGGCCCCGACACCGGCCCCGCCCTGGCACCGAAGTTCACCACCGCCCTGCCGGTCCCCCCGGTGCTCAGCCCGGTCTCCACCTCCGGCGGCACCGACACCTACGCCGTCACCATGCTCCGCTCCTTCGCCCGCATCCTGCCCGGGCACCGCACCGAGGTCCTCACCTACAACGGCGCCTTCCCCGGCCCGGTCATCCGCGCCCGCTCCGGACGGCCGGTCATCGTGCGCCAGACCAACCTGCTGGACGACGCCGTCTCGGTCCACCTGCACGGCTCCAGGGTGCCCGCGGACAGCGACGGCGGCCCGATGAACCTGCTGGGCCCCGGCGCCAGCCGCACCTACACCTACCCCAACGACCAGCCCCACGCGAGCCTGTGGTTCCACGACCACGCCCACCACATGGAATCCGAGCACGTCTACCGCGGCATGGCCGGCACCTACCTGCTCACCGACGCCACCGAGGCCGCCCTGCCACTGCCCTCCGGCCGCTACGACCTGCCCATCGCCCTGCGCGACGCCCGCTTCGACGCCTCCGGCAACCTCGTCTACCGCATGGACGACCCCTTCAACCGCACCACCATCCTCGCCAACGGCCGCCCCTGGCCCAAGGCCGAGGTCGCCGCCCGCCGCTACCGGCTGCGCCTGCTCAACTCCTCCAACCTGCGCTTCTTCTCCCTGCGCCTGGCCGACGGCGGCCCGATCACCCAGATCGGCTCCGACGGCGGCCTGCTCGAACGCCCCCACACCACCGACACCATCGACCTGTCACCCGGCGAACGCGCCGACGTCGTCATCGACTTCTCCCGCTACCCGGTCGGCTCCTCCGTGGTCCTCACCAACTCCATGCCGCCGGGCCCCGCCGAACACGTCGGCCAGGTACTGCGCTTCGACATCGTGCGCTCCGCCCACGACCCCAGCAGCGTCCCCGACCGGCTGCGCACCCTGCCCGCCCTCGGCGCGGCGGCGCGCGAGCGCACCGTGGTGCTGAAGGTCGAGCAGGCCCAGGGGGCCGAGCCGCGCGGCCTGATCGACGGCAAGGTGTACGACCCGGCGCGGGTGGACGCGCAGGTGGCCTTCGGCACCTCGGAGATCTGGACGGTCGTCAACGCCAACACCGACGTCCCGCACAACTTCCACCTGCACCTGGTGCAGTTCCGGGTGCTGGAGCGCAACGGCCAGGCGCCCGGCCCCGCGGAGTCGGGGCTCAAGGACACGGTGCGCCTGTTGCCGGGCGAGCGCGTGCGCCTGCAGGCCGTCTTCGACTCCTACCGCGGCCGCTACCCGTACCACTGCCACCTGCTGGACCACTCGGCGATGGGGATGATGGCGCAGATGGAGATCGCCTGACGCCCCCCCGGGGGCCGGTACGAACGGTCCCGGGCAGGACGGCGGAGGCCGGCACGGGGCGGCCCCGGGAAACCGCCCCCCGGGGCCGCCCCGCACCGCCCGCTCAGGACCCGTGGATGCCCTGACCCGGCGCCAGGATCCCCGCCGGATCGAACCGCCGCTTCGCCCGCACCACCCGCTCCCACAGCCCCCCGTAGTGACGCCGCCAGTCCGCCCCCGTCATCCCCGGCACCGCCCCGATCAGGTACCGCTTGCCGCCCAGCTCCACCGCCCGGTCGTACAGCCGCCGGTTGCGCTCCAGCATCGCCGCCGTGTCCGACCCCGGCCCCGGGAACGCCAGCAGGTCGAAGTGCCAGCCCACCTCCCCCTCCGGCAGCACCGCCAGCGGCACCCCCACCCGCCGCCGCGCGTACGGGTAGAACAGCAGCGGCCCCGCCCCCAGGTCCGCGGGCGTCAGCGACGCGGCCGCCTCCGCCATGAACACCCGCGCCGCCGACGCCGGCAGGAACACGCTCAGCCACGGCTTCGGCAGCCCCCACAGCCCCGCCGCCCGCAGGTACCCCGCGAACGCGTCCACCCGGAACGCGTACTCCCGCCAGCTCTGCTCCACCACCGACACCCCGCCCGGCGCCGGATCCAGCCCCGCCAGCAGCGCCGCGCGGTCCACCCCCCGCCCCGCGTCCGCGAACGCCACCAGCTCCGCCTTGTACCGCCACCGCGACCCGTCCGCGCTGCGCTCCACGTCGCCGACCTGCAGGTCGAAGCGCCCCTCGGCCAGCACCTTCTCCTGGTCGGCCAGGTAGGTGTCCAGGTCGTCGTAGTACAGCGAGAACACGTGGGCGCGCTCGCGCACCGGCACCAGCGCCAGGGTGGCCCGCACGATGATCCCGGCCTGCCCGCCGCCGGCCAGCACCGCCTCGAACAGCTCCCGCCCGCGCGCGGGCGAGGCCGTCACCAGCTCACCGGTGCCCGTCACCACCTCCAGCTCCAGCACCCGGTCCGCCTGCAGGCCGAAGCGCTGCACCGCGCCGCCGATCCCGCCCACGCTCAGCGTCCCGCCCACCGACAGGTGCAGGTAGTCCGTCAGGCACGGCGGCACCCAGCCCGCCGCCAGCCCCGCCTCGACCACCTGCGCCCACGTCGCCCCGGCCTCCACCACCGCGCGCCCCGGCCGCACCGACACCACCTTCGACAGGCCGCGCGCGTCGATCGCGATCCCGCCACGCGGGTTGGCCTGGCCGTAGCTGGAGTGCGACTCCAGCCCCGCCTCGCCGACCTGCGCCAGGTCCCCGCTCTGCCCGTTGACCGCCACCGGGATGCGGTGCCGGGCGGCGAAGGCCACCACCCGCTGCACGTCCCGCACCGAAGCGGGCCGCAGCACCGCCCGCGGCGCCGCGGACACCAGGTGCCCGAAATCGGAGGCGAACCGCTCCACCCCCGCCCCCTGCAGCGTCACCACCCCGTCCAGGGGCGGCAGTTGCGCCACCGAGGCGCCCGGCTCGGCGGCCCACGCCCGGGCGGAGGTGTCCCAGCCCACGACGACGGCACCGGCACCCGCCGCGGCACCGGCGAGAAGGGCCCGACGCGACAGTCCTGACCTGCGCATAAAGAATTTCTCCGATCAGTCGTCACACAGGGATTGTTGTACCGCAACCATCCCGCGGCCGCCTACCCGCGCGCACGCCCCACCTGCCACCGCGTCAGCAGTCAGTCCGTCAGCCGCAGCTCCGTCAGCCGCAACTCCGTCACCGAGTACTCCCACATCCGCACCTGACGCACCGGCGCATCGGCCGGGATCCGCGCCGAGGCCGCCCGCGCCTGCGCCAGCAGCGCCGCCCGCGCCCCCGGCAGCCGCGCCACCCGCGGGCCCTCGGCCGCCTCCCGCAGCACCAGCGCCAGCTTGAAGGCGTACACGCGCGGGCTCACCGCGAACAGCGTCCGGTACACCCACAGGCCCTCCTCGCCGTGCAGCACCCGCTCGTTGTGGCTCAGCAGCCGCACCCGCGCCCGCAGCACCAGGTCCCCGTGCACGCCCGTCGTGCCCGTCGTGCCGGTCCGGCTCGTCCCGCTCATCCGGTGTTCCCCCTTCGTTGCGTCCGCTCGTTCCACCCCGCCCCCGGGCACGCCGCCGCCACGCGCCGGCCGCCCGTGACGGGGGCGGCGGCACGTCGGGCCGTGCGAAGGGGGAGGGGATGTCGCACGAGTCTGCGGGCCGTGCCCACCGCCCGGCAAGGCGAAAACCGGGTGTGCTGCGTCCTACCGGACCCTTGCCCGACCTGGCAGGATGGGGGTCGGCACCCTCCCGGCGCCCGGGAATCGGCCCGGGAACGAGCCCGGGGATGGGTCCGGGAACGGCCCCGGGAGCAGCGCCCGGAAGCGGGCCGAAGCCGGCCCGCCGCACCCGCCGTGCCCGTCAACCCCCGTGCGGGAGGCCCGGATCGGCGGGTCTAGCCTGGGCGGCATGTTCGTTCTTGAGCTGACCTACACCGCCCCCGTCGAGCGGATCGACGCCGCCCTGCCGCAGCACATCGCGTGGCTGGAGGCGAACTACGCGCGGGGCACCTTCCTCGCCTCGGGTCGCAAGGTGCCCCGCGACGGCGGGGTGATCCTGGCGGTGGGGGAGGACCGGGCCGCGATCGAGGCGTTGGCGGCCACCGACCCGTTCGCACTGGCCGGACTGTGCGAGTACCGGGTGACGGAGTTCCTCGCGATCCTCACCGCGCCCGCCCTGGACGCCCACCGCCAGCAGCTGCCCGGCTGAACCCCCGGAGAACATGTCGTGCCCTTGTGCCCCGGACCGCCCACCGCGGTTCGGGGCACCGTCGCGTTCTGGCTACGATCGGTGAGCACGGGGCAAGGACGCGTACGGCACACAAGTCGGAAGTGGCGGGAGAAGACGGATGGCACACGCACGGGCCGGGCAGCCGGCGCAGGCCGGTGACCTGGTGGACGTGGCGCGGCTGGTGACGGCCTACTACGCGCTGCACCCGGACCCGCAGGAGCCCGGACAGCGGGTGGCGTTCGGGACCTCGGGACACCGGGGCTCGTCGCTGGACGCGGCGTTCAACGAGGACCACATCGCCGCGACCACGCAGGCGATCTGCGAGTACCGCGCCGAACAGGGCGTCGCCGGGCCGCTGTTCCTGGGCGCGGACACCCACGCCCTGTCCGAACCGGCGAAGACCACCGCCCTGGAGGTGCTGGCCGCCAACGGCGTGCACGTGCTGATCGACGCCGCCGACGGCTACACCCCCACCCCGGCGGTCTCGCACGCCATCCTCGCCCACAACCGGCGCAGCCCCCGCGCGCTGGCCGACGGCATCGTGGTCACCCCCTCGCACAACCCGCCGCGTGACGGCGGCTTCAAGTACAACCCGCCCAGCGGCGGCCCGGCCGGCTCCGAGGCCACCGGATGGATCCAGGACCGCGCCAACGAACTGATCCGCGAGGGCCTGCGCGGGGTCAAGAAGGTCCCCTACGCGCGGGCCCTGGCCGCGGCCACCACCGCCCGCCACGACTACCTCACCGCCTACGTCGAGGACCTGCCCTCCGTCCTGGACCTGGACGCGGTGCGCGCGGCGGGCCTGCGCATCGGCGCGGACCCGCTGGGCGGCGCGTCGGTCGCCTACTGGGCGCGCATCGCCGACACCCACCGCCTGGACCTGACCGTCGTCAACCCGCTCACCGACCCGACGTGGCGGTTCATGACCCTGGACTGGGACGGCCGGATCCGCATGGACTGCTCCTCGCCGTCCGCGATGGCCTCCCTCATCACCCGCCGCGCCGAGTACGCCATCGCCACCGGCAACGACGCCGACGCCGACCGGCACGGCATCGTCACCCCCGACGGCGGGCTGATGAACCCCAACCACTACCTGGCGGTGGCCGTCGACTACCTCTACCGCCACCGCGCCGAGTGGCCCGCCGACGCCGGCGTCGGCAAGACCCTGGTCTCCTCCTCGATGCTCGACCGCGTCGCCGCCGACCTCGGCCGCACTCTGGTCGAAGTCCCGGTCGGCTTCAAGTGGTTCGTCGACGGCCTGCTGGAGGGCTCGCTCGGCTTCGGCGGCGAGGAGAGCGCCGGCGCCTCCTTCCTGCGCCGCGACGGCGGGGTGTGGACCACCGACAAGGACGGCATCCTGCTCGCCCTGCTCGCCTCCGAGATCACCGCCGTCACCGGCGCCACCCCCAGCGCCCGCTACCGCGAACTGACCGAACGCCACGGCGCCCCCGCCTACGCCCGCGTCGACGCCCCCGCCGACCGCGAGCAGAAGGCCCGCCTGGCCCGGCTGTCCCCCGAACGGGTCGGCGCCGGCGAACTCGCCGGGGAGAAGATCACCGCCGTCCTCGCCAACGCCCCCGGCAACGGCGCCGCGATCGGCGGCATCAAGGTCTGCACCGACAACGCCTGGTTCGCCGCCCGGCCCTCCGGCACCGAGGACGTCTACAAGATCTACGCCGAGTCCTTCCACGGCCCCGACCACCTCGCCCGCGTCCAGGACGAGGCCCGCGCCCTGGTCGGCGAGGTCCTCGGGAACTGAACCCGCCTCCGCCCCGGCCGTCCCGCACCGGGGCGGCCGGGCCGGCGTCCGGTCGGCCGTCCCCTGAGATCTCGGGTCCCGCCGCCGGTCAGCGCCGGTCAGCGCCGGTCAGCGCCGGCCGGTGCTCAGGCCGTCCAGAGTGAGGTCGAGGAGGCGTTCGGCCTGCTCCCGCTGCTCCGGCTTCCCCGAGGTGAGGGCGATGCCGGTGAGGGCGGCGAACATGTCGGTGGCGCCGATGTCGGAGCGGATGGTGCCGGCTTCGACGCCGGCGGCCAGGAGCGAGGTCAGGGCGGCCATCATCATCTCGTGGCTCCGGGCGTAGGGGTTGACGCCGGATTCGACGAGGGCGCGCAGGGCGTCGGCCATGCCGAGCTTGGCGGTCGCGTAGTCGATGAAGCGGCCTGTCCAGGCGCGCAGGGCCTCGCGCGGGGCCAGCGCGGCCAGCAGGTCGGGGGCCGCGTCGCACAGCCGGGTCAGCTCGTTGCGGTAGGCGGCCTCGATGAGGGCCTCCCGGGTGGGGAAGTTGCGGTAGAGCGTGCCGGAGCCGACGCCGGCCTCCTTGGCGATGCGCTCCAGGTGCGCTTCCAGTCCCTCCTCGGCGAAGACGCGCACCGCGGCCGAGAGGATCTTGTCCCGGTTGCGCTGCGCGTCGGCGCGTAGCGGGCGCCCCGTCTCTCTGGCCATCCGCGGTCTCCTGTCTTCCCGGGCTTGCTGACCGGCGGCGCCTCCACTTACAGTGAGTGGAAGTGGAGAAGCCTCCACTTCCACTCTAGGGCATGCGGGCCCGCACCGGCCGCCCGCGCGCGCGTGCGTGCCTCCGGCCCGCACCTTTGACGCGGCGCGGCTGCGGCCGCCGGTCCCGCGAGCAGCGGGTGGGCCACCGGCCCCGGCCCCGTCACGCCCTGGGCTCCCACATCCGCACGACTCCCGCTGCGGACGCGGCGCATGGCAATCCGCTCATTCAGAGGAGAAGAAGATGAGTCTCTCGCTCGTGGACAAGGTCGCCGTCGTCACGGGCGGCGCGTCCGGGGTCGGCCTGGGCATCGCCCGGGAGTTCGTCGCCAACGGCGCCCGCGTGGTCATCACCGACCTGCACCAGGAGGCGCTCGACGAGGCGGTCGCGGCGATCGGGCCGAACTGCTCGGGGATCGTGGCCGACGTCACCAGGCTCGCGGACATGGAGGCCGCCTACCGGCAGGTGAAAGAGCGACACGGGCGACTCGACGCGGTCGTGGCCAACGCCGGGATCGGCGCGCACGCCCCGCTCGGCGCCATCACCGAGGAGCAGTTCGACCGGACCTTCGACGTCAACGCCAAGGGCGTCCTCTTCACCGTCCAGCCCGCGCTCGCGCTGCTGCCGCCCGGCGGCACCGTCGTCATCATCGGCTCCACGGCGTCCATCCGCCCGCCGCGCGGGATGAGCCTCTACGGCGGCTCGAAGGCCGCCGTCCGCGCCTTCGTCCGGGCCTGGATCCAGGACACCAAGGGATCGGGCATCCGAATGAACATCCTCAGCCCCGGCGCGGTCGACACCGACTCCCTGCGCAGCGCACTGGCGATGGCCCAGGGCGCCGATCACGTCGACGCCGCCGTCAAGACCATGGGAGAGGGCAACCCGACCGGACGGATCGCCGACCCGCGCGAGATGGGGAAGGCCGCGGTCTTCCTCTCCAGCGACGCCTCCAGCTTCATCACCGGCGTCGAACTCTTCGCGGACGGCGGCATGGCACAGGTGTGAGCCGCCCGGCCTGGCGGCCCGGCCCACCCGGCCGGGCCGCCCCCGCCCGGCTCATCGCAGCGATGCGCCGCCGCCCCCGAGGACGCCCCGGACCACGCCTGCGGCCTCCACCCGCCATGCCCCGGATCCGACCGGCCGCCGGACGCGGCAGCTGCTCCGCGCCGGCGCCGTCCTGGACGGCCCCCTCCTCGGCACCAGCGCCACCGCCGACCAGGACCGCCCCCCTGCTGCTGATGGCCTCCGCCTGGGACAGCCCCGCCCGCGACACCATGTGGGACACACTGTGGCCCCACCTGACCGGCTGGCACCGCCGCCTGACCCTCACCCACTCCGGCCACCTCTCCTACTGCGACCTGCAACTGCTGATCCCCCAGGGCCAGGCCGTCTTCGCCTGGCCCGCCGACCAGCTGCAGCACTTCCTCGGCACCGGCGACCCCCACCGCGCCGTCCAGGCCCAACGCGCCTACCTCACCGCCTACTTCGGTCTCCACCTGCGCGGCACGGCCGCCCCGCTGCTGGACGCCCCCTCCCCGCGCCGGCCCGAGATCGTCTTCGACGCCTGACATCCACAGGGGCATCCGCCCGGGGCCCGCGTAGGATCCGCACCGTTCCGGGCGGCCCGGGACGGTCAGGGAACGGGAAGGACGGATCGTGCCGATCAGGGGCGTGCTCTTCGACGTCGACGACACCTTGTTCGACTACTCGGGCTCGGAGGAGGCCGGCATCCTCGCCCACCTGCGGGACCTCGGCCTGCTGGGCCGCTTCCCCGCGCCCGCCGCCGCGGTGGCGCTGTGGCGCGCCGTCATGGAGGAGCAGTACGCGCGGTTCCTGGCCGGCGAACTGACCTTCGCCGACCAGCAGTACGAACGCGTCCGGCAGTTCCTCGCCCGCCTCGGCGAGGACGGCGCCGCGCACCTGCCGGACGAGCGGGCGGCCGCCTGGTTCGCCGGGTACACGGCCCACCGCGACACCGTCCGCGCCGCGTTCCCGGACGCCGCACCGGTGCTGGCCGCGCTCGCGCCCGCCTACCGGCTCGGCATCGTCTCCAACTCCTCGACCGGCCACCAGCGCCGCAAACTCGACGCCATCGGCCTGCTGCACCACTTCGACGACGCGGTGCTGGTCTGCTCCGACGAACACGGCGAGGCCAAACCCGCCCCGGGCATCTTCCGGGCCGGCTGCGCACGCCTGGGCCTCGCCCCGCACCAGGTCGCCTACGTGGGGGACAAGCACGACCTCGATGCGCTCGGCGCCCGCGACGCGGGCCTGCGCGCCTTCTGGCTCGACCGCTCCGCCTCCGGCACACCGGCGGGCGAGGGCATCGCCGTCCTGCACTCCCTGACGGCCCTGCCCGCCGCCCTGGCGGCCGGGGCCGGGGCCGGCACGAGCGCGCACTGACCGCCCGCCCGCCCGCCCCGCCCGCCCCGCCGCTACCGGGTCGCGATCGCGCCCGCGTAGACGTTCTCCGGCGTGACGATCCGGGTGATCGCGCGGGCCAGCAGCGTGGACGGCTCCTGGCCCTGGACGGTGGAGTCGGTGTTGATCTCGACGACCAGCGTCGCCCGCTGCGCCGGCAGGTAGACCGTCACCGTCTCGTAGCCCGGGATGGAGCCGTTGTGCCCGATCCACCCGCCCGTCTCCAGGATGCCCAGACCGTAGCTCGTGTCGGGGAAACCCGTCGGCAGGGTGGCCAGGCGCTGCGCCTGGGTCGCGGGGCTGAGCAGCCGCCCGGTGGCGACGACCTCCGCCCAGTGCCGCAGGTCCCGCAGGTCGGAGATCATCGCCCCGGCGGCCCAGGCCCAGCTGGGGTTCCAGTCGGTGGCGTCCGCCGTGGCGCCGCTGAGCGTCTGGTCGGTGTAGCCGTGCGGGTGCGGCACGGGGAACTCGGCGCCCCGGGGCAGCAGGGTGCGGCGCAGACCGGCCGGGCGCAGCACGCGCTCGCGCAGCACCTCGGCGAGCGGGCGGCCGGTCACCTTCTCGACCACCAGACCGAGCAGCACGAGGTTGGTGTTGGAGTACTCGAACCGCGTGCCCGGGGCGAAGTCGTTGTCGTGCCGGAAACCGTAGGCGAGCGCCTCCTGCGGGGTGAAGGAGCGCCGCGGGTCGCTGAGCAGGTCGTGGACGAAACCGGGGTCGGAGGTGTACGGGAACAGGCCGCTGCGCATCCCGGCGAGCTGGCGCAGCGTGATGCAGTCGCCGCCCGGCACGCCGTCGAGGTGGGCGGAGATCGGGTCGTCCAGGCCGATGCGGTGTTCGTCGACGAGCTGGAGGAGCGCGGTGACGGTGAAGGTCTTGGTCTCGCTGCCGATGCGGACGAAGTCGTCGGTGCGCATCGGCGCGCCGGTGGTGGTGTCGGCGACGCCGGTGGCGCGGACGTAGCAGCCCCGGCCCGGCATCCACAGGCCGACGACGACGCCGGGGACGGCGGCCTGGCGGCGGACGTCCGCGATGGCGGTGTCCAGGCGGGCGGTCAGCTCGGGGCCGAGGCCGTCGGGCGGGCAGTCGTCCCCGCCGTCGTGGGTGTCGAAGCGGTGGTTTCCGGTGGCGTGGCCGCCGGTGGCGTGGCCGCCGGTGGCGGCCGTGGCGGGGGCGGCGGCGGTGGTGGGGGCCGCCGTGACCGGGGCCAGTGCGCAGGCGGCGATCAGGGCGGCGGCGAGGAGCGCGCGGCGGGGGGTGCGTGGCACGGGGGCGCCCTTTCGGGGGTCGGGGTCGGACGCACGGCAGCATCACCACCGCGGCCCCCGGGAACGCCCGCCTCGGGGGCACCGGGCGCGGAGTCCACCCGTTCGGGGGCCGCCGGCCCTCCTCCCGCCCCTCCGGCCGCCCCTCGCACCGGCGCGCCGGCGGAAGGGCCCGGGTGCGGGGCCGTCAGCGTCCGGCGCGGTCGGCGGGTCCGGCGGGGGTGATCTCGCGGACGGCGTCCGCGACGGCGCGGAAGTCCTTGCGCAGGATCGCGCCGTGGTTGCTCGCGACCTTCGCGCTGATCTCGATCGCCGGGTTGCGGGCGGCCACCGCCGCCAGGCCCGCCCGGATGCGTTCCTGTTCGTCGCCGCGGCTGCCCAGGGACGCCCCGGAGGCGACCACGTACCGGGTCGGGACGGCGATGGCGTCCAGCACGGGGGCCAGTTCGCGTTCGCGGGCGACCCTGCCCAGCTCGATGTTGCACCGCGCCAGCTCGTCGGCGTTCATCCGCGGGGTCAGGCCGGTGGGGCGCAGCAGCGGCAGGAACCAGCCCCACCGGCGGAACTGCTTGCGGATGCGCTGCTCCATGGCCTCGTCGAGCCAGTCGTAGGGCTGGGCGCCGTCGACCAGGACGGCGCCCAGGGCGCGCCCGGGGTTGCGGGAGGCCCAGTGGGCGGCGACGAACGCCCCGTAGGACCAGCCGAGGACCAGGGCCCGTTCCACGCCCCGGGCGGCGAGGACGGCGTCGACGTCGCGGACGGCGGCTTCGAAGGAGTAGTCGGCCGAGCGGTGGGAGGTGCGGCCGCGGGCGCGCTCGTCGTAGGTGATGTGCCGGTAGCCGTGGCCGAGTTCGGTGATGACGCGCCGCCAGTAGCCCTGGGTGGCGAACTGGCCGTTGAGGTAGACCACCGGGATGCCGGGGCCGCCGGTGTCGGTGACGGCGAGGGCGGTGTCGTCGACGGGGACCAGGCCGCTCCAGGCGGCCGGCCGGACGTTCGTGCTCATGGGGTGCCTTTCCTTCGGCCCGTCGGGGCCTGGTCGGGGTCCTGTTTCGGGTGGGTGCGGGCTCGTTCGGGGTGAGTCCGGGGTCGCCGGTGCTCGCCGGTGCTCGTCGGTGCTCGTCGGTCAGAGGCTGTGGGCGGTGATGTCGCCGTGGGAGGTGGTGGCGCGGATGTCGAGGGTGGTGGTGCCGTCGTTGCGCAGGGCGTTGGCGATGCGGCCGTGGGCGGTGGCGGCGTCGAGGGCGGCGCACGCGCCGGGGGCGGCGCCGACGGTGATGTCCCCGGCGCGGGTGGTGAGGGTGACGGTGCCGTGGTGGGCCTCGGTGATGCGGATGTCGCCGCGGGCGGTGGTGATGTCGGCCGGGCCGGTGAGGCGGCCGATCCCGATGTCGCCGTCGGTGGCGGTCAGGCGCACGCTCGCGGCTTCGTCGATCTTGGCCTGCCGGTGGACGCCGTCGAAGGCGAGGTCGCCGAGGCGGCCGACGACGCGCAGTTCGCAGGCGGCGGTGCGGGCCTCGACGTGGGAGCCGGCGGGCAGCCGGAGGGTGACCTCGACGGCGCCGGGGCCGAGGAGGGCGTTCCCGGTCTCGGGGGTGTGGATCCGCAGCACGCCGTCGCGGTAGACGGCGGTGGTCTGCTCGGCGGTGCGGACGTCGCGGTTCCTGGCGGGGTCGGCCGGGCGGACCTCGACGGTGGTGTCGGCGCGGTCGGCGGCGATCAGCTGGACGCGTCCGGCGGGGAGGTCCAGGACGGCGGTGATCGGGGCGGTGGTGGCGAAGGTCTGCATGGTGCTCTCCTGTGCGTTCGCTGTCCGGTCGTCGTTTCTGACGATGGAAACGCTACGTTGCTTTCCATGGACGGACAACGCTGCTGTTGCGTCAAATAGCCATCACTGCAGGTGGAGAGCGCGAAAGTGTTGCAACGGATCTGTCGATAACGCAACGACAGGAGACTTGCTCATTGCAATGGGTGTGGAGTGAACGCTATGGCGGCGATCGGCGATCGGCGATCGGGGAGCGCAGGGACGGCCGCCGGCCGCCGTCGCCGCGGGGGTGACTACCCGCCGGACGAGGCCCGGGTCCATGGGTCCGCGGGCGGGGCGCTCAGGCCGCGGGCGGCAGGTGACGGGCCGCCGCGAGGTCGGCGGCGGTGCGCAGCCGGGTGAAGTAGGCGGCGCAGTACTCCTCGTCGAGCAGCGGCACGACCGCGCGCAGGGCGGCGATGCGTGCCCGCAGGGCCGCGACGCCCTCGCCGTCGAGGCCGCCCTCCAGTTCGCGCTGGACGAGCCCGGCGACGTCGGCGTCCAGGAGGACCAGGTCCGCGCCGTCGATGTCCACCCCGCGGAAGCTCGCCGGGAACGGGGCGTTGCGGTGCTCCTCCCACAGCCGGGCGAGGCGCTCGCGCGGATCCTCCGCGCCGCCCGCGCCTCCTGCGTCGCCCGTGCCGCTGGTGCCGCCCGTCCCGGCCGCCTGCGCCGCCGGGCGCAGCAGCACGGCGACGGTGTCGAAGACCGCGCGCACCAGGTCGACGGCCCGGAGCGGATTGACGACGGCACTGGTCGCGGCGCCCCGCGCGATCCGCTCGCGCAGCCGCAGGCCGCGCTCCAACTCGCCGGCCAGGTAGGCCGAGACGAGCCCCGCGTCGGCGGCCCGCCGGACCAGCTCGCCCGGCGGGGCGTCCTCGTCGGCCAGGCGTTCGGCGAGGACCTGCTCCACGGCGAACAGCGCGTGCGTGACGGCGACGGTGGCGAACTCGTACCGGTAGTAGGAGTGCCGGATCAGCTCACGGGAGGTCTCCAGCGCGCTCATCACGGACATCGACGCGCCCTCGGGCAGCACCAGGTCGGCGACCAGGGGATGCATGCCGGCGTAGTCGGGCACGACGGTGCGGACGCGCAGGTCCGGTACGGGAGTGTCCATTCCCGCAGTCTCCCCGCCCGCGCGCCGCCGCTCCAGCGGTTTCGCCCGGAAGCCCCGGGGCGGGCCGGTGCCTACGGTCGCAGCAGGGGCAGTGGCCGCAGGCGCGGCCACCGCGCGAGCATGCTCCGGCGCAGGTCCGCCGCGAGCCGCCCCAGCCCGCGCAGCTCACCACGGTCACCACCGTCGGCGGCCGCCCCGGCGACGACGTCGAGGCGGTGGACCAGCCGCTGCCGGGCCGTCGCCGTGCCCCAGGTCCAGTCCCGTTCCACGGCCCGGGCCAGGTGGTCGACGCCCCCGCGCTCGGCCCGCTGGACCAGAGCGTCCCCCCGCAGCAGCCAGCCCGCGCACGCGTCGGTGAGATCGGCGGGACCGGCCCCGGCCCCGGTGCCCGTCGCGCCGCGCCAGGCCGCGCGGTAGGCGGCCTCCGCCGCGTCCAGCAGGGCGGCGGGCGGGGCGGTGGAACACCAGCAGGTCGGGAACCCGATCCGCAGGTAGGCGAGTTCGACCAGGCCGCTGCCCAGCGAGGCCTGTTCGAAGTCGATGAACCGCACACCGCCGCCGGTGTGCAGGTCGTTGCCGGGGCAGGGATCGCCGTGCAGCAGGGCGTGCCCCGGCGCGGCGAGCAGACGGCCCAGGAGGGCGTCCAGCTCGGCCCGGACACCGGACGCCACCGGGACGCCGAGGGCGGCGGCGAAGGCGAGGAAGGCATCGACGTCGCCCGCGGTCGGCCCGGACCAGGCGGGCAGCACGCCCGCGTCACCGGGGCCGGTGGCCGCGTGCAGACGGGCCAGGGCGGCGGCGTAGTCGACCAGCCAGTCCTCGGCGGGCCGCCGGTGCTCCAGGTACTCCAGGACCAGCACCCGCCGCGCCGGATCGGTGCCCAGCAGCCGCGGCACCACCGGCGGGTCGACCCGGGCGGCGAGCGTCAGGCCGGCCACCTCGCGGGCGTAACGCTCGTCGGCCTCCGGCGCGTCGACCAGCTGCTTGACCACCACCGGCGCACCGGACAGCTCCGCCCGCCACACCCGCGACCGCGGACTGCTCTCCAGCGCCAGGACCCTTCGGGGTACGCCGAGTTCGGCCCGCAGTCTCTCCTCGAGCGGCAGTGTCGACGCCATGGCGCTCATTCTCGCACGCGGGCGGACCGCGCCGCGGGCGCGAACGGCGAACGCCCGCACGGACGGTGGCGGCCGCAGGCGGTCCCCACCGCTCAGGCGGGCTGCCACAGTTCGACCCGGTTGCCCTCGGGATCGGTCACCCAGCCGAACCGGCCCACACCCGCCATGTCCTGCGTCCGCCCGGCCACGTCCGCGCCCTTGGCGCGCAGCTGCGCGAGCATCGCGTCCAGGTCGCGGACCCGGAAGTTGAGCATGCTCTGCTGCGCCCGCGAGCCGAAGTAGTCCGTCCCGGACTCGAACGCCGCGAACACCGTCGGTCCGCCCTCCTGACGCCACAGCCCGTTGTCGTCCGCGTCCAGGCCCAGGCAGTCGCGGTACCAGGCGCCCAGCGCCGCCGGGTCGGCGGCCCGCAGGAAGTACCCGCCGATTCCAAGCACACGTTCCATGCCGACCCATCCTGCCGGAACGCCTACCGGCACGCCCGCCGGCACGCCGCCCGGACGGGCCTGGCGGAGTATCAGGATACTGATATAACGTAAAGCACGAACAATCCACGACCGGGGGCCGGCCAGGAAGGCGACCACGATGACCGACCACAGCACCGACCACCCGGCCACGACCCCGCCCGACGTCCACGACCGCCTCGGCCACGCCATCAAACGCGCCGAACAAGCCCTCATCGCCGAGAAGACCCGCGTGCTGCGCACCGTCGACCTGACGGTGCCCCAGTACGTGGCCCTGCTCGTCCTCCAGCAGTCCTCCGGCAGCTCCGGCGCCCAGCTGGCCCGCGCGTGCATGGTCACGCCGCAGACCATGACCACGGTCCTGGCCAACCTGGAGGCCAAGGGCCTGATCACCCGCGAGACCTCCAGCGTCCACCAGAAGGTCCTCGTGGCCAGGCTCACCCGGACCGGCCGCGCGCTGACGAAGAAGGCCGACGCCCTGGCCCGCGGCGTCGAACAGCGCCTCGCCGACGCCCTCGACCCGGCCGAACGGGCCCAGCTGCGCGCGCTCCTGGAACGCGCCACGGCCGCCCTGCGCGGCACCGACTGAACGACACCCGCCGAACGGCACCGACCGAACGGCACGGCCCGCCCGGGTCGGCCGACACCCGACGGAGTCCCGATGACCGACACCCCCGCCGCCTTCATCCCCGCCCCCGGCACCGTCCTGGTGCTGGTCGACCTCCAGCACTGGATCGTCAACCGCCCCGCCGCCCCACTGACCGGCGCCGCCGTGGTCCGCTCCGCCGCCCGGCTGAAGACCGCCTTCGAAGCCGCCGCCCGGCCCGTGGTCCTGGTCCGCTACGCCCGCATCGACGGCAGCGACGGCGGCCCCGACTCCGCCCCCAACCGCTTCGCGCCCGAGGTCGACGCCCGCCCCGGCAACGAGGTCGTCACCAAGTACGGCATCGACGCCTTCGAGGGCACCGACCTCGCCGCACGCCTGCGCCGCCTGGGCGCCACCGCCCTCGTCGTCGCGGGCATCAGCACCGAGTACGGCGTCGGCGAGACCGTCCGCACCGCCGTCACCCTCGGCTACCCCACCACCGTCGCCGAGGACGCCGTCACCGCCCACTCCGCTCCCGCCCACACCGCCGCGCTCCAGGCCCTCCGCCGCCTGGGCGTCACCGTCACCGCCACCGACGCCCTCCTCGCCACCCCGGCCTGACCGGGCCCGCCCGGCAGGGGGCAAGGGGCGCCGGCTGCGCTCACGCGGACGGGGAAAGCCGCGCGCGCACCCACTCCACCGGGGGATTGGTGTGCGGCCGGCCCGCCACGAAGACCGTCGGCACGGTCTCGTTGCCGTCGTTCACCGCCCGCACGGCGGCCGCCGCCTCCGGGTCGCGCCAGATGTCGACCCAGTGCAGCCGACGGGCGTCGCGGCCCAACCGGAGCCGCAGCCGCAGGCAGTACACGCAGCCCGGCCGCCAGAAGACCACCGGCCGCCCGTCGACCGCGCCGCGGCGCTGCGCCTGCGCCGCACTGATCGACCGCGGGAAGGCCAGGGGCGAGTTCAGCAAGGCGGCCAGCAGGAACACCGGCAGGAACGCGCCGCCCGCCGCGAGGTTCCCCCGGGCGGCCATCCCGGCCGCGACGGCCGAGCCGCACAGTACGAACAGGACCGGCATGATCCACGGGCGCCTCATGAACGCGCAGGCTACCGGCGATCCGCCCCGGCGACCAGGCCGTTCGGCCACCAGGTCGCGCAGCCGTCAGGCCCGGCGGCCGGGAGCGGGACGTCGGAGCCGCCGACTTCCCACTCCCGGTGCTCACGGTGGCTCAGCGGCCGGTCCGGTCCGGCATCAGCAGGTGCCGACCTTTCCGTACTGGGTCGACCAGACCGGCCTGTAGGCATCCCCGTTGTGCGGGCGGTAGACCACGAGGTTCGCATCGTTCTGCAGGCGGATCCAGTTGGCGCTGGGGTTGCAGTTGAAGTTGGTGCCGGACCACCACTTCGCGTTCTTGAAGGTGTCGTACACGACGAAGTTGCCGTCGTACTGCATGATCGCCTTGCCCGCGCCGCCGCCGTTGGTGGCGCTGGCCCAGATCGCGGTGCCCCAGCGGTCGTACTGCACGAGGTTGCCGTCGCTCTGGTAGATCAGCCGGTAGGCGCCGTTCGCCGAGACGAGCGAGTCGCCGGGCAGCAGGCAGTTCCCCCAGTTCATGTGGTCCCAACCACCGGGGTTGCGCGAGCAGTTCCACTCACTGTTGACGTCGGCGGACGCGCTGGTCGCGGTGGTCACACCGCTGACGGCAGCGAGCGCCAGCGCGGCCCCGAACAGCGACACGATCCGCTTCGTCGTCCTGGTCTTCCTCATCGTTCCCCTTTCCCCCGCGAGCGACTCCAGGCCGCCCGCGACCCGTTGTGACGAGAAAGCACCTCCAGGTGCCTCTGTTCATGCCAACGGCGTTCCCGGGAAGGACGGTTCAGGCCCGAACCGAATTCCCCGTGACCGCGCCCGGTTGGGCCCCGCCGACGCGCCGCCCGGTGGCGCCTCCCCGGACGGTCGCGTGGTCGACGCGTAGCCTGACCGGGCACGGTCACGGTCACGGGCACGGTCGCGAGGCTCGCCGGGAGACCGCGGGCTCGCGCCGCCACCTCGACGAAGCGGTACGACGGCGTGGCCGGCGCGGATTCGAGGAGACACGGCCGTGCCGGTGCCCGTGCGGCACCCGGGCGGCGTCCCGGTCCAGCGCGTCGTCGTTCCCGGAAAGGACCCCGTCATGAACCCCGAGGGCACTCCCGTCGCCGGCCGCCCGTCCCGGCGCGGCGTCCTCGCCTCGTTCGCCGCCGGAACCGGGGCCCTGGCCTCGGCCGGAACCGGGGTACTGGCCTCGGCCGGGGCGCGGCCGGCCGCGGCGTCCGCACCGGCGTCCGCTGCCTCCGTGGCCTCGCCGGCCCCGGGTGCCATGCAGCTGTTCGAGGCCGCCGACCTCAACTTCAACGCCCTCTTCGCCCTGGGAAGCGCGGGCCGGCACGGCGGTGAGGTGGGTGAGGTGCTGACGGCCGTCAACGAGATCAACGCGGCCGGAGCCGGCTACCAGACGTTCACCGACACCTTCCGTGCCCTGGGCGACCGGCTGGCCCGGCAGGCCGACGACGCCGGCACGAACGGCCGCGCGCAGACCCGACGGTGGCTCTCCCTGCGGGCCGCACAGTGCTACGCCCAGACGCTGTACTTCGTCCTGGGCACCAGTGGCCGCGCGGGGGAGCAGGCCGTCTACCGCAGCGGCCGCGGCTGCTGGGACACCTTCGCCTCGCTCTGCGAGCCGGCCGCGGTACGCGCCACCGTGCCCTGGGGCGGCGCGCGGATGCCGGTCTGGTTCTTCCGTCCCGGCTCCTCCGATTCCTCCGACTGCCCGCGCCCCACGGTCATCCTGACCAACGGCAGCGACGGCCAGAACATCGACATGTGGAGCTACGGCGTCCCGGCCGCCCTGGAGCGGGGCTGGAACGCGCTCGTCTACGACGGCCCGGGCCAGGGGCAGTTGCTCTTCGTCGACGAGATCCCCTTCAGCAGCCGCTGGGAGAGCGTCATCGGCCCGCTGATCGACTGGCTGTACCGGCGCCCCGAGGTCGACCGGACCCGCATCGCGCTGACCGGCTTCAGCATGGGCGGCAATCTCGCCCCCCGGGCCGCGGCCTTCGAACACCGCCTGGCCGCACTGGTCGCCATGCCCGGCTGCCTCCGGCCGTGGGACGCCTTCCCCGCCGACCTCCGCGGCATCGTCAGTGCCGACAAGGCGAAGACCAACCGGATCTGGAACGACGACGTCGTCCCCCAGCTGTCCGCCGTCGACCGGTTCACTCTCCAGAAGCGCCTGGAGGGCTTCGCCCCGGACGCGACGCGGGCCGCGCGCGCGGGCGAACTCCTCACCGACTTCTGGACCCCCGCCCAGGCCGTGATCGCCTTGGACATCACCGCTGCGGCACCCCGGATCACCGCCCCGACCCTGGTCCTGGACTACGAGGGCGAGCAGTTCTACGCGGGCCAGCCCGGCGAGATGTACGGCCTGCTGCGGGCCCCGAAGGACTACCTCAGACTGACCGCGGCCGAGGGCGCCCAGCTGCACTGTTCCCCCATGGCACCGCAGCGCCACTGCCAGGTGGTCTTCGACTGGCTGGAGGGGGTCCTCGACCACCCGCAACGGTGAGACGAGGTGCCGAACCGCCCCCGGACCGGGAACGCTGCGACCCCACCCTCGCAACGGACGTCACCTCACGAACCGCCCTCCCCCCGTCCGGCTGTGGGCGTCCGGTCACTCGGCGGCGCACAAGCGTCATCGGCCGGCGTCGGACTCGCCCGCGCGGACGGCGGAAGCGGGCGGCGGAAGCCGGCGCCGCGGTCCCGGGGCGCGCGGTCCCGGCGCGCGCGGGCGGGTGCCCGGTGCCGGGTGTCAGGTGCGGTCGCGGGTGGTGGCGCGGCGTACGGCCCAGGGCAGGACGAACCACAGGGCGCCGAAGATCAGCGCGATGAAGCAGGTGATCGGCACCGCCACCGCCGGGCCGAGGACGAAGTCCAGGACCAGCAGGACGGCACCGGTCAGCGCGGAGGCCAGCAGCAGCAGGCCGGTCTGGGCGATGCGGGCGGAGACGGTGACGATCCGGCCCTTGGCGGGGTGGTGGTACAGGCCGCGGTGCAGGGCGACGGGGGTGGCGAGGACGGCCGCGGCGATGACGGTCAGCAGCAGGGTGGCGATGTAGATGTCCTGCTGGGCGTCGGTGAGTTCGGAGAAGCGCGGGGTGAAGGCGATGCCGAGCAGGAAGGCGAAGACGATCTGCACGCCGGTCTGCAGCACCCGCAGTTCCTGCAGCATCTCCACCAGGCGCCGGTCGGCCCGGACGTCGGGGTTCTCCCAGCCCGGCGGGGGAGGGGCGGAGGGCGACGGCGGGTCCGGAGGCGGCGGTGTGCTGGTCATGGACCACATTGTCGCGGCCGACGGCGGCGAGCGGCGACGGGCGTGCGGGCCCGGAAGACCCGGCACCGGAAAACCCGGCACCGGAAGACCCGGCACCGGAAAACCCTTCGCCCCGCCCGGCCCGCCTTCCCTACACTCGCCACGCAGCCGCGCCCCGACGCGCGGCGGACCGTACCGACGGACGAGGCGAGAGAGAGGAGGCGAGCGGCCGTGCCGAAGCAGAGCGCCGCCGCCCCCTCTCCCGCCTCCCGGTACGAGGTGATCCTGGTGTCCCCGCCCTCCCGGTGCCCGCTGCGCGGCCGGCACCGGAGCCGTGCTGCCACCGTCTGAACCCGCGACGCCCCGCTGTGCCCGTACGGGCCTTCAGCGGGAGCCAAACTGACGTAACGTCAGCGCACTGTCAGCACCGGCCGAATCGCGCGCCCACCCGTAGGAAACCGCCTCGAAAGGCACCCGGGCCATGCGCACCGACACCACCACCAGCGCCACCACCACCGCCACCACGAGCGCCACCGCCGCCATCGCCGCCGTCCGCAACCTCGGCATCCTCGCCCACGTCGACGCCGGCAAGACCACCGTCACCGAACGGATCCTCTACCTCACCGGCACCACCCACAAGCGCGGCGAGGTCCACGACGGCACCACCGTCACCGACTTCGACCCCCAGGAACGCGACCGCGGCATCACCATCTTCGCCGCCGCCGTCACCTGCGCCTGGGCCGGACACCGGATCAACCTCATCGACACCCCCGGCCACGTCGACTTCGCCGACGAGGTCGAACGCTCCCTGCGCGTCCTGGACGGCGCCGTCGCGGTGTTCGACGCCGTCGCCGGCGTCGAACCGCAGAGCGAGTCCGTCTGGCGCCAGGCCGAACGCCACGGCGTGCCCCGCATCGCCTTCGTCAACAAACTCGACCGCGCCGGCGCCGACCTGGACACCGCCGTCTCCTCCATCCGCGAACGCCTCCACCCCCACCCCCTCGCCGTCCAACTTCCCATCGGCACCGAGGAATCGTTCACCGGCGTCGTCGACCTGCTGCGCCTGCGCGCGCTCACCTGGCACGACGACGGCACCCCGGCGGCCGAGGCCCCCGTGCCCGCACACCTCGCCGCCGACGCCGCCGACCGCCGCCGCGCCCTGGAGGAGGCCGTCGCCGAACTGAACCCGCAAGCCCTGGAGGAGTTCTGCACCCACGGCACCGTCAGCGCCGCCACCCTCACCACCGCCCTGCGCGAACTCACCCGCACCGGCGAGGCCGTGGTCGTGCTGTGCGGCTCCGCCTACCGCAACCGCGGCATCGAACCCCTCCTGGACGCCGCCGTCGCCTACCTGCCCTCCCCGCTCGACGTCCCGCCCGTCCGCTCGGCCGACGGCGCGCAGCAGCGCACCGCCGACCCCGAACAGCCCCTGACCGCACTGGCGTTCAAGGTCACCGCGGCCCCCACCGGCCGCCTCAGCTACCTGCGCCTGTACGCCGGCACCCTGCACAAGGGAGCAACCGTGCTCGACACCGCCACCGGCCGCCGCGAACGCGTCGCCCGCATCCTGCGGGTGACGGCCGACCGCCACGCCGAGACCGACCACGCCCGCGCCGGCGACATCGTCGCCGTCATCGGCCCCAAGACCGCCCGCGTCGGCGCCACCCTGTGCGACCCCGACCACCCCATCCTCCTGGAGGCACCCGTGAGCGCCGACCCGGTCGTCACCGTCGCCGTCGAGGCCCGCCGCGCCACCGACACCGACCGGCTCGCCGCCGCCCTGGCCCGCCTCGCCGAGGAGGACCCCTCGCTGCGCCTGGCCACCGACCCCGAGACCGGGCAGCGCACCCTGTCGGGCCTGGGCGAGCTGCACCTGGAGGTCGCGGTGGAGAAGGTGCGGCGCGACAGCGGCGTCGAGGCGGTCACCGGACGGCCGACGGTCGCGCTGCGCGAGGCCCTGGTCGAGGGCGTGCGCGGCTTCGTGCACCGGCACGCCAAACAGGACGGCGGCGCGGGCCAGTTCGCCCACCTCGTGCTCGACGTCCAGCCGCTGCCGGCGGATTCCGACGGCGGGTCCGGGGCCGGGTTCACGTTCGCCTCCACCGTCACCGGCGGGCGAGTACCGCGCGAGTACGTGCAGGCCGTCGAGGCCGGCTGCCGCGACGCCCTCGCCGAGGGCCCGCTCGGCGGCCACCCGGTCACCGGCGTGGCCGTCACCCTCACCGACGGGGCCACCCACCCCAAGGACTCCTCCGAGCTCGCCTTCCGCACCGCCGCCCGCCTCGGGCTGCGCGAGGCGCTGCGGGCCTCGCGGATGCGGCTGCTGGAACCGGTCGCGGAGGTGACGGTCACCGTGCCCGAGGACGCGCTCGGCACGGTCCTCGGCGACCTCGCCGCCCGGCGCGGCCACGTCCGGGCCACCACGGCCGCGCGCGGCGGCGCCACCGCGCAGGTGATCGCGCTGGTGCCGCTGGCCGAACTGTTCGGCTACGCGAGCCGCCTGCGCGGACGCACCCAGGGCCGGGGCACCTTCACCACCCGCCCGGCCGGCTACGCGCCGGCGCCGGTGAGTGCCGGCTGATCGGCGCCGGCCGGTGCCCGCCGGCTGACGCCCGCCGCCCGGCCCTCCCGCTCCCCGGAGGGCCGGGCCCGCCCGCCGCCCGCCGCACGCCGCCGGGCCCGCCCGCCGCCCGCCGCCCGCCGTCCGAGGCCGCCCGAGGCCCCGCTGCGGCGCGCCGGCGGCCGCTGCCCGTAGGCTGTGCGGGCCGTCGGCGGTACAGACCGTCACCGGCGGCGCGGACCACCACACCAGCGGGCAGGCAGGACCAATGCAGTTCGACGACCAGGGCGACCTCGACACCTCGCAGGTGGACGACCGGCGCGGCATCCCCGGCGGGAAGGTCGCCATCGGCGGCGGCGCCGTGGGCCTGATCGCGGTGCTGCTCGCGATCGTCCTCGGCGTCGACCCGAAGCTGCTGGGCCTGTCCTCCGGCAGCGGCTCCGGCTCCGGTTCCTCCAGCGGCGTGCGCACCGCCGGCGAGGCGCAGCAGGCCTGCAAGACCGGCGCGGACGCCAACAAGCGCCAGGACTGCCGGATCGTGGCAGTCACCAACAGCCTGCAGGACTTCTGGCGCACCGAACTGCCGCGCCGCACCAACCTCCCGTACAAGAGCGCCGAGACGGTGCTGTTCACCGGTCAGGTCTCCACCGCCTGCGGGTCGGCGACCTCGGCGGTCGGCCCGTTCTACTGCTCCGGGGACAAGAAGGCCTACTTCGACCTCGGCTTCTTCAACGAGCTCTCCAGCCGCTTCGGCGCCAAGGGCGGCCCGTTCGCCGAGTCCTACGTCGTCGCCCACGAGTACGGCCACCACATCCAGACCCTCACCGGCACCATGCAGAAGGTCGGCAACGACCGCCAGGGCGCGAACAGCGCCTCGGTGCGCCTGGAACTGCAGGCCGACTGCTACGCCGGGGTGTGGGCGCACCACGCCACCACCACCCCGCAGCCCTCCACCGGGCGCCCGCTGATCGCCTCCCTCACCGACCAGGACATCGCCCAGGGCCTGGACGCGGCCGCGGCCGTCGGCGACGACCGCATCCAGCAGCAGGCCACCGGGAAGATCAACCCGGAGGCGTGGACGCACGGCTCCTCCGAGCAGCGCAAGGCCTGGTTCACCACCGGCTACCGCAGCGGCGACCTCGCCCAGTGCGACACCTTCTCGCCGACGAAGCTGTAACGCGGGCGGCACCTTGCCCACACGCGCACGGCTTCGGTTCAGACTCCGCCGAACTCGCCGCTGCGGACGGCGGAAACGAACGACACCCAAGCCTCGGCCCGGAAGAGCAGGGCCGGCCCCTGGGGGTCCTTCGAGTCGCGGACGGGAGTCAGGCCGGGGACGTCGGCAGTGACCTCGACGCAGTCGCCGCCGTTGTTGGAGTACGAGGACTTGATCCAGGAAACGCTGGACAGGTCTAGACGGTCGGTCATGATCGGTCTTCCTTCCGGGCCTTGCGGATCATCTCCTGGGATGCGGCCTTCGGCAGCGCTTCCACCAGGAGCTGATCGTAGTCACTTTCCCATCCCGCAACCGTTGCGCGGGATCGCTCAAGATGGCCCCTCGCTGTTGATTCCGCATACCCCACGACTGTGTGGTCCGGGAGATTCAACAGAACCACCGGCAGCGTGAAGGAGAGGTTCTCTCCCATGGCGAACGGAGCGATCTGCACCGTGATGTTCGGCCGCTCGGCCAAGTCCTCAAGATGCCGCAGCTGCTCGGCCATGACCTGAGGGCCGCCGATGGGGCGCAGCAGCACTCCCTCCTCAAGCACCGCGTGAATCACCGGAGGGCACTTCTGTTCGAGAACCTCCTGACGCAGGGCCAGATAGTCAGTGCGTTCATCGGCCTCGGTCGGCGTGATCGCACCCCGTCTCACAGCTGCCTGTGCAAGCGCCCTCGCATATGCGGGGGTCTGCAAGAGGCCAGGGACGATGATCAGGCCGACCGTTCGGAGCCGTCGGCACCGGGCTTCGGCGTCAGCGAACTCGGCGAATCCCTCCAGGAGTGCCGCCCGGCTGAATCGCCGCCACAACTCGTAGAACCGTTGGCCCGATCCGAACACCTCATCGGCCTTAACAGCCAGCGGTCGTGTTGGGGAGCGCTTCCCGTTCTCGACATATGAGATGTGCGCGCCCGAGTACCCTAGATGCCTGGCTGCCTCGGTCTGTGACCACCGTCTTGCCCGTCGTGACCTGCGGAGTTCCTGGCCAAAGCGGACTTGTGGCGATGCCTGGGCGTCAACATCGGCTTCAGCCATGATCCTTCAGCTCCTTCACATGACATTGCTGTCATAGGTAAGACGCTGGCAATCGTAGGGTCCATCACGCCACTATGGCTACGCCCGGTGATTCTCCGGAAGCAAATAGCAACCTTCGGAGGTCCTCATGTCCGGCGCGTGGAACCCTGAGAGGCGGCTACCGCCGGTGCCGGAGGGCGTCAGCTGCGCACGGAAGAGGACCGTCCGAAGAGCAGATCCACCCTTCAATCGACGCCCAAGTCGCGCCGCCGGGACACTGGATGACATCGAACCAGGCGTACCCGGGCGCACAGCGCATTCGAATCTCACGCAATCCTCCCTTGAGGTCCTTCGCCATGCTCAAAACCCACCGCCCCCGCACGTTCGCGGCCCGGCTCGACTCGCGGACCGAATTCACGCCCCTGGCCCGGTACTTGCTCCGGGCCTACCTCGCCGGCCTCCCCTTCGGCGACCGCTACGCCGATGTCGCCGAGCTGCTGCTCGGTGAACTCTTCGCCAACGCGGTCCAGCACTCCGACGCGCCCGCCGACCGGCTGATCGAGGTCCGGTTCGCCGTCATCGGGGACCGGCTGCGGATCGAGGTGCACGACGCCGGCACCGGACGCCCCTCCGTGCGGTCCGCCGTCCC